>NZ_LGYX01000015.1:0-108569 GCF_001264395.1 Pantoea sp. CFSAN033090 | reverse complement strand
CGTTTCCCTTGTGCATGCGGAGTCGCTGCTCCTGGCAACCGTTCAAAGTTAATGCTGGCGTGAAAGGGGAAGCAGGAGATCTAGGCTGACACACAGGATCGAATCCTGATGGATGACACAGATTCATCCTGCTTCCTGTAGTGGGAGCTAACCACTACAGAAAACAAGATACAAGGGATGACGGATTTTGCGACTTTCCGATCTGATCCTGTTTCCTTTGCAGGCGCGATCTCACCGCTGACCTTCAAACCACCGCGCGTCACAAAGCAAAAACCCCGCCGAAGCGGGGTTTTTGATAAAAAGTCGAAGCTGACCGTTCAGGCAGATTGCTTAAACCACACGTCGCGTATCTGGTTTTGGGGGGAAGAGTCGCTTGATTAGTGCTGGAGATTGGGTCACTGAAGATTGTCAGCGAAAATCTACCTTACTTAGCGTTAGCGAATGTGATTTGCTGTCATGAGATATATAGAAGTAAGGCGTAACATTACCTTCCTTTTCCCATTTTTCAGACCATCCATTATGCTCCACCGCCCTGTAACCTAAGGACGCCAGATAATTTTTAACCTCAACTAAAGGAGCATCCGTGCTGTAAACAATACTACTTTCCTGCGGTTGACTACCATCCTGCGCGGTAAACGTAAAATGATATGATTCAGATGCACGTGGGGCCCTCCTGATATCCCTGTCAGTGTATAGATAATATGCCCATAGATTTGACTGAGTGTAACCTTCATCCCGTTCAGCAACCTTCTGCATACTAAAATCAATCAGCAGGAAAATAATGATAATGACAGCGCCGATTGCAGCGATCCTTTTTAACATTTTCACTCTCTGTTTACTGAAATGCGTTAATGATTCCGGCTTTATCATTAGACCGTCGCACTATGTCATCATTCGGAGTAAATTTATATGGCATAACCTGTTTCATAAATCGCGGAAGCTGACCTTTATAAGGGCGTGGGCAGGTGAATTTTTCTATAGGATCAGGAAATAACAAGGGTAAAAAACCCGTGTTCTTATAACGACTAATCGGTCCATAATGGTCCCATCGGCGTAGGGCTGATTCTTTGCTGGCAATCTTAAGTTCTCCCCAATATACGCGGGGATAATTAACTTTATAGAAACCAAATAAGTCCGATACAAGATCCTCGCCACTGAAACCGCTATCAGTATACCAACTGAACCAGGGCATTGACTGCCAATTTTCAAAAGCGACAGCAGTACTCATCATCATCACCAATGCAATACTCTGCCTTTCTGTGAGAGTTCTCCCTTTTTTTATCTCCCAGACATTAAAGCGACCAGTAGCAAACCGGCTGATCCCCATAGTTTGTTCATAACGCACCCGGTAATAAGAATCGCTGCCAGCTTCACCAGTGGAGAACTGTGCCATAAGTTTACGAACATCATCTCCGCGAGCGTGACCCATATCAAGCCAGCCAAGCACTCCTGAATAAAGAAGCCCATGCCTAATCCCGTTTTCTGAACCAAATCGGGATGAATCCAGGATTTCTCCACGATTGCTCAAATTGGGTACCTCACAAATCCACGAGTCATAATTCCCTCTATTTAATTTCCATTTACCCTGTGAGGAATATTACAAAATTTAACCACAATAACAATAAGCACAAACCACAGGAAAAGCTCTATTTAGTGAATACCAGGTGTACGGTAACCTGCGAAAAATGATGCACCGGTATTAGCTGTACCTGTACTCAGTATCGAATATTTTGCTATATAGGCAATGCTTGGACTTTGTGATGTATATGAAGCTGTAATTGCTGTTGATGTAAATGCAAAAAGTTTTTCATTCTCTGTAGTCGTCTGCCCAGGGACGCTGAGCATGATGCACCAAACTTCGACATTGATCGCTGCATGCTTATACCCTGCAAAGCAAAAACCCCGCCGAAGCGGGGTTTTTGATAAAAAGTCGAAGCTGACCGTTAAGCCGGGTTCTGTCGTGGACAGTCATTCATCTAGGCCAGCAATCGCTCACTGGCTCAAGCAGCCTACCCGGGTTCAGTACGGGCCGTACCTTGTGAACCCCTATTTGGCCTTGCTCCGGGTGGAGTTTACCGTGCCACGAACTGTTGCCAGTCGCGCGGTGCGCTCTTACCGCACCCTTTCACCCTTACCTGATCCCATTTCTGGGCCATCGGCGGTTTGCTCTCTGTTGCACTGGTCGTAGGCTTGCGCCTCCCAGGCGTTACCTGGCACCCTGCCCTATGGAGCCCGGACTTTCCTCCCCTCTGCCCGTCTCCCCACAAGTGAGGACGACGACAAAGCGGCGACTGTCTGGTCAGCTTCGGCGCGGGATAATAGGACATTCGCCGGCGTTTGTCACGCCTCTTGCTGCTCCAGCGCATACTTATAAAGCGCATTTTTCTTCACGCTGTGGATCTCAGCGGTCAGCGCAGCCGCACGTTTCAACGGCAGCTCTTTTTGCAGCAGCGCCAGCGTACGCAGCGCATCGGCCGGTAACGCATCTTCATCATCAACTTTGTACCCTTCGACAATCAGCACCATCTCGCCTTTGCGACGATTCTCATCTTCTTTTACCCACGCCAGCAGCTCGCCGACCGGTGCACCGTAAATCGACTCCCAGGTTTTGGTCAGCTCGCGCGCCAGCACCACGTAGCGTTCGGCACCCAGCTCACTCACCATATCCTGCAGGCTGTCGATCAGACGGTGGGTCGACTCATAGAAAATCAGCGTGCGCGGCTCCTGCACCAGCGCCCGCAGGGCGTCGCAACGGCCTTTGGTTTTGGCGGGCAGAAACCCTTCGTAACAGAAACGATCGGATGGCAGCCCTGCAGCACTTAATGCAGCAATGGCAGCACAGGCGCCCGGCAGCGGCACCACACGGATGCCCGCTTCACGGCAGCGACGCACCAGATGGTAGCCTGGATCGTTGATCAGCGGCGTGCCAGCATCAGAAACTAAGGCTATGCTTTGACCCTCCTGCAGCTTCGTCAGCAGCAGTTCAGCCTTGTGCTGCTCGTTATGGTCATGAAGTGAGAAGAGTCGCGCATTGATGGCGAAATGTTGTAGCAACAGTCCGGTATGACGTGTATCTTCCGCAGCGACCAGATCGACGCTCGAAAGCACCGTCAGCGCCCGCTGGGTGATATCACCCAAATTACCAATCGGGGTTGGAACGATGTAGAGCGTGCTGGCAGAAATCTCTGCCCGATCGAGTTGTTTCATTGTTTCATCCGAATTGCCGATTTAATATTGAGCATCTTGAAAAAAACATCACTGGATACAGTATGCTTCCTTCAAAAGTCGTTCGTCATAAAGCAGGACGCTTTCTGCCTGTCATTCTTGCTGGGCTGATTTTAGCCGCATGTAGCGGTCAGGGGCCGCAAACCTCAACCGTCAATATTCAGGGGCCCGTCACAGCCAGCTCCGCTTACTATCTGCAGCAAGCGCAGCAAAGCAGCGATGATAGCAAGACCGACTGGCAATTACTTGCAATCCGCGCCCTGTTGAAGGAAGGAAAGTATCCTGAGGCGACTCAGCAACTGAGCCAGTTGCCGCAGCAGCTCTCTGAGACGCAGCAACAGGAATCCCTGCTGCTGAAAGCGCAATTGCTGATTGCACAGCAGAAGATCAAAGACGCCGAACCGCTGTTAGCGGCAGTGAAAACCGGCGCACTGTCGCAGGATCAGCTGGCGCGTTACTACAGCCTGCAGATCGCCAGCGCACAGGGTCGCCCTTCACTCTCGCTGCTGCGCAACTATATTGCCCAGGAGCCGCTGCTGAAAGGCACCGATCATCAGGGCAATATCGACGCCACCTGGCAGACACTGACCCAGATGTCGCCGCAGGAAGTCAGCAACCTGGTCATCAATGCCGATGAAAATGTGCTGCAGGGCTGGCTGGATCTGCTCGCGGTCTGGCGCGCCAACACGCAGGATGCCGAGATGCTCAAGTCAGGCATCAAAGACTGGCAGACCCGCTATCCGCAGAACCCGGCGGCCAAAACGCTGCCGACGCAGCTGAGCCAGATGCAGAACTACACCAAAGCCTCAACCAGCATCATCGCGCTGCTGCTGCCGCTGAATGGCCAGGCTCAGGTATTCGCCAACGCGATTCAGAAAGGCTTTAATGATGCGAAGAATGGCATCTCCGCGCCGGTCGCTCAGCCTGCGGCAGCTCAGCCCGCCGCTGCTGATGCAACCGCCAGCACCCAACCCGCTGCCGCGGCTGGTTCTTCCACCGATCCCATCAGCGCGCCGCAGCAGCAACAGCCTGCCGACGCGACGCCACAGCCTCAATCACAGCCTGCTGCCGCAGAACCGGCCAGCAACGCACAGATCAAGGTCTATGACACCAGCAGCCAGCCGATTGAACAGGTGATGCAGCAGGCACAGCAGGATGGCGCCACCATCGTGGTCGGTCCGCTGCTGAAGAGCAACGTTGAGAAGGTCGCCAACAGCCAGACGCCACTGAATGTGCTGGCGCTCAACGAGCCGGAAAAGATCCAGAACCATCCGAATATCTGCTACTTTGCGCTTTCTCCTGAAGACGAAGCGCGCGATGCGGCGCACCATATCTGGGATCAGGGCAAACGCCAGCCGCTGTTGCTGGTTCCGCGCAGCGGACTGGGCGATCGCGTCACCAATGCCTTTGCTCAGGAGTGGCAGACGCTGGGTGGCAGCACGGTGATGCAGCAGCGCTTTGGTTCGACCTCAGAGCTGAAACAGGGCATTAACAGCGGCGCGGGCATCAGCTTATCCGGTACGCCAGTGAACGCTGCACCTGCCGAGCCGCAGGGTGTTACGATTGCGGGCCTGACTATCCCGGCACCGCAGCAGAACACGCCAGATGTGGTCAGCACCAGCAGCGGCGGCGGCGTCGATGCGGTCTATATCGTTTCAACGCAGGACGAACTGCAGCTGATCAAACCGATGATCACCATGCGCACCGGCAGTCGCAGCAATATCTCGCTCTACGCCAGTTCGCGCAGCGCGCAAGCCGGTGCCGGCCCGGACTTCCGTCTGGAAATGGATGGCCTTCAGTTCAGCGATATTCCGCTGCTCTCCGGCAGCAATCCTGGCCTGATGCAGCAGACGTCGAAGTCATTCAATAATGACTATTCGCTGGTGCGTCTCTATGCCATGGGAATGGATGCCTGGACGCTGGCGAATCACTTTAACCAGATGCGTCAGTCACCTGGCTTTACGCTGGACGGCAATACCGGCAAGCTCAGCGCCGACACGGATTGTGTGATCAACAGGAAGTTGACATGGAACCAGTATCGTCGGGGCGAAATCGCACCGGCCAACTAAATCGGCGTCAGACTGGCGCCAGGTATGAAGAAGATGCCCGGCGCTATCTGGAGCAGGCTGGCCTGATATGGGTCGCCAGTAATGTTCACTTTCGCAATGGTGAACTTGACCTGATAATGCGTGACGGGCACTGTTGGGTGTTTGTTGAAGTTCGCTACCGACGCGATGCGCGTTATGGTGGCGCGCTCGCCAGCGTAACCCGGAATAAACAACAAAAGCTGCTGCGCGCTGCCGCTCTCTGGCTGGCGCAACGCGGCGGCAGTTTTGAAACAGTGAATTGCCGTTTCGACATCATCGCCATTACCGGCACGGCGCTCGAGTGGCTGCCGAATGCCTTTAATGCAGACGTTTAGAACCAGGTGGTCGTGTGCAGGACAGAATTAAAGCGTGTTTTACCGAAAGTATTCAAACTCAGATTGCCGCAGCCGAAGCGTTGCCCGATGCCATCTCCCGCGCCGCTATGACGCTGGTGCAGTCGTTACTGAATGGCAATAAAATCCTGAGCTGTGGCAACGGTGCCTCATCCGCCAATGCACAGCACTTCGCCGCCAGCATGATCAACCGTTTCGAGACCGAACGCCCAAGCTTACCGGCGCTGGCGTTGAGCGCCGACAACGTGATGCTGACCGCGATTGGTAATGACCGCCTGCACGATGAGATCTATGCCAAGCAGGTGCGCGCCCTGGGACACGCAGGCGATGTGTTACTGGCTATCTCAACCCGTGGCAACACCCGTGACATCGTTAAGGCCGTGGAAGCGGCGGTAACACGCGATATGACTATCGTTGCGCTTACCGGGTATGATGGCGGAGAGCTCGCCGGACTGCTGGGTCCGCAGGATGTGGAGATCCGCATTCCGTCGCACCGCAGCGCCCGTATTCAGGAGATGCATATGCTCACCGTTAATTGCTTATGCGATCTGATCGATAACACTCTCTTTCCCCATCAGGAATGACCGAAGGAGCACGAATGAAAGCATTGAATGCTATAGCTATTCTGTTAACCGCCATGCTGCTGCAGGGCTGTGTTGCGGTTGTGGCGGGCGGCGCAGCCGTTGCCACCAAAACGGCCACCGATCCCCGTTCAGTGGGTACGCAGGTTGACGACGGTACGCTGGAGCTACGCGTGACTAACGCGCTGGCAAAAGATCAGCAGATTAAAACCGATGCGCGCGTTGTCGCCACCGCCTATCAGGGCAAAGTGTTGCTGACCGGTCAGGCGCCTTCACAGGAGATCGCCAATCGTGCCAAACAGATCACCATGGGCGTTGATGGCGCAACCGAGGTCTATAACGAGATCCGTATCGGCCAGAAAGTGACGCTGGGCACCACGTCGTCAGACACCTGGATTACCACCAAAATCCGCTCGCAGCTGCTGGGCAGCGATCAGGTGAAATCGTCCAATGTGAAAGTGACGACGGAGAATGGCGAAGTGTTCCTGCTGGGTCTGGTGACACCGCAGGAAGCGCAGGCGGCGGCTGATGTCGCCAGCCGCGTCAGTGGCGTGAAGCACGTCACCACGGCCTTCACCATGCTGAAGTAATACGCAAAACGCAAAAAAGGCGGCCATGGCCGCCTTTTTTATTGCCCGATGTTCAGACCGGAATGTCGATGACCAGTGCGCGGGTCGCGGTTTTCGCCGTCAGTTGCAACAGCTTCTCTTCCTGTAAAAAGGCACCATCGCCACAGCCCAGCTTCTCCTGATGATCCGTGCCGGACATCGCTTCCAGCGAACCGTGAATCGACTGCAGATAGGCACGCGGCCCCTGTAACCGCAGCGAATGTTTTTCGCCTGGTGCCAGCTCGACCTGATGAATCCACACCTGCTGACGCAGTTGCAGACTGTCGTCCATGCCATCCGGCGAGGCGATCAGCTGGGACAACCGGCCATCCGTCAGGGCGATTTTCTGCATCCGCGGATTTTCACGCTCCGGACAGGCGGCCAGCCAGAGCTGCATGCGTGTCAGCGGTCGATCTTTGCTCAGGTTCATTTCGGTGTAACTCACACCCGGCTGGGCAGAGAGCAGCAGCGCCTCCCCTTCCCGCACGCTGATGGTGTTGCCTTCGCTGTCGCGGTATTCAGCTTCACCCTGCAGCACGATGTTCAGCACATCAACCTGTGGATAGGTGCGCGGCTGAAAAGCGGCACCCGGCGCCAGCACTTCCTGGTTCAGTACGCGCAGCGACGCGTACCCCATCAGTTTGGGATCAAAATAGTGGCCAAAAGAGAAACTGTAGCGCGCCTGTAACCAGCCGAAATCGGCCTGACCACATGCGGACGCACTGCGTGTCGTTATCATTGTTTACCTCCAGCATCCGGTGACGAGGATCGGCCACGGACTATATGCTCCCATGGTAAAAGTCTGGACGCCGGATTGTTAGCCAGTTAATCTGCCGGGCATGTTCAAATTTCCTGACAGAGAACCGGGATGGCTAAAGAGCGTGCGTTAACCCTTGAATCTTTACGCGTTATGGATGCGATTGATCGGCGTGGCAGTTTTGCCGCGGCGGCGGATGAACTGGGGCGCGTCCCTTCCGCCCTCAGCTACACCATGCAAAAGCTGGAAGAGGAGCTGGATGTGGTGCTGTTTGACCGTTCCGGTCACCGTACCAAATTTACTAACGTGGGACGCATGCTGCTGGAGCGTGGCCGGGTGCTGCTGGAAGCAGCCGATAAGCTCACCACCGATGCGGAAGCGCTGGCACGTGGCTGGGAAACCCATCTGACCATCGTCACCGAAGCGCTGGTGCCTGTTGATGCGCTGTTTCCGCTGGTGACGCGGCTGGCCGACAAGGCCAATACGCAATTTTCGCTGGTGACGGAAGTGCTGGCGGGCGCGTGGGAACGGCTGGAACAGGGCCGGGCCGATATCGTGATCGCTCCCGATATGCACTTCCGCGCCTCCACCGAGATCAATACCCGCAAGCTCTACACCATGATGAGCGTCTATGTCGCCAGTGCTGACCACCCGATTCATAACGAGCCAGAACCCCAGTCTGAAGTGACGCGGGTGAAATACCGTGGCATTGCGGTCGCAGATACCGCGCGTGAGCGTCCGGTGCTGACCGTGCAGTTACTGGATAAGCAGCAGCGCCTGACCGTGAGCAGCATGGATGACAAGCGCCGTGCGCTGCTGGCTGGCCTGGGCGTGGCGACCATGCCCTATTCGCTGGTGGAGCAGGATATTGCGGAAGGCCGTCTGCGGGTGGTGAGTCCGGAATATACCCGCGAGGTCGATATTATTATGGCGTGGCGGCGTGACAGCATGGGCGAAGCAAAATCCTGGTGCCTGCGTGAGATCCCGCGCCTGCTGGCGAAGAAAAACTAAAGCGCCGATTCAGGGCGAGGGCCACGAGCGGCTCAGGCAATCCATCGCCACTGCCCTGAAGCGGGTGAAATCGGTGCTTTCCCGCAGGCGGGTCATCGCCCTTTCACGCAGGAACGTCACAAACAGATCGTATATCGCCATCGCCTCTTCATATTCACTTTTGCTGATCGCCAGCAGGAAAATGACATAGGCAGTATCGTCTCCCCAGGCGATGCCGTGCGGTGCCAGCACGGTGTAAACCACGGTTTTCTTTGCCAGCAGCCCCAGCGAGTGCGGCAGCGCAATGCCTTCGCCGAGCATGGTGCTGACAATCGCTTCGCGCTCTTCAACCGACGGATAGAACGCCGCATCCACAAATCCCTCCGCCTCCAGTTGATCGCACAGCTGGCGAAACAGTTCAGACTGGGTCATCGGCCTGTCGACGATATGAAAGTGCTGGGCATCAAAAAATTTCGCCAGCATATAGGGCCGGGTACGGTCCACCAGCACCAGCTTGCCAATCTGTTCCAGCTGAAAACCGGTGGGAAACGGCGACATCACCACCACCGGCTTCTCTTTTTCGCTGAGCCGGATGGTAGAGATAACAAAATCTTCGTCGATGCGGCTGCGCGCCTCATACTCGCGCTGAGACAGGCGGGCCGTGACCTGCAACTGCGGATATTTGCGCAGCAGCATCGCCTCAATCATTCGCAGCGTAGAGTTACCGCTGTCGCAGACCAGCAGCACCTGCGGATGACGCTGATAACCGACGTCATAGTGGCGCTCCAGCCCGACACCGATATGCAATACCAGAAAGCCAATCTCATTCTCGGTGATGACGTAAGGGGTATATTTTCCCCAGCTGGTCACCGCCGCTAAGGTGACATCATAGGCCATGGGATAGTGCTGTTTGATGTTGCTGAGCAGCGGGTTGGGAATATGAATCTGATAGCGCACCCGCGTAATCATGGTTTTGATGTGAGTGAGCAGGTCAGCACGCAGCTGCTGATCGTTTTGCAGATTGAAGTTGTAATGCGTGTTGATAAAGCTGAGCAGATAATCCACCAGCGCGTCGGCGTCATCAGCATTGATGGCGCTGGGAGCAATCGCCTGAATGCGTCGCGCGGCGATATTGACCCGCAGCCAGTTCTCTTCCGCCGGTGAAATCGGTTTGCTGACCAGCGGACGCATCAGATTAATCAGGTGATGGGCCGCTTCACGCACCTCATCACCAATCTCCTCTGCACCCGGATCGTTAAGCGGATAGCCTTCACTGATGCGCCGCACCGCCACGGCGCAGTAAAGCCGCAGATAGCGTTCACCCTCATCGCTGAGCCGAATGTTGTGCTGAGCAAAACAGCTTTGCAGCAGCGGGCGCAGCGTCTCCAGCATGCCGCTGTTCAGCGCTTCGATAGTCAGCAGCGGGCTCTCGGGCTGCGCCTGATCAATTTGCCATAACAGGTCGGTCAGGCAGGTACGAATTGCCACTTCGCTGCCAAACAGCTTCATGCCGTAGTGTGGCTTGCTCTCAATGGTGAGGTGATAGCGCCCCAGCCATTCGCGCA
Source organism: Pantoea sp. CFSAN033090 (assembly GCF_001264395.1). NCBI lineage: Bacteria > Pseudomonadati > Pseudomonadota > Gammaproteobacteria > Enterobacterales > Erwiniaceae > Pantoea > Pantoea sp. CFSAN033090. The sequence continues at coordinate 98,403 of NZ_LGYX01000015.1, read as the reverse complement.
CCTCCGCCATATCATTCTGCAGGGTCGCGCGGCTGACAAACCACTCCTCTGCCAGCTCTTCAAGTTTCAGGGAATAAGCGGCGGTAAGAAAGCGGGTCAGCAGGTAGCGAACCCGATCCGGCGAGGTGCGCGGTACCCGCAGCGGCGACGCGGTATGCTGTTGCAGATGCTGAAAGCGCTGAGCATCCTCAATCTTCAGCTGATAGCCCGCGCCGCGATTGAGGACAAACTGCGCGCCATGTTCTGCCAGCAGCGCATTCAGCGCCGTGATATCGGTACGCACGGTGCGTGTCGAGACGGCGAAACGCCGCGCCAGCTCATCCTGAGGCAGCGTTTCGTTTTGCATGGCATCGAACAGTTGCGCAAGGCGCTGATTGGGAAATCTCACAAGCGTTACCTGTTTGCAGACAGAAATAGGGAACATCAGCCTACGGAGATCGTCTCGCAACGTCCATGTTGCGCGATCTGCCTGTTGCAGGCAGATCGTGTTGATCTCTAAGCCAGCAGCGTTTTACAGATGGCCAGCAACTGCTTCACATCTTCAACGCGGGTCTCTCCGCTGGCTTTGTCGATGATCGAACTGTAGACGTGCGGGATCACTTTGCTGACGCCCGACTCCAGCGCTATGCGCACGATCTCACCGAAATTTTCCAGATCGATGCCGCCGGTTGGCTCCAGCCAGAAATCCAGTTTTGCACAGGCTTCCGCCACAGCGCGATACTCATCCACCGCCTGCAGACCGCCCATCGGGAAATATTTTACCGAGCTGCCGCCCATATCCTGCAGCATCGCGATCGCCGTTTCGACGGGCACAATCCCGTCACGCTGTTTTGAGCTGCGCGGTCCGGTGGAGATTTTCACCAGACCTGGCGTGCCGGTGGGCGAGATCAGACCGTTCACTATCGTCTGCGACTGCCCCAGCAGCGCACGGCTGGTGGCGACGCCGGTAAAGACCTGATTCACATGCTGCGGTTGCAGCACTGCCGCGATCTCACTCACCATCTGTGACTGGTTGGGATCGCCCGCACCCAGACCAATCGAGAGCGCATTATCGATCAGCGCGGCATACTCGCGCATATCGGCGATAGCGGCTTCATTGCTGGCGTAGTTTTTCGACAGCACGCCGACCAGCACATGCCCTTCTGCCGCCTGCCAGATAGCGCGTGCATTCTCTTTCGATCCCGCCAGTACGTTAAGGCAGAGACGATCCTGATAGAAATTGGGGGTCAGCGTCATGCGTTTTTCTCTCCGTTTAACAGTGCCTGAATGCGGGTAAAAATAGTGTGCAGTTGATCGGCGCTGACGCTGCGCACGTCCGCCTCAATGATCCCTTCGTTGGCTTTGTAGCCACGGAAGTAGATCGCCACATCGCCGCTTTTCAGCGCCTGCACCAGATCGCCGGTGCGCTGCTGGATCGCGGCTTCGTCGAACTTGATCTCAGCCCGGGCGATGTCGCGTCCGGCGGCATCCCACACTACCCGGGCCGTCACGCCATTCAGACTGTTGAGCTGTTCAATAAACGGCGTCATTTTTTCTGCCATCTGCGCGCCGCTGATTTTTGGCTGCGTCAGATAGTTTTCAATCGCCTGGGTCAGCCCCAGGATCCCCTCTTTGCCCACTTTCATCGCGCGGCCAATGCCGTTGGTCTGGCGTTTGACCCACTCAACATAGTGGTGTCGGCCAATCACCAGCCCGCTGGTCGGCCCTTCAATCGCTTTTGCTCCGCTGTAGATCACCAGATCGGCACCCGCCTGGTAGTAGCATTGCAGATCCTCTTCCGCTGCCGCATCGACGATCAGCGGGACGCCATGCTGGCGCGCAACGGCTGCGGCCTGCGCCACATCGAGATGGCTCTTCTGCACACAGTGGTGCGATTTTACATAGAGGATCGCCGCGGTCTGTGGGGTGATCGCCGCCGCCAGCTGGGCGGGTGAGCACTCGTTGCTGTAACCCGCTTCCACCAGTTGCCCGCCACCCAGTGCCACCATGCTGCCGACCGGTGCGCCATAGTTCACGTTGTGCCCTTTCGGCACCACAATCTGATGCGGGACGGTCAGCGGCGCGGCATGCAGGTTATCCACCAGCCAGTCGTTGTCTTTCACAATCACCGCCGCCACGCTCTGGGCGATACCGGCCGAGGCGCAGGAGACCACCAGCGCGTTCTCCACCTTCAGCAGACCGGCGATATAAGCACCGGTCTTATCCACCAAATCTTTCATTTCGAAGTAGTGATCGAGGCCATATTTCACCGTATCGATCACCTCACTCGATGGCGTAGAGACGCCGAGGATCGTCATACGGCCAGAGGCGTTAATCACCGGCTTCAGGCCATACTTTTCATATACCGAGGTCATGCGCTATTCCTTCTTCAGTCGCGATCCACGTACCAGCAACGACGGCCGCCAGCGGGACCAGATGCTTCTCACCTGCGACCTGTTCACCTTCTGAATCGATGAATGGCCGGGTTTCCTCTTTGACGCTAAACACTGTCAGATCGGCGTCGTAGCCCACTTTCAGCTGGCCTTTGCGCTGCAGGCGCAGTCCTGCCGCCGCATTGACCGTTACGCAGTCAATCACCTGCGGCAGGGTCATACCGACACTGAAAAATTTCGACATCACATGCGCCAGGTTGTGAACCGGTCCGGCCAGACGATTGCGGCAGTAGATGTCAGAACTGATGGTGTCGGGCAGAATGCCCTGCGCAATCGCCGCGCGGGCGACTTCAAAGCTGAAGCTGGCACTGCCGTGGCCGACATCAAGTTTGACGCCACGCGCGATAGCCTGTTTTACCGCCGCTTTGAGTTCGCCCTGCGGCGTCAGGATACGGTTGGGTTTGCCGTTAAAGCAGTGCGTGATGATGTCACCCGTGGTGAGCAGATCCGCAATCTGGTCGAGATTGGGCGGATTATTGCCAATGTGAACCATCAGCGGCAGCCCGCCGGTTTGCTGCTGGATCGCCTTCGCTTTGATCAGCGGCTGCACACCATTCTCGCCCACCACGCTGCTGCTGATGCGCGCCTTGAGGCCGACAATAAAATCGGGCAGCCGCGCCACCGCCTGCTGCACCGCCTCGCCATCTATCTGCGTCATGTCAGCCAGCTCATTCTGGGTGACGATACCGGTGCGGGCGATATTGATCAGCGCATAAACCTGGGTCTGTGCCGCGCGTGTCAGCCGGTAAAAGTCATCAATGTGCTCTGCGCCGGTGCTGCCCGCATCGACAACCGTGGTGACGCCATGCGCAACACCAATCGCATCCGCTTCATCATGATAAATCGGTGATTTGGGATAGCAGTGAACGTGGGAGTCGATCCAGCCTGCGCTGAGGTAGTAACGGCCAGCCAGATCGCGCTCGCGCTCTGCGTTGCCCTGCACCTTGCCTATGGCGGCGATGCGGCCATCCTGCAGGGCAATGTCGACCACCTGCTCATCGCTGAGACGCGCACCGCGAATAATCAAGTCGTACATGGTTTCTCCTTAACGATAGCCCGCTGCCGGGCTGCCGGTGAGATCAGAGAGCAATCGGAAACAGTGCCCCGAGGATCATCGCGCCGAGGATGGCGCCGCCGGTAATGGGCTTGTTCCAGAGATAGAAGAGCAGCGCGCCCAGCAGCGAACCCAGGCCAATCGGAATGGATGCCGCCATGGCTGACAGGATGATCAGCGGCCCCAGAAAGCGCCCCGAGGCATTACCCGCACCCATCATCACGTCTGCGCCGTAAGTTGAGTCGCTCTGATTGATGGTGAATTTACGCGCCAGAATAATCAGGTAGCCAATCGCCACACCAATTACCAGGCCCGTCGCCAGCGAGGCAGCGAAGTTCGCCACCGGGAAGACAATGCCCGCCCCCAGCAGTAGTGCCGGAACGCCCAGCCCGACGCCGGTCTGAATCGCCCCGCCGATATCCAGAATGCCCACCAGCGAGCCTTCGATGATACGAGCGAACAGGAAGCTGGCACCAAAGGCGGCGACCGCGCCGTAGACGCCGGTCTCCATGCCTGCGCGCAGCATCGACACAAACGCCACTTCATTGAACGCGCCGATGCCATAGAGGTAATACATGTGTGTCCCGGCAAAGACGCCAGAAGAGAGCAGGCCAACAAAGATCGGGAAAGACCAGTCGGCGTACCAGAAGCCTTTATTTTCGTTCATCGCATCGCCTCTTATTTGCCGCTGACTGAGTTATGGATCATGTCGAGCCAGCCGGGAATGCCGAGCTGGAAGGACTGCAGCAGCTTCATATCGAAACCACGGAAGAAGCCGCTCAGCACAAACAGCAGCACGATGGCGGTCATCATGACTTTGGTGACCCGGTTCCAGCCGCTCTCTTCCACGCCTTTACCGATCAGGATACCCAGCACCAGTCCCGGCACGGCGTTGCCCATGATCAGCTGCGCCAGACCGCCAAAAATGGTGGCCCAGAAGCCTGACTTTCTGCCCGCGTCGATCGCCGCCAGCCAGAAGATCACCGGCATGACGGTGTTCACCAGCAGGTTAGCGGCGGGCACCAGCACTTTGACCGCCGTGACCTGCAGCGCAGCCGGAACAGCCGAGGCGGTGGAGTTGAGGAAGGCGACCACGATCATGCCGATGATGCCGCAGGCGATGGCCATTTTTTTCGGATCGTGCAGCGTCTCCGCCACATTACGATTCTTCACCATCAAGGCGGCCGCACCCCAGTTTGGAATGATGCGATGATCCACATCCTGAGTGAATGAACCGGCTGCAACCGACGATGCCCAGGCATTGAAAAAGAAGCCAAGACCAAAGGAGAAGTGGGATGCCGGATCGCCCTCGCACGAGTTCAGCTCGCCCAGCGTACGGAAAGCGCCCATGCCCTGAGTGGTTGGCGCGTGGAACATGCGCGCAGCACCCGCACCGACGCCGACCCCTACCAGCCCGCCAATGATCAACGACTTAAACAAAATGATTAAAAACATGTTGTTGTACCTTGTTGTCGTTTTTACCTGCCCAATCGCACGCCGCCGCATCGCCCATACCTGATCATCGCGATGTCGCGACAGCAGAGCATCGGGCAAACGGCTGGCTGGCGTTAACAGGCTCTGTTTTACGATGCCGCCGTGAACGCCACCTGTTCGGTGTCGAAAACGGTGACGCTGACGGTGATCTCCAGCGTGACGCTGAAGCTCCGCCGTTGGCGCGCCAGAAAGAAGAAGAGAAACTTCTCGGTTTTGACGCTCTCCTGCGCGCGCAGCACCCGGACATCCTGAGGTTCAATGCGCAGCAGAATTTTTTGCGTCGCGCGCAGAACCTGGTTCTGCACACGACTCAGGGCATCGGCAAAGGCTTTCGCTTTGGTGTCGCCTTTGCCCTCGACCGTCACCTGGGTAACGTATTGTTCTTTCATAATCAGCTGCCGTGCTTCTTGTTCCAGGCCTGCACCAGCCGCTCACCTAACTCTTCTTTATCCATAAAGCCGAAGCCCAGCACCGTGGCACCTTCATTAATGGCGGTGACGCCTTCGTCGACAGAACGCATGCCATGCTTTGCTTTGTAGCCATATTTGTTCTGAGCGGTGATAGCACCGGCGCCGCCGCTGCCGCAGAACGAGATGCCGAAATCGGCGTTTTCCGCCTTCATCACGTCACCCAGTTTCATGTCAGCGGCGACACCTGGCACCACGACGGCACGGCCACCCGCTTTTTCGATGCCCGCCGCCACTTTCTGTCCTTTACCTAAACGATCACCAATCACTACTGTTACCATCTTATGTTCCTCTCTGGTTGTTTGATCGCGCGACTTCAATATGCACTGACAGCAGCCAGGCCTCTTCGCGGGGCAGATTGCCAAACAGATCGACGACCTGCTGCGCCAGCGCTAACGTTTCCGGCGGAATATCCTCAAACAGCTCCGCTTCCACTTCCGGCAGCGGCTCACCGCTCAGCGAGCGTGACGCCATGGCACCGACATGCGATTGCAGCATCTGCTGCTGAACCGCATTGGGCTGAATACCCTGCTGCTGATAGATCGCAGCAATCTGCGTCATCACGCTGTCAGCCAGCTGTTGCACTTTCTCAGGTGCCGCTTCATACACCGGGACGCCGTTATTACTCACCTTGCTACTCCTGTTAAACCGGATAATTCGCGTTAAAAACAAATTAGCGGTCATCGCCCCGGCTGTGGAGAGGCAACATTTCCAGCAGCAAGTGGAAATTGAAGTGAAGGTTGTGCGTCAGATCGCAGGCTGCATGCTTAGTGCGACACGTGTCGCAGAATGCGTTATTTGATGGATTTAACCGAGAAAAGCGGTGATGTTGTGCGGCGACAAGCCGGACGCGCGGGGGTTCAGGGTGCGGTAATAAGCAGAAGTGATGGTAAAAAACCGCCGGCCTGGCTGGCCGGCGATCTGATTAACGGAATTTCTTATGGTTGGTATTGCGGATGTCGTCGAACTTCGCTGCTTCGCGTTTCGCCCCGTCCACATTGTTGGCTTTCGCCAGCGCACTGACCACATCGATCTGCGCGATCAGCGAGTCGATACCGGCATGGAAATCTTTCACCTGTGGGCTGTCAGCCGGCTGGCCTTCCAGCTTATCCGGCGTGCCCTGTCGCGCATCCTGTGCCGCGGAACGCATTTTGGTCAGCGCCTGCTGCATCTCCTGGGCATTGTCACTTTTTTTGACGATTTTCAGGTTCGCATTCAGTGTATCCATATCCTGCTCCAGATCCGCCGCATAGAGACTGACGCTGGAGAACAACAGAGAAGCCGACAACATTGCAATCACATGCTTACGCATCATTACTTCCTTTTTATTGTGATGAAAAAAAAGCAGCCAACCGGCTGCTTCAGGAATCCATCTTTATTGTCCCGCTATCTTCATCTCAGGCAGTAACACTGAACCGCACTGGATATTGCTGCGGGTTTCAATATCGTCACCGATGGTCACCATATTGCGCCACATCTCTTTGAGATTTCCGGCGATAGTCACTTCGCTGACCGGGTACTGAATAACGCCATTCTCGACCCAGAACCCGGCCGCACCGCGTGAGTAATCACCGGTAATCGCGCTGACGCCCTGACCCATCAGTTCGGTCACCACTAACCCGGTGCCCATCTGCTTCAGCAGGTCGTCAAAGCTGTGGCCCTGGCCCGCAATGCGCCAGTTATGAATGCCGCCAGCGTGACCGGTGCTGGTCAGGCCCAGTTTGCGGGCTGAGTAGCTGGTTAACAGCCAGGTCTGCAGCACGCCATCTTTAATGATATCGCGCGCCTGGGTACGCACCCCTTCGCTGTCGAATGGCGTGGAGGCGAGCCCTTTCAGCAGATGCGGCTGTTCATTGATGGTGAGCCACTCCGGCAGGATCTGCTGACCCATAGAATCCAGCAGGAAGGTCGATTTACGGTAAACGTTGCCGCCGCTGATCGCGCCAACCAGATGACCAAATAAGCCGGTTGCCACTTCTGAGGCGAAAATCACCGGGGCTTTCATGGTCGGAAGTTTACGCGGTGCCAGACGGGAGAGCGTGCGGCGCGCGCACTCTGCACCGACCCACTCCGGGCTCTTCAAATCTTCAAACGCGCGCCCAATGGTGTAGGCGTAGTCGCGCTCCATATTACCATCCTGCTCGGCAATCACGCTGCTGGAGAGCGAGTGACGGCTTGAGCAGTAGCTCTGTAACATACCGTGGCTGTTGCCAAAGACTTTGATGCCGACGTGGCTGTTGAAGCTGCCACCTTCAGTGTTGGTAATACGCTTGTCGGCGCGCAGTGATGCCTGTTCCGCCTGCGCAGCCAGTTCAATGGCGCGGTCAGCATCAATCTCCCACGGATGGTAGAGATCCAGGTCTGGCGCATCATAGGCCAGCAGCTCTGCGTCGGCCGGACCGGCAAAGGGATCGGGCGAGGTATAGCGCGCAATATCAATCGCCGCCTGCACGGTGCGTTTGATCGCGTCCGGGCTGAGGTCGGTCGATGAGGCGCTGCCTTTACGATTCTGATGATAGACGGTGATGCCCAGCGCACCGTCGCTGTTGAATTCGACGTTTTCCACTTCGCCATAGCGGGTGCTGACCCCGATGCCGGTGGTTTTACTGACTGCCACTTCCGCGCTGTCAGTGCTTGCTTTAGCCAGTTCAAGTGCCTGCGCAATGGCCTGCTCCAGTACTTTTCGCTGTTCTGCAACCTGAGTAGATACGTTCATCGACCTGCCGTCTAATCTTATGTGTGAATGATTTGAGTCTATCAGAGTCAGAGAACAATTTCGCAGTCACCCGATAAACTGGTAGGATTAGCCTCTTTTTTTTGGGAGCCCGGAAATGACCAAACAGCCCGATGAGTGGCTCGACGATGTGCCAGATAATGACGAAGAAGAAGATGAAGAGATTATCTGGGTCAGTAAGAGTGAAATTAAACGCGATGCAGAAGAGTTAAAGCGCCTGGGTGCCGAACTGGTTGATCTGGGTAAAAACTCGCTGGATAAAATCCCGCTGGATGAGCGCCTGCGTACCGAAGTTGAACTGGCACAGCGCATCAAGAAAGAGGGTCGCCGCCGTCAGCTGCAGCTGATCGGTAAACTGCTGCGCAGTATTGATGTGGAGCCGATCCGCGTTGCACTGGATAAGCTCAATAATCGCCATAACCAGCAGGTTGCGCTGTTCCATAAACTGGAAATGCTGCGCGATCGTCTGATTGAACAGGGTGATGAAGCGATGGGCGACGTGATTGCGCTTTATCCCGATGCCGATCGTCAGCAGTTACGCAGCATGATCCGTAACGCGCAGAAAGAGAAAGCGGGCAGCAAGCCGCCGAAGTCTGCCCGTCAGATTTTCCAGTATCTGCGCGAACTGGCCGAAGCGAAGTAACGCCATGGCGGGCAGCCTCGCCCGCCTCCCGGCAGCGCATTTATCGATAGATATAGAGAATACCGGTGCGCAACCGCAGCTGGCGTTCGCTCGATGTCGCAGAACGTCCGATATCGCCAAAGGTGACGTAAGGCACCCAGACGCGATCGTTGCCAAGCGCATAATCGAACTGTAACTCCTGTTCGTAATCATCATGTTTATTGGCAAAGAGTTTCGCATCCGCGTGTTTATACACCAGCTTATAGGTGGTGGTCAGCCGATCGCTTTTATTTCGCAGATAGAGATCAAAACGGTTGGCAGTGCGATGCCGGTCAGTATCGCAATAATCAATACCGCCGGTACGGCATTGATCGTCATGCGCATAATCGGTCAGCTCAAGACGATAAAGGCCACCGAGAGACCAGCGATCATTAAATTTATACCAGGGTGCCACACCAAATTTCCATTCAGTGCGCGAGGAGTTAAACTCTGGCTGAATAAAAGGCGACACTGTCCAGTTCCCCCAGTAATACGATTTCAGAAAGGTCACCTCCACCACATTTAACACGGTGTCGTTATAATATTTGTCTTTTGGATCGGCGCCGCCGGTTTTGAATTTGGTTTCGACGCCGAGAAACATATTGTCCGGCAGCGTGGTGCTCAGACCCAGCTTGTCGTAGTGCGTGCGGTCGCGAAGGCGGTACTCATGCCGGTAATCAACGGTGGCCGTGGCCAGCGCCGCAGCAGAACTGCATAACAACGCGGCGCCCAGCAAAAACGACAATGAATTATTATTTCCCATATGAACATCCTTATTAGTGGTAATCAGAGCAATGAATTATCCGAACTCATTCGTTTAACCCATAGTTAACTTATATTTAAAATCCTCATCAATATAAGATCGCGCATAAAGAGAATCTGTTATTTATTCCTTTAACTTTAACGCGTTAATTATTATTCCTCAGTCACTACAGGGATGATGCTAGAAATAACCGGCGAGAGCGGCCTTTCTGTTTCAGACACTAATAAGAAAAATATGGCAACGGCAGGAAGAGTGAGCAGATCGAATTCAAAAATATGCGGGATTTATTGAGAGAATAATATTTCCGGAGATAATGCTTTTAAAAAAAAAGCGCCCGAAACGGGCGCCTGTGACATTATGCCAGCCTGTCCAGCAGCTTCTGGTGGATGCCACCAAACCCGCCGTTGCTCATGACCAGAATCGTGTCGCCTGGCTGAGCGGCTTTGGCCACCATTTCCATCAGGGTATCGATATCCGCGCTCCAGTGCGCAGGCGGAATGCACGCTTCTGCGACATCTGATACCTGCCACGGAATATGGTGCGGCTGGAACAGAAAGACCTCATCAGCACGCGCCAGCGACGGTGCCAGATCGTTCTTGCTGACGCCCATCTTCATGGTATTAGAGCGTGGCTCCAGCACAGCCAGGATACGCGCTCTGCCGCCAACTTTGCTACGCAGGGCAGCCAGCGTCGCCAGAATCGCGGTCGGATGGTGGGCGAAGTCATCATAGACTTTGATGCTGTTCACTTCGCCGCGCAGCTCCAGCCGTCGACGCGCATTGATAAAGCTGTTCAGCGCCTGGCCTGCATCTTCCGGCTTCACACCCACATGGCGCGCGGCAGCAATCGCCATCAGCCCGTTGTGCATATTGTGTTCACCCACCAGCGCCCAGTTCACTTCCCCGACTTTTTCGCCGTCGAGCCAGATTTCCCAGTGAGACGCATCGTTGGTGAGCTTCTTCGCCTGCCAGCGCCCGTGCTCGCCGACGTTCTCCTGTTCGCTCCAGCAGCCCATCGCCATCACCTGTTTGAGGTTAGGATCATGTTCCGGCAGCAGGATCTTGCCCTGGCCCGGTACGATCCGCACCAGATGGTGGAACTGCTTCTGGATCGCGCGCAGATCGTCAAAGATATCGGCGTGATCAAACTCAAGATTATTGAGGATCAGCGTACGTGGGCAGTAATGGACAAACTTGGAACGCTTATCGAAAAACGCGCAGTCGTACTCATCCGCCTCAATCACGAAGAATGGACTTTTTCCTAATTTTGCCGAGACATCGAAGTTTCCGGGTACACCACCAATAATAAAGCCTGGCTCAAGGCCGCAGGCCTCGAGAATCCACGCTGCCATGCCGGCTGTGGTGGTTTTGCCGTGGGTTCCCGCGACCGCCAGCACCCAGCGATCGCGCAGCACGAAATCGTGCAGCCACTGCGGGCCAGAGAGGTAAGGAATGTTGCGTTCCAGCACTGCTTCCACGCAAGGATTACCCCGCGTCATCGCGTTGCCGATTATCACCAGGTCAGGTACCGGGTCAAGCTGACTGGCGTCATAACCTTCTGTTAATTCAATACCTTGCTGTTCAAGCAGAGTACTCATAGGTGGGTAAACGTTGGCGTCTGACCCGGTCACCTGATGACCAAGTGAACGGGCCAGCATCGCCAGACCGCCCATAAAAGTGCCACAAATCCCGAGGATGTGAATGCGCATTACGTGATCCATTACTCAAAAGTTCGGCGCACAGTGTAACGCCGCTCGCAGATGGAAGAAACGGATTAGGACTATGGTTTTTGAAGTTCAATCGGCTAAACTGCGTACGCATCCGTTGGCAGACTGTTACGCGTGCTGCCACTCCATCGAAGATTCAGGGAATGTGTTATGAAAACGTTGGGCGAATTTATCGTCGAGAAGCAGCATGACTTTCCGCACGCTACAGGTGAACTGACAGCGCTGATTTCCGCTATTAAGCTGGGTGCCAAAATCATCCACCGCGATATCAACAAAGCCGGTTTAGTGGATATTCTGGGTGCCAGCGGCGTCGAGAATATTCAGGGTGAGCAGCAGATGAAACTTGATCTGTTTGCCAACGAGAAACTGAAGGCAGCACTGAAAGCACGTGGCATCGTCGCCGGTATCGCTTCTGAGGAAGAAGACGAGTTTGTGATCTTTGAAGGTGAAGAAAACGGTAAGTACGTGGTGTTAATGGATCCACTGGATGGTTCTTCTAACATCGACGTTAACGTTTCCGTCGGCACCATTTTCTCTATCTACCGCCGCGTCAGCGAACCGGGTACGCCAGTTGTTGAAGCGGACTTCATGCAGCCAGGCAACAAGCAGGTCGCTGCCGGTTACGTGGTTTACGGCTCCTCCACCATGATGGTTTATACCACCGGTGCAGGCGTGCATGCGTTTACTTACGATCCGTCTCTGGGTGTGTTCTGCCTCAGCCACGAACGTATGACCTATCCACCAACGGGTTACACCTACTCCATTAACGAAGGTAACTACATTCGTTTCCCGCAGGGTGTGAAGAAATATCTGAAGTTCTGTCAGGAAGAGGATCTGCCAACGCACCGTCCTTATACCTCACGTTACATCGGATCGCTGGTCGCGGATTTCCATCGTAATCTGCTGAAAGGCGGCATCTACCTCTATCCAAGCACCGCCAGCCATCCTCAGGGTAAGCTGCGTCTGCTGTATGAGTGCAACCCGATGGCGTTCCTGGCAGAGCAGGCGGGCGGTAAAGCCAGCGACGGTCAGAAGCGTATTCTGGATATTCCACCGGTCACGCTGCACCAGCGCTGTCCGTTCTACTGCGGTAACGAGGCGATGGTGAACGACGTTGAGCGTTTCCTGGCCGAGTTCCCGGATTGCCGTCAGGGTTAATCCGGCAGGGGTAAGGTAAAATTTTAAAAGCCTGCTCAATGCAGGCTTTTTTATTGTTTCGCTAATAGTGCGTCTCAGCCGCATCGCGATGCTGGTAATAATGGGCTATCTCTTTTTCAGCTCGTTTGCGCATACCTGAATTAGCGGGAAAATGAACTAATCCTGCAAAATATAAAAGCAGCCCCAGAAAACTGATGAATAAGCCAAAAAAGGAGCCAGCAGACATTATGAATATCCCCAATGCCAATGCTGCCAGACCTATAACTAAAAGCATAAAAGCAGTGCAAATTCTGGAGCTTATCTTAGATTTATTGAAATATAGCTTACCACCATTATCGATACTCAAAACATATTGATGGACAGCAAAATACTTAAAATCTGTTATTTCACTCGAATGGTTAATGATGCCAATAACTTCCTGCTGAATTATCCTGTTTTTTATACCATAAATCTGCTGATTCGATAGTGTCACATAACGATTCTTAAGATGCGTTGACTCTTCCTTTTCGATAATTCCATCATTAATTTTATTTTTCAAAAGTTTAATTTTATTGCTAAGTGTATGCTGAAAAACATGTTCGATCTTAATATTTTTAGCAATCCGCCGACATAAATAAAATAAAGTAAGCAATATCACAGCCAACATGACATTAAGAGGCGAACGCTCCAACAGGGAAGTTAGCCTTTCAAGGGTTTCAACGAATACAGTATCCATATTCTCAGTCCTGATTATTTACAATAATGATTTATTATCCATGCTAACTAAAAAAACATTAGATAAAAATAACTTAGGCTCAAAGAACAGTTAACATGTCGACTTTAGTAAAAATGAGAAAAAAGAATGAGCGCATCATAAATGCGCTCACCATTTTTACGCCGTCTGCAACCTGAACTGCGCCATGGTTGCCTGAAGCTGATCGGACTGCGCTTCCAGCGACTGGGTTGCGGCGGTGGCCTGCTCTACCAGCGCCGCGTTCTGCTGCGCCGCCGCATCCATCTGTGTGACCGCCAGATTAACCTGCTCAATGCCACGGCTCTGTTCGTCGGAGGCCATCGAGATCTCTTTCATCAGTGCCGTTACGCGCATGACCTCACCAGAAATCTCATCCATGGTTTCCCCGGCCCGCGTCGCCATCTCGCTGCCCTCTTTCACCCTCGACTGTGAATCACTAATCAGCGTACGGATCTCTTTGGCCGCGTTAGCGCTGCGCTGTGCCAGCGTGCGCACTTCATTTGCCACTACCGCAAAGCCACGGCCCTGTTCGCCTGCGCGCGCCGCTTCAACGGCGGCGTTGAGTGCCAGGATATTGGTCTGGAAGGCGATACCATCAATCACGCCAAGAATGTCGCCGATACGATTGGCACTGTCGGTAATCTCATGCATTTTTTCCATCACATAGCAGACCACCTCCGCGCCGCGATCGGCAGTATCAGAGACCGCGTTAGCCAGCTGGTGCGCCTGCTGGGCATTGCTGGCGTTAAGCCGCACGGTTGCCGTGAGCTGCTCCATGCTGGCGGCAGTCTGCTCCAGCGAGGCGGCGGACTCTTCGGTACGCTGCGACAGATTGACGTTGCCCGCGGCCAGTTCACGGCTGCCGATGTCGATCTGCATACTCGCTTCGCGCACCTGACTCACCGAGGTGCGCAACGACTGCTGCATTCCGGCGAGCGCATGATTAAGCCGCCCCAGCTCATTGTTGCCCGACGGTGGCAGCGCCTGCGAGAGGTCGCCCGCCGCGACCTGCTCAAGATGGAGAATGGCCAGGTTCAGCGGCTGCAGCAGCATCCTACGCAGCAGTTGCCAGGCGAGCACCAGCAGCAGCAGTGTTAATACCACCGCCACGGCGATCAGGATTTTCATTTTGGTTTCGTTGTAGGCCGCCTGCGCCAGCTGGGCCTGCGTGATCTGATCGGCCAGCTGACTGAAGTCCGTGACGGCCTTGTTATAGCTGGCCGCCAGCGTCGCCAGGTTGCCTTCCAGCAATTGGTAATACTCGTCGGTATATTGCTTATCCAGGGCGTTCATCATTGGTTTGATGCCCTGATCGAGATAGGCTTTGTAACTGGCCGAAACCGCATCGGCCAGCTTTTTGCCGTGCGCCGTCACCGTTCCGGCGTCCACAAAACGCTTCAGGCTTTGCTGTGATGTGACCACATCCGCCTGCGACAGTTTTGTTACTGCCGCCCCCTCTTCCAGTAAACCAATTTCAATTTTACGCACCGCCAGCGCGGCGTTAGCGCGGGCCCGCATCAGATCGGCATTGCTCTGGTAAAGACTGTTCAGCTCGATCCCCTGAATGCGGTTGATCACATCCAGCGAGCGATTCCCTTTGTTAATTGCCACGATACCCATAAAACTCACCGCCAACAGCAGCAGTGTCATAAATGCCAGCAATGCCAGCAACCCCGTGCGAAGTGATAACTGTTTCATCCAGATAGTTTCCGTGTATGTGAAAAGGCAAATTTTCCAGCGGCCCTAAAACGGATGAAGTATCGGCAGTAACGGCGCGAAACTTTAACCCTGATTAGTGTTAACAACTTGATCATCACGGGAACATCCATCAAGCTAATCGCCGCTTATCCGTTATCCGGAGAAAAGAATGAAACCAGGATTACTTCTGATGCTGCTGTGCCTCAGCACAGCGGTGCTGGCAGAGGATCTGCCGACAGACGCCTCGCCCGATCGCTGCCTCAATGACGCCTCGACTACCCTTGCCATGAACCAGTGCTACGCTGCGGCCAATCGGGCCTGGGATCAGGAGATGAATAAGCAGTACAACAAACTGATGAAAACCCTCTCCGGCGAACCTAAAAACAAACTGCGTGCCGCGCAACGCGCCTGGCTGAGCTACCGCGACAGCTGGCTTGAGGCGAGCCGCAGCCAGCTCAGTTCACAAGGCTCGCTGGGCAGCGTGGCGCTGAGCGCTCAGAGCCTGAGCCTGGTGCGCAATCAGGCACTGATGTTGCAGTCACTTGGTAAAGGCAGCTGTGCTAACCCCGATGACTGCTGATCGATAACCGGTTTTTGCGCTGGCTGAAGTCAGCGCGCTCATTAACCTTCAGGGAGAAACCATGGCTGCTTACGCCTCGACCATCATTCTGATTTGCCTTGCCGTGCTGAGTTATTTCGTTCACAACAACGCGGTCACAATTTCAATTCTGGTGCTGCTGGCGATTAAAATTACCCCGCTGGCTCAGTTCTTCCCCTACGTAGAAAAACAGGGCATTACCTTAGGCATCATTATTCTTACCGTGGCGGTGATGGCCCCGCTGGCAAGCGGCTCACTGCCCGCCTCTGCGCTGATCAAGTCGTTTGCTAACTGGAAGTCGATTGTGGCGATTCTGGTGGGGATCTTTGTCGCCTGGCTGGGCGGCCGTGGCGTGAACTTTATGAGCGTCCAGCCTTCGGTGATTGGTGGTCTGCTGATTGGTACAGTGATTGGCGTGGCGTTCTTCCGAGGGGTGCCGGTAGGACCACTGATTGCCGCAGGCATTGTTTCGCTGTTTGTGGCGGCTAAGTAGCGTTTGGGCGCATTCCGAAACGCCAAAAAGGGGGCATACTTTCAGAGTCAGTTGGCTATAATAGCCGACACTCAACATACGACTACTGAAGGAATGCCAGATGAGTTTGAACCAGGTGCCAGCAGGTAAAGACCTGCCAGAAGATATCTACGTTGTCATTGAGATCCCAGCGAATGCTGATCCGATCAAATATGAAGTTGATAAAGAGTCTGGTGCCCTGTTTGTAGACCGTTTCATGTCTACCGCCATGTTCTATCCGTGCAACTACGGCTACATCAACCATACCCTTTCTCTGGATGGTGATCCGGTTGACGTACTGGTTCCGACCCCGTATCCACTGGTTCCAGGCTCAGTGATCCGCTGCCGTCCGGTTGGCGTGCTGAAAATGACCGACGAGTCTGGCGAAGATGCCAAACTGGTTGCTGTTCCGCACACCAAACTCTCTAAAGAGTACGATCACATCAAAGATGTGAACGACCTGCCAGAACTGCTGCGTGCACAGATCACCCACTTCTTTGAGCACTACAAAGATCTGGAAAAAGGCAAATGGGTGAAAGTGGATGGCTGGGATAATGCCGAAGCCGCTAAAGCTGAAATCATCTCCTCTTACGAGCGCGCACAGAAGAAGTAATTCTGCTGCCGGTTTGTGAGTCGAAAAAAAAACACCGTCCGGATGGACGGTGTTTTTGTTCAGGCCTCTGGCTCCTCATCGCGCTTCAGCCAGTCACCACTCATGATGCGCTGGCGTCCTGCCACTGAGCGTTGATAGACATAAAGCCATGCACTGCCAAACGGCGTCTGAGTCAGATAACGTTTGTACTCTCCCCCTTTGGTGCGAAGCGCATCCAGCTCCGCAAGGGTTGAGGCATCAATGCGGTACACCTCACAATGTACCGCTCCATTGCCCTCAATCACGCCGGGATAATGGCCCAGACTGTAAAGCTCAAAGCCTTCAATCTGGTGATCACCCAGCCACTGCGCATTCGTCATCCAGTGACTGTTTCCCTGTTTGCGCCGTAAACTGCCGTAGACAATTATTCGCATTGCTAAAACTCAAACTGATAGAGCAAATCGAGAGCCTGATCCACACCGGACACGGCTTCCAGATAGAGTTTAGGCATCAGGCGGTAACGCAAGGTTAACGTCGCCAGTGAATCAAATATGCCAACACCGTATTTTACCTGCAGACCCGGTAGCACATAGCCGCTGACCTGCACCTGCTGGCTGTCGCCAACACCGGCAGTATCAACAGCGAGATTGCTGACACCGAATGTCTCCCCGATTTTACCCACAACCTGCCCACTTTGTGCAACCCCTAAGCCAACAAGTGCTGAAGTGAGGGCGTTACTGTCGCCGTCGCTGCCTAATCCCTGACCGCGCAGCAGATAGGAAAGCGCTTCCTGTTGCGACATCGCCGGATCGGAGAAGACTTCCGCTTTTGGCTCATCCGCCAGGCCAGTGACGCGCAGACCCGCGGTGACGCCATCCTCGGTAGCATCCGGGTTACGGATGGCTTCCAGGTTGACGTAAGGCTGATCCGGCGGACCGGCAAACTGCAGCTCGCCTTTACGCACGATCAAATCCTGACCATAAGCGTGGAAGCGACCGGACGGAATGTTGATCTGACCGTTCAGGCCGAGTCCTGACTTATCCTGCACCATTTTCAGATCGCCATTCAGCTTCGCTTTCAGGCCAAATGCAGAGAGCCGCACATCGTTGCCGACGTGGATCACCAGATTGCTGTTAATCGGAATCGCGGCGGTTTGCGGTGCAATCGGCTTCAGCTGTTTATCCAGCAACACCTCATCCGACGAAACGCCAGTGGCGCTTTCCGGCACTTCCTGCACCGTGATGCGCGCCCATGGAATATCGACCCGGCCATCAAGGTTAAAGGCCGCTGGCGTCGCTTCAAACACCAGATCCGGCGAGACATCCATGCGCACCATCGGCGGCACGGTCACGCGAACCCGGCTGCCCTGTGCCGCAATGCGCGCACGCCAGTTGTCGAGCTGGCTCCAGTCTGCGTTACCGCTGAGGTTGATATTGCCCTGCCCGGTCTGCACCAGCCCGTTCAGGGTGGAGCTCATGCCGTTAAACACCAGATTCAGGTTGGCACTGGTCAGGTCAACCGGCATAAAGTTGCCATCCACATCCACACCCGTCAGGCCAAGCTGACCAAATACCTGCGGCTGCTGCACGCTGCCGCCCAGGCGCAGGCTGCTGTTCAGGCTGCCTTTGATCTTCTCGCCCTGCATCAGTGCCGGATTGAGCATCGCCAGCGAGACATTGCGGATGTTGACGTTACCGCCCAGCGTGCGACGGTTTTGCGGATCGTCGATCTGCACGTTGCCATCCAGCTGACCGTTATTGGCGATGCGGATCAGCCAGTCGAGCTGGGCGCGCCCGTTTCGCAGCGCGGCATTGAGGTTCAGCGTGTCAAAGGCGATCGGCAGATTGTTGCCCTGCACATCCTGCACCACTTTCACGCCGTTGCCCTTCAGCGCCACGGTACCGGTCGGCAGGCTGCCATCGGCAGTCCAGTTGACGCGCACGTCACCGCTGAACAGGCCGCTAAGCTGAGTCGCATCCGGCATAAACGGCTTCACCATCGCCAGGTCAAAGCGATTCAGCACCACATGCGCCTTGCCTGCCGGGCCCGCTTCAACCGGCTCCGGCACACAAATTTGCGCATTGGGGTTCTGCCAGCAGTGTGGGCCGATGGTGGCCGTCTGGCGGCTGTTCAGATAGTCGATGGCCATGGCGCGGGTCAGACGCCACTCACCGACTGGCGTATCAAAGTGGGTGTCGTTCAGCGACCCTTTCCAGCGCTCCGTCTGGCGATCAAAGCTGCCGTTCAGCGCCAGCTGGCCAGAGACCGGTTTGCCCTGCACATTGAGCTTCAGCTGATGCTGATGCTCATTGCCGTCCGCGTTCAGCGTCAGCAGGCTGATGTTCAGCGCATCCTGCTTCAGCTGCTCGACGCGCAGTTGCAGTTTACCCGCCACCTGCTCGCCGGAACGGACGTCGCCATTCAGGGTGACGCGATTGATCTGCATCTGCTGCCAGCGCAGACCACGGGCATTAAGATCGGCCAGCAGCTGCGGTGCCTTCAGGGTACCCCGCGCTTTTATTGTGCCGTTGATGACGCCGCCCAGACCCGGCAGCGCATTGTCGAGCTGGGGTGCGTCGATACTGGCATCGAGATCCAGACTGTCGCCCAGCGCGCCTTTAACATCCAGATGGTTGCGTCCCAGCGCCAGCTTAATGCCCGGCACCGTCCACTGGTTGTAGCTGTTACCGGTCAGGGAGCCATCAGCGGTCACGGCGTTCTGTTTCACATTGCCTTTCAGCTGTAGCTGCGGCACGCTCAGTTGCCAGCTGCCACCATACAGACTGCCGCGGGTGGTGATTTTGCCATCCAGCCTTGCTGGCCAGTCGGGATACTGTTTAGCGGTATTAATTCCCGCCAGCGTCAGCTCACTGCGCCAGCTTATCGCCTTGCTCCAGTCCACCAGCGCGGTGAGATCGATATTGCCCTGCAGCGCAGCCACGCGCAGGCGGTCGAGGCTGAACTGCTCAACGTTGCCTTTACCCGTCAGCGAGATCGTCGCCGGTGGTACAGATTCACCCTTCACGGCAGTCTGCAGCGACATCACATAGTCGGTGGCTTTGCCTTTGAACTGATAGTCCAGGTTATCCGCCTGATACGCTACCGGACCGGTCAGCGGCCAGCGTAACTGCGGACTGGTCAGCTTCAGTGACAGCGGCAGTCCCGCCACCGCCAGCTGGGTCGTGGCGTCCAGCTGCGCATTCACCGGACCGGAGAGGTTCAGCCCCATCTTCAGCTCGTCGCGCATCGCGCCATTAAGTTTCAGCGCGAGCTTTTCGCCTTTAATCGGATCGGTATTCACTGTGCCGTTAAGGGAGAAATCGACAGGCCAGTTATCCGCCAGCGTCGCCTGACCGCTACCCTTCAGGTTGCCGAGGTTCGAGTCCACCTCCAGCGTGCTGAGCTGCATCTGACGATCGGCGGTTCTGGCTTTCAGCAGCAACCGGCTGACGGAAATATCGGTGTCGCCGGTAATGCGCAGCTGTTCACCCAGAATCTGCTGCACCTCAATATCCAGCGGCAGACGGAAATCAGGCATCTCAGGCAGCAGGGGTTGCGCAAACATCGCCTGCAGCGTTTCACCCAGCGGTTTTTCAGCGGGATGTGGCTGCTGGACTTTCGGCTCCACCACCTCGTCATTGACCACTTTCGCCGCTTTCGGCAGCGCAATCAGCAGGCTTTGAATATGGGTCGGGTTCAGCGTCAGCGCACGATCCTGCCACTGCAGGCCGGTGGTGAAGTCGAGCAGCGATATTGCGGTGTCATCAACTTTGACATTGATATTGTGCAGGCCAAAGTGACGCAGCGTGATGGGGTATGGCGTGCTGAGGTTAGTGTTGCCACTCTCCTCTTCCGGCGCTGGTGCCGCAGGCGTCATTTTCTTGCTGTCGACCACCACGCTGATATCGCGCAGGGAGACATCGTTAACGCACACGGAGGAGTGCAGCAGGCAGTTGAGATCCACCGCCAGATGAATTTGCCCGGCATCGACGCTGACGCCAGGCATTTCGTAACGCAGACCGTTAAGGGTCAGGTTACGCCAGCCACCATCGACCTGTTTGATTGACAGGCCCGGCACCCAGCGCGACGCACCTTTCAGCACTAAATGCAGCCCAGGCGTGGTACCGATTAAAAATGCCACCCCACCCAACAGCACGACCAGAAAGATCAGAATGCCGATCAGGACCTTTTTCCACAGCTTCATAGTTCTGGCCCCAGCCCTACGTAAAATTGTAATCCATGCTCTTCGTCATCCCCGATGGGTCTGGCGATATCAAATTTGATTGGGCCAACCGGTGAAGACCAGCGCACGCCGACGCCCGCACCGGTTTTGACGTTACTTTGCTTGATGTCGTTAACCGCTTCGCCCGAGTCGACAAACACCGCGCCCCACCATTTCCCGGTGACGTTGTACTGATATTCCAGCGATCCGGTGGCGAGTTTTGACGCACCGGTGAGTTTGCCGTCATCATCGCGCGGTGAAATGTTTTTATATTTGTAGCCACGAATACTGCGGTCACCACCGGCAAAGAAGCGCAGATCCGGCGGCACTTTTTCGAAGTCGTTGGTTTCGATCCAGCCCAGATTGCCGCGCGCCACAAAGCGATGACTGTCGCCAAGGGTACGGATCCAGACGTTTTGCGCCTGCAGGATCAGGAAGTCGACGTCTGAACCCCAGGTGGTATCAGAGACGTCTGCCGAATAGCGCTGTGAATCGCCCCATGTCGGCATCAGGCCGCCACGGGAACGGGTACGGTTTACGCTGACGCCGGGATAGAGCAGCATAGTGGTGTTGGTCACGCTGCCCTGAGTAAAGTGATCCAGGCTCCAGCGCAGGTTGACCGCCTTCTGCCAGCCGCTGCTGCTGTCCCAGTTGCGCGACATCGCAAGCGTCGTGGTATCCGCTTTGGTGTCGTTGAGGTCGGTGCGCTTCAGGCCGCCGGAGAAGGTGTAGTACTGCTCAAGCGGGCTTTTCAGCAGCGGTACTTTGTAGCTGAGATCGACCTGCTGTTCCGGCGCGGAAACGTAGGCGCTGGCCGCCAGGCTGTGGCCGCTGTCGTTGATCCACGGTTTTTTCCAGGTCCCTTTCAGGCGCGGACCGACGTCTGTGGAATAGCCGACGCCGGTTTCAATGGTGTTTTCGGTGCGGGGTGACATTACTGCGCTCAGCGGCAGCACTTTGGTCTGTCGTCCCTTGCTGAATTCCGGCGCGACCACCACCGAATTAAACCAGCCGGTAGCGGAGAGGCGGCGATTCAGCTCGGCTAAATCGCGGGAGCTGTAGTAGTCCCCCTCTTTAAACGGCACCAGGTTTTGCAGGTACTCTTCGCGAATTTGCGATCCCTGGAAAGTAACGTCGCCGAAGCGATAGCGTTCGCCACTGTCGTAGTCGATATCCCAGAACGCTTCACGCCGCTCAACCGAGACACCAAGCTGGCTTTTTTTAAACGTGCCGTCGAAATAGCCGTTACGCAGTGCGAGATTAGAGAAGCCGCTTTTGAATTTGTCATATTGCCCGTGGTTAAGCTGGCTGCCCACTTCAGGGCGTCCCTGCTTCACCCAGGCTTTGTAATCCGCGTCATTGCGCGCATCGCCTTCGACCACAATCGTGCTGCCGCCGATTTTTACCGGTTCACCAGGCGTTACGTGTGCCACTAATACCGGTCGTCCACCCTGCGCAGGCGCGGGGCGGGATTCGAAATCGATGGTGGGCTCGTAATAACCGAGCGCGCGCAGCCCCTCTTTTATCGCAACAGAAACGCGCGCGCGAAAGCGGCCATCATTAGAGACCTCATCGCTGCCGATGGTGGACAGACGCGCTCTGACATTCTTTTGCAGATCCCCGGATAAGCCGTCTACCTGTAATCGCACTGTCGCCGCCTCAAGGGCGGGCGCGGCAAGCAGCAGGCCAGCCATGCAATAAACATAAAATCGTGGCACCTGTACTCCTGTTAATCATGCCGGCCCCTTTTCCGCGGGGCGCTTATTAATCTTCTTTGCCCGCACTACCGCAACGGCAACATCCTCATCATAGCCGCACTTTATGGCAAACGGCGGAGCAACTCTGACATCTAAGTCAAATAACGGGGCTATTGTCGGTAAATGGGGTGAGCGATACAACTCCTGCGGGTCGGAATGATCAGTCCGATATGACTCACTCAGATAAATCCGAGTCTGTAACCGGCCGCTCTGGCTGCTAATGCGCCCTTAAGCAGCGGTTTGCCCTCTGGCGGCGCAATGAGCGCTCCTGCTATAATCGGCCACCACAGGCATGCCGCCTGTTTTCATTTCTGCCCCGACATGTCGTTTGTTGTCGAACTGGCGCAGACATTTTTGGCACGGATAGCTTTGTTTCACGGATAAACCAACTCTGTTTGCGCTTACCCACGCTGCCCAGGCCAAAAATGACAAGTGGATAACCCTTTGGATCTCATATGTTAGATAGCTTACTTGTCATTCTGTTACTGATCGTAATCAGTGCCTTTTTCTCTCTGTCGGAGATCTCGCTGGCGGCCGCCCGTAAGATCAAACTGAAACTGCTGGCCGATGAAGGCAACGTAAATGCGCAGCGCGTGCTGAAAATGCAGGAAACACCGGGCATGTTCTTCACCGTGGTGCAGATTGGCCTCAACGCCGTCGCCATCCTGGGGGGTATTGTCGGCGATGCGGCGTTTTCGCCGGTTTTCAGCGGCCTGTTTAACCGGTTTGTCTCGCCGGAACTGGCGGAGCAGCTCAGCTTTATCTGCTCCTTCACCATCGTCACCAGCCTGTTTATCCTGTTTGCTGACTTAACCCCAAAGCGGGTCGGCATGGTCGCACCGGAAACCATCGCGCTGCGCATCATCAACCCGATGCGTTTCTGCCTGCTGATAATGCGTCCGTTGGTGTTTCTGTTTAATGGCCTGGCTAACGTCTTCTTCCGTATTTTCAAGCTGCCGATGGTGCGTAAAGATGACATCACCTCCGACGATATCTACGCGGTGGTTGAAGCGGGTGCGCTGGCTGGCGTGCTGCGTAAGCAGGAGCATGAGCTGATTGAAAACGTGTTTGAGCTGGAGTCACGTACCGTTCCCTCCTCCATGACCTCACGTGAGAATATTGTCTGGTTTGATCTGCACGAAGATGAGACCAGCCTCAAAACCAAAATCGCCCAGCATCCTCACTCGAAGTTTCTGGTCTGCAGCGGCGATATCGACCATATCGTTGGCTATGTCGACTCCAAAGAGCTGCTGCTGCGCGTGCTGGGTAATCAGAGCATGGCGCTGAACAGCGGCCTGCAGATTCGCTCGGCGCTGATCGTGCCGGACACGCTGACCCTCTCTGAAGCACTGGAAAGTTTTAAAACCGCCGGAGAAGATTTCGCGGTGATCATGAACGAATATGCGCTGGTTGTGGGCATTATTACCCTGAATGATGTGATGACCACGCTGATGGGCGATCTGGTTGGTCAGGGTATGGAAGAGCAGATTGTAGCGCGCGATGAGAATTCATGGCTGGTTGAAGGCGGTACGCCGATTGATGACGTAATGCGCGTGCTGGACATTGATGATTTCCCGCAGTCAGGCAACTACGAAACCATCGGCGGCTTTATGATGTATATGTTGCGTAAGATTCCGAAACGTACCGATTTTGTGAAGTTTGCTGGCTACAAGTTCGAGGTGGTGGATATTGATAGCTATCGCATCGATCAGCTGCTGGTCACCCGCATCGATGAACGACCGCCGGTGCTGAGCATGACAAAAAGCGAAGAAGAGTAGAATGACCAGCAGTCTGGACACGGACAGCGCGGAACAACCGGAATGTGACGTAGTCTGTGAGAATTGTTGGCACTGCTCAGGTTCAGAGTGACAAATAAAATGGCCTGACTGGCCAGACACTAAGGGCGCCATCGGCGCCCTTATGATTAGTTGAACTCAAGTTTGAGACGAACGACCTGGCGGTTAATTTCTGACATCACGCTCAGGTGCTGTTTGTCTTTGACGCGCGGGATTAATACTTTCCCTTTGTCGAACTCGAACGCGCCGACGTCCTTGATATACAACCTTCCTTTGAACAGCGTTTTTACATATTTCGCTATTTGTAGCGGATTATAGCGCTGGAAGATCTTCATACTGACTAACTCCTGTACATTTTTAAGCACGCTTCGCCGTTTCCAAATTTGGTTCCAGCCCATGAAGCGCGAATTCGCGATAACTATAGAACACTCAAACCTACTAATGTTCCTAAAAGTGATTTTTTTTACTGAATTGACACATCATTACAGAACACTCTGTTATCAGGCTCACACAACACAGTATAAACCTTCGTTGGTTAAGGAATTGTGGCGGCCATAACAAACCTGACACCTTTCCAGGACAGGCGCATCATCCCTGCTTACTATTGCAGTAAAATGACTAACTGGTCTGATCACTCAAGGAAATAGCAATGCGAATAATTCTGGCAGCTGTAGCGTTGTCTTTACTGATACCGGCAAGCGTGATGGCTCATGACCTCAGGCAGGATATGCGGGTACCGGCCGTTGGCGTGAACGACAAAGGCGAGCTGTTATTGCAGCAGGATAAGTTTAGCTACAAAAACTGGAATAGCGCGCAGCTCGGCGGAAAAGTTCGCGTGGTTCAGCACATCGCGGGTCGCTCATCCGCTAAAGAGATGAATGCCGCATTGATCGAGGCGATTAAGGCCGCGAAGCTGCCGCATGATCGCTATCAGACCACCACCATCGTGAATACAGATGATGCCATTCCCGGTACGGGCATGTTTGTGCGCAGCAGCGTCGAGACTAACAAGCAGCAATATCCGTGGTCGCAGTTTGTTGTCGACAGCAAGGGCAATGTGCAGCATGCCTGGCAGTTACAGCCGGGCGGTTCCGCCATTGTGGTGCTGGATAAGCAGGGTAAGGTGAAATTTGTGAAGGATGGATCGCTGACGCAGGATGAAGTGACAAAAGTGATTACGCTGGTCACCTCCCTGCTGAAGGATTAATCGCTGAAGCCCCGGTGGGGAGAGCATCGCCCGCCGGGGCTTCAGCCTTCAGCAGGCTGGGCGCTCAGACAGCGTTAAAACAGTGAAACGCGGAAGCCAGGATTAAGGAAGGATTCGCGCGGCGCGTAGTCCAGAGTTTTACCCTGCCAGTCGTGCACATGCGCGCCCGCCGCCATCGCCACGGCATGGCCCGCGCCGGTATCCCAGATGTTGGTGGGTCCGAAACGGGGATAGAGCTGGGCTTTTCCTTCTGCCACCAGGCAGAATTTCAGTGAGGATCCGGTCGCGACGGTCTGATGTTCTCCTAACTGCTTCAGGTACTCTTTCATCTCATCGTCGTCGCCATGTGAACGGCTCACCACCACCAGCGGAGGACGCGCATCACGGACATGAATCTGTTCACGCTGACCGCCCTCCTCTTTCCACGCTTTGCCGTCTGCAGCGGAATACATCAGGCCCAGCACCGGCGCATAGACTACGCCCATTACCGGCTTGCCTGCTTCGATTAGCGCAATATTAACGGTAAATTCGCCGTTACGCTTGATGAACTCTTTGGTGCCATCCAGCGGATCGACCAGCCAGTAGCGCTGCCAGTGCTGACGCACCTCCCAGGCTGGCGGATCTTCTTCTGACAGCACCGGCACATCAGGCGTTAACTGTGTCAGGCCCGCGAGGATCACCTCGTGTGCAGCGATATCCGCGGCGGTCACCGGCGAATCATCCGATTTGTGAGAAACGTCAAGCGGCGCGGCACCGTTATAGACCTGCATAATCGCGTCGCCTGCTTCGCGTGCCAGTTGGCAGATTTGCTCTAACATTTTTCACCTCATTGTGTCTGTCTGCTGCAGGATCAGCTCATCGTCAGATAGTGACATTTTAGCAGTTCCGCCTGAAGTACCCATTTACAGGCACTTTGGCGATTCAATTTATAGATATATCAATATCATAGTTACCCATTTATCGCCACGCCTGTGCCGCTACGCCTCCATCGTTTAAGAATCCGTCGCTGACCGATGCGCCAAAACGTTATACCCATCACGATTTAAAATGACTATCTGTCATGCTTTTACATTATTTTGAGATCCTTATTTATTTTGCAGCAGGAGCAAGCATGTTTAAGCCCGGAATGATGTTACTGGCACTGAGCGTTTCCGTCGCCACCCAGGCGGCGACGGTGGATTTGCGGATACTGGAAACCACCGATCTGCACAGCAATATGATGGATTTCGACTATTACAAAGACACGCCAACCGAGAAGTTTGGCCTGGTGCGAACCGCTACGCTGATCCACGCCGCACGCCAGGAAGTGAAAAACAGCCTGCTGGTCGATAACGGCGACATCATTCAGGGCAGCCCGCTGGGTGACTACATGGCGGCCAAAGGATTACGTGAGGGCGAGATCCATCCGGTCTACAAGGCGCTCAACACGCTGGATTACAGCGTCGGTAACCTCGGCAATCATGAATTCAATTATGGCCTGCCCTACCTGAAAAAAGCGCTGGCGGGCGCACGCTTTCCCTATGTGAACGCCAACGTGATTGATGTGAAGAGCGGCAAACCGCTGTTTACCCCATACCTCATCAAATCCACTACGGTGGTTGATCGCGAGGGCAAAACGCAGACCCTGAAGATAGGTTATATCGGCTTTGTGCCGCCGCAGATCATGGTATGGGATAAAGCCAACCTGCAGGGCAAGGTACGCGTCGATGACATCACCGAAACGGCTCGCCGCTACGTGCCTGAGATGCGCGCGCAGGGCGCCGATCTGATTATCGCTATTCCCCACTCTGGCCTGAGCATCGAGCCGTATCACACGATGGCGGAGAACTCGGTTTACTATCTCAGCCAGGTGGAAGGCATTAACGCCATCCTGTTTGGTCATGCGCATGCGGTCTTCCCCGGCAAGGAGTTTGCTGACATCAAGGGTGCAG
Organism: Pantoea sp. CFSAN033090; assembly: GCF_001264395.1. Classification (NCBI taxonomy): domain Bacteria; kingdom Pseudomonadati; phylum Pseudomonadota; class Gammaproteobacteria; order Enterobacterales; family Erwiniaceae; genus Pantoea; species Pantoea sp. CFSAN033090. The sequence continues at coordinate 70,869 of NZ_LGYX01000015.1, read as the reverse complement.
ATATCGCCAACGGCACCCTGAACGGTATTCCGGCGGTGATGCCCGGCATGTGGGGCGATCATCTTGGCGTGGTCGACCTGGTGCTGAACAATGAGGGCGGACGCTGGCAGGTGAGCAGCGGCAAAGCACAGGCGCGGCCCATCTACGATACCGCAGCGAAGAAATCGCTGGCGGCAGAGGATCCGGCGCTGGTGAAGGTACTGGCTGACGATCACCGCGCCACGCGAGAGTTTGTGGCGAAGCCCATCGGCAAGTCCGCCAATGTGATGTACAGCTACCTGTCGCTGGTACAGGACGATCCGACGGTACAGATCGTCAATAATGCCCAGCGCGCCTACGTGGAGCATTTCATTCAGGGCGATCCGGATCTGGGCCGCCTGCCGGTGCTCTCTGCTGCTGCGCCGTTTAAAGCGGGCGGACGTAAAAACGATCCGGCCAGCTATGTCGAAGTGGAGAAAGGCGCGCTGACCTTCCGTAACGCGGCCGATCTCTATCTCTATCCCAATACCCTGGTGGTCATGAAAGTCACCGGTGCGCAGGTAAAAGAGTGGCTGGAGTGCTCAGCGGGCCAGTTTAATCAGATCGATCCCCACAGCACGAAAACGCAGTCGCTGATCAACTGGGATTTCCGCACCTATAACTTTGATGTGATTGACGGGGTTAATTATCAGATTGATGTGACCCAGCCCGCGCGCTACGACGCAGAGTGTCAGTTGATCCATCCTGAGGCCTCACGTATCCGTCAGCTTAGCTGGCAGGGTAAACCCGTCGATCCACAGGCGACCTTCCTGGTGGCGACCAATAACTATCGCGCTTACGGCGGCAAGTTTGCCGGCACCGGAGATAAATACATCGCCTTTGCCTCACCGGATGAGAACCGTTCCGTGGTTGCAGCCTATATCAGCGCGGAAACCAAAGCGCACGGTGAAGTTCAGCCGAAGGCGGACAATAACTGGCGGCTGGCACCGATTACCTCATCCACCCCGCTCGACATTCAGTTTGAAACGGCACCGGGTGATAAAGCGACCGGATTTATTAAGCAGCATGCGCAATATCCGCTTCAGCCCAAAGGGACAGATGCGATCGGCTTTGCTCTGTGGCAGGTGAATTTACAGCAGAAATAAGGCGGAAGAAAACGCTGCAACCGGGGTGGTTGCAGCATCCGGATATTACAGAATTTCCAGCAGTTCGACTTCGAAGATCAGGGTGCTGAATGGTGGGATAGAGGCACCCGCACCGCGCTCGCCATACGCGAGATTCTGTGGGATCACCAGTTCCCATTTTGAGCCAACCGGCATCAGGGTCAGCGCTTCAATCCAGCCTGGAATTACGCCGCTTACCGGGAATTCCGCCGGTTCGCCACGGGCAACAGAGCTGTCGAATACGCTGCCGTCGATCAGTTTACCGGTGTAGTGAACGCGTACGCGATCCTGACGTGATGGGATTGGACCCTCGCCCTGCGTAATCACGCTGAACTGCAGGCCTGATTCGGTGCTGCTCACGCCTTCACGCTGCGCATGTTCCTGCAGGAACGCCTGACCTTCTGCGGCCATGGCTTCGGTGCGTTCACGACGCACGCCTTCAGCGCGTTCATGCACTTCACGCAGTGCGCGATGAACCACATCAACCGGTACGGCCGGCGAGTTCCCTTCCAGCGCGTCGCGCAGACCCGCGAGCAGTGCTTCTGGTTGCAGACCCTGCAGACCAGATTCCAGCAACTGCTGGCCAACCTGTAAACCAATACCGTAACTTGCTTGTGCTTCGACGCTGTCGAAAGAAGGGGTAGTCATCTTCGTTCCTTTCACTCTCGGATAAATTCGAACGGGCAGCATAGCAGCGCAGGCCGCTGGCGTAAAATGCCCTGCATCGCAGATGACTTTTGCCGGGGAAAGAGAAACAATAGAGCCGTCAATTTTATCAATGCTGGCAGGCACTTCGCGCCGGTATTGCCCATACTATAACTATCGGGGGGGATCACCCCCTCTGTAGCACACGAATAAGAGAGCAAACATGGGCCAGATAGCCCCACGACGCCGCAGGATGCGTGCAAAATATCTTGTATCCCGGCTGCAGACCTGGCTGGCCGCACGCAGGCTAAAGCAGCCTGCCGGAGAGGAGGAACCCCGAATGGCTTCAGACACGTCATCCCGCCTGCCGACATGGCTTCAGCGTATCTGGCATTTTACCGACCACATTCGCTGGATGGACCCGCTGCCTGCGCTGCACCGCCGTGGCATTGTGGCCGCACTGCTGGTGATGCTGGTGGCGTTTCTCTGGCCCGCCAGCACGCTGCGCTATCCGGTCGAGCAGCCGGTCGCACCCCAGACGGAGAAAGAGGTGCCGATGCAGGCGGATATTTATGAGAACAACAGTAGCCGCCAGCCGTCATCCTCACCGTCTCAGCAGACGCCAAAAGCCGATTCTCAGGGCGAGTGGCGCAATCTGACCATCGCTTCCGGTCAGACGCTGGCGCAGCTGTTTCGTGATAATAGTCTGCCGGTCAATGATGTGTTTGCGATGGCGCGGGTGGAAGGCAGCGATCAGCCACTCAGCTCACTGAAAAGTGGTCAGCAGGTAAAAATCCGTCAGGATGCGCAGGGGGCGGTAACAGGTCTGACGGTGGAGGGCGCAAACGGTCCGGTGCTGTTTACACGTCAGCCAGACGGCAGCTTTATTCGCGCGCAGTAACGCGAACAGCGGCGATTGAAAGGCACAAAAACAAAAACGCCGGCACAGGGCCGGCGTTTGTGTCGTGCTCAGTTAATAAAGATTAACCAGCAACTACTTTCACGTTCAGTTTCGCGAATACTTCGCTGTGAACCTGGAAGCTTACTTCATGCTCACCGGTAGTGCGCAGAACGCCGTTCGGCAGACGAACTTCGCTCTTAGCCACTTCAACGCCAGCTGCAGTCACTGCATCAGCGATGTCGCGGGCACCGATTGAACCGAACAGTTTACCTTCATCGCCCGCTTTAGACGTGATGGTTACAGTGCCCAGTTCATTGATTTTCTCAGCGCGTGCAGTTGCTGCAGACTGAACGTCAGCCAGTTTGGCTTCCAGTTCAGCACGGCGTGCTTCGAAGAACTCAACGTTTTTCTTGGTAGCAGGAACAGCTTTGCCCTGCGGTACCAGGAAGTTACGAGCGTAGCCCGCTTTAACGTTAACCTGATCACCCAGGGTGCCAAGGTTTGCTACTTTATCAAGCAGAATAACTTGCATTACCTTATCCTCTTAAAGTCGTTAATGGACAGTTGCCGATTACTGATGACGATCAGTGTACGGCAGCAGAGACAGGTAACGCGCACGCTTGATGCAGCGAGCCAACTGACGCTGGTATTTTGCACGAGTACCGGTGATACGGCTCGGGACAATTTTACCGCTTTCGGTAATGTAGTTTTTCAACGTTGCGATGTCTTTGTAATCGATCTCAACAACGCCTTCCGCGGTGAAACGGCAGAACTTGCGACGACGGAAATAACGTGCCATTAGGCTAGTCTCCAGAATCTATCAATTCAATCTGCTCGGCATGGAACACCACTTTGCTCTGGCCATTTCGTGCCTGATGGCAACTAATGAAACCGTCGAGTGTGAGTTGCGTGCCGACCGTTATATGTTGAGTAATCACCTGATGGGCGCTGCCGCTGATAATAACCGGCATACGACACCAGGCTTGCCGGTGAAACCCGGCCTCCTCCTGCACTGAGCGGTGCTCAAGCACGAACTGACAGTGAGGAATTCCTGACGGGCTAACTCTTCGAACCGGTGTCTTGCACACAGTGCCAGACAGGCGAAGTCGATTAACCGTCACGATGGATTACTCTTCAGAATCCCCAGCATCTGACTCATCAGCGGATTCGTTAGCAAAATCTTCGCGACGATCACGACGCTCATCTTTCGCTTTAACCATCGGCGATGCTTCAGTTACCGCGTTTTTAACGCGCATAACCATGCTACGGATAACGGCGTCGTTGAAGCGGAAGTTCGTTTCCAGCTCATCGATCGCTTCCTGCGGCGCTTCAACGTTCATCAGAACGTAATGCGCTTTGTGCAGTTTATTGATCGGGTAAGCCAGCTGACGGCGGCCCCAGTCTTCCAGACGGTGAATCGTGCCTTCTGCACCAGTGATAGCACCAGTGTAACGCTCGATCATGCCAGGAACCTGTTCGCTCTGGTCAGGATGAACCATAAATACGATTTCGTAATGACGCATCGAAATTGCTCCTTACGGATTATTCAGCCTCCTGTCGGGGTCAACCGCGGCCCATGGAAGCAAGGAACGTTATAGGCTGTGTCCCACAAAGGTTCGTTGTGACGAGCGTTTGTGGGACACAGCCTGAGAATGCGGCTGAAAAATTGACGCGTAATCATACTGGCGGCGACGGCTAAACTCAAGCGCACATTTCAACAAATGCCATCCGGCGTGCCATATACGGTAGCTTTTCGTGCTAATCATGTGAATACAGCGCGTTAAGCGGGAAAGGTTCAAAAAAGCTGATAAAGAGGTTCAGGCGGACGATATGGCGATAATGTGCACAGTCGCTAAACTTAATGCAGACGCTACGGTTTGGCTTATCGGCGTCTAACAGAGTGTGTTCCCTGAAGTGAGGAGTCGGGCATGAAAACGTTCGTCATCGCCACTTTACTGGGTCTCTTCCTGTCTCCACCCGCTCTTGCCAGCAATGCTGACTGTGCGCAGCAGATAAGAAGTCACAGCAGCGAAGCGGCATCGGGTTATATCTACGTTAATCGGCTGGATGCGCCACAAAAGAATCCGGTCAACGCGCCTGCCAGAGCAGCAGAAAAATCGTCTGCGCACTGGTAAGTGCCGGTAAATTTACGGGCGGCAGATCCACTCTCCGCCCGCTCATTTTTATAGCTGCTGTTTAAAAAAGCTGACCAGCGCCGTCAATGCTGATGGCGTGATCTTATGTCCAATCTGTTTTTCAGACAGCGAAGTCAGATGCTGCGCCAGCCCGTTGTCACGCAGCGCCCTCTCCAGCCGTATGCTCTCCGCCCAGGGCACCACCTCATCCGCCTCACCATGCCACAACAGCAGCGGACGGTTTGCCAGTGCCTCCAGCCGGTTGCAGGGATCGTAGTCGGCCAGCGGTGCCATGCGGGCAGCAAACTGCGCTTGCTGCTCAGGCGTGTCGGCTACCAGCGGCGGAAACAGCGACTGACTGAGCTGCATAAAATAGCCCGATCCCATCAGGCAGGCGACGCTCTGAATCTGCGGATAACGCGCCATCGCGCCCAGCGCCGTCATGCCGCCCATCGACGCGCCCGCCACCGCAAAACGCTCGCCGGCGATCAGATCGTCAGCGCGCAGCGCCGATTCCAGCTGCTGCAGCTCATCAATGTTCTGTTTCAGAATCTCCCAGAAGCGGCCAAGGCGTGCATCGGCATCACCGTGATAGCGCGCGCCGTGCAGATCTGCATCCGGCATCACCGCCCGGAACCCCGCCTGTGCCAGCGCGACAGCGAAGTAGGCGTAGACCTCTTTTGAAGAGGTAAAGCCGTGATAAAACAGCACGGTAGGCAGTGGCTGATGCCGTTGTCCGGCAGGCGTGGCGTGCAGGCATTCGATACCGGCCAGCGTTTCTGTGGTGAGTTCAATCATGGTCTCTCCTGAGAAGGGGCAAGGCGTGCCGATTGAGTGTACGTCTGCGGGTTAATTTACGAAATCCCCTGCTGCGTTTAGTCGCCAGATTTCGGCCTAAACTTTTCCCGCGCTTTGCCGTTGATGTTGTGTCCCCCTAACTTGATCAAAGGTAATTTATGAAGCGTCTCTCTCTCAGCGGCCTGAGTCTTGGAGTTAAGCTGTCTGTACTGACGTCTCTCAGCGTAGCGTTATTGTTGCTGGTTCTGACGCTGACCCAGAGCCACACCGCTTCGCGGCAGCTGGAAAATCTCGCCATCGATGACATGCAAAACCAGGTGCAGGGCATCAGTGAAATGGCCACCATGTTCAACGCCACCCTCACCGAAGAGGTGGCTCACTACACCAGTCTGTTTACCAGCTTCCTGCCTAAGCGCTTTAGCCTGGATGAAGACTCCCGGGTGCAGGTCGGTGCCTTTTCGACGCCGGTGCTGCGCGCCGGGTTAAAAACGCTGAACCTCGACCAGACCGCGGTAGACGATTTCACCGAACGCACCGCCGCCGTGGCGACCATTTTTGTGCGTGACGGCGATGATTTTATCCGTATTTCCACCTCGCTGAAAAAGCAGGATGGCAGTCGCGCAATCGGTACGCAGCTTGACCGCAACGGCGCCGCCTGGAAAAGCGTCAGTCAGGGCGACGTCTATCAGGGGCTGGCGACGCTGTTCGGCCATCGCTACATCACACAATATCAGCCGGTAAAAGATGAGAGTGGCAAGGTTGTCGCCATCCTGTTTGTCGGCGTTGGCATTGATAAGCAGTATGCGCTGATGCGTGAAAAAATCCTGGCACGCAAGCTGGGTGATAGTGGTCATTTCTTTGTGCTCAACGGCACCCCCGGTAAGACGCAGGGAGAGTATCTGTTCGATCAGCACGACGAAGGAAAACGACCCGCCTGGGATGACGCGACACTCCAGCCGCTGCTGACTCAGCCGCAGGGCATGCTGCAGGCAGAGATCAACGGCGAGCACCAGATTCTGGCCTGGCAGCAGCTGCCGGGCTGGAACTGGGTGATCGCCGGCGAAGTTAACCGTGAAAGCCTGCTCGCCCCGATTACGCATAGCCGTAACCTGTTCCTGATAACCGGACTGATTCTGGTGGTGGTCTTTGCGCTGGGGTTTGTCTGGTACAGCCGTCGGGCGATTACCCGTCCGCTGCAGCAGGTGATCCATCTGGCGGAGCAATATGCCGCCGGGAATCTGCAGGTCCATATGGATACCCAGCGTCGCGATGAAGTGGGCCAGTTGATCGTTGCGATCAACGGCATTGGCGATGGTCTGGAGAAAATCGTCAGCCAGGTACGCGGCGCGGCGCAGGAGATCAGCGACGGCACAGACACCATCGCGGCCAGCAGTCATAACATCAGCGAGCAGATCGGGCGTCAGGCCAGCAGCGTGGAGCAGACCTCTGCCAGCATGGAGCAGTTTGGCGCGACGGTTGAACACACCGCAGACAGCCTGCGTCAGGCGATGTCACTGGTGGCCGAAGCCAGCGATATCGTCAGTCACGGCAGCCAGACGGTGGTGCGCTCGGTCAACACCATGTCGGCAATTAAGGTTTCATCACAAAGCATTGCGGATATCACCCACGTGATTGAGTCGATCGCCTTCCAGACCAATATCCTGGCGCTGAATGCCGCCGTTGAAGCGGCACGTGCCGGGGAACAGGGCCGTGGCTTTGCCGTGGTGGCCGCAGAAGTGCGTGCGCTGGCACAGCGTTCTGCGCAGGCCGCTAAAGAGATTGATGGACTGATTGCGACCTCCATCAGCAACGTGGCGGAAGGCCATCAATTATCTGAGCAGACGCGCGATGCGATGAGCGACATTGTGACCCACATCGAGCAGGTGCAGGCGCTGATGGGCGAGATCAACGTGGCGGCGCAGCAGCAGGCGGCAGGCATCGGCCAGGTTAATCTGGCGATGAACCAGATCAGCCAGGCGACTCACCAGAACAGCGAACTGGTGACACAGGCGGAAAACAGCGCGCAGAACCTGAGTGATAAAGGGCATCACCTGACCCAGCTGGTCAGCGTATTCAGCCTTAAATCCTGACGCCATTCAGGGCGATGACATACACTTAATGCTTCGTCCTGAAAGAGGGTTTTGCTATGCGTTTCGCTTATTTACTGATGATAAGCCTGCTGCTGGCAGGCTGTTCCGCGCTTGAGACCACGCCAAAAGCACCGCCCGCGCCGACGCAACAGGCGCAGGAGATTTCACGGGCGCAGAGTGGTGGTTTGCCGAAACTGGGCAATATTACCGTTAACGTGCGCGGCTCACCGGATGATGCCGGGCGGGCCGTGGCCACCCGGGCTAACCAGGCCGGTGCGGCTTACTATCAGATCGTGGCGCTGAGTGAAACGGTAATGCCCGGTCTCTGGTACGCCAGCGCGATTCTTTACGGCGCATCACCTGCCACAGGCACGGGCCAGTAAACGGTCTGTGATTGCTGCCTCAAGGGGGCGGGAGCCACGCCGATCGAGCCACTGCTGGCACCATGCATCCGCCAGCGGCGGTTCGCCATATTTCAGTAGCTGAGCGCCGGTCGCAAGCTGCAGCAGCGTGCGGGTCACCTCGCGCGCCTGCTCTTCGGGGACTTTGCTCATTCGCAGCCGTAACTGACGCCAGCGCGCATCGAAATGACGATTACTCCCTTTCACCGCTTCAAATTCCTGACTCAGCATCTCCGAAACCTCTGCCTGACGGGTGAGCACGCGCAGTACGTCAAGACACATCACGTTGCCCGACCCTTCCCAGATGCTGTTGACCGGTATGTCACGATAGAGGCGCGGCAGCTCGCTCGCTTCGCAGTAGCCGATGCCACCCAGCACTTCCATCGACTCCGCGACGAACGGGGCTCCCGCTTTGCAGATTTGATATTTTGCAGCCGGAGTGAATAAGCGGGCAAACGTGACCTCATGCGGTTTTGCCGGTTGTGACCAGGCGCGCGCCAGCCGCATCAGCAGCGCGGTTTGTCCCTCCAGCTGCAGCGCCTGCTGTGCCAGAACCTGACGCATCAGCGGCTGATCCACCAGGTTTTTCCCCATCACCTGGCGCTGATGTGCATGCCAGAGTGCCACCGAGAATGCACGCCGCATCTGACCATGACTGCCGAGTGCGCAGTCGAAGCGCGTCATACCGCCCATTTTAAGGATCAGCCGCACGCCTTCGCCCTCTTCTCCCAGCAGCCAGCCGGTCGCATCGCGAAACTCCACCTCACAACTGGCATTTGAGCGATTACCCAGCTTATCTTTAAGCTGCTCAAGCTGGATGGCGTTGCGTGACCCGTCAGGCAACAGGCGCGGCAGGAAGAAACAGCTTAATCCGGCGGGCGTCTGCGCCAGCACCAGATGCGCATCGCTCTGCGGCACCGAGAAGAACCATTTGTGGCCGGTCAGCCGGTAGGCTTCACCTGGGCCGCGCGCGCCCAGCGGCTCGGCCCGGGTGGTGCTGGTGAGCAGATCGCTGCCGCCCTGTTTTTCCGTCATGCCCATACCAATCAGCAGACCCCGTTTCTGGTCGCCGGGCTGCGCATGGGTGTCGTAACGATCGCTGAGCAGCGGATCGAGCCAGCCTTCGAACGCGGCGGGCAGATAAGTCTGCAGCAGTGGAATGGCCGCGTGCGTCATGGTCACCGGGCAAAGCGTGCCCGCTTCAACCTGCGCATGCAGAATAAAGCGCGCAGCGCGCGCCACGCTGGCCTGTTCACGTACTGTGGGATGCCAGCTGAGATTATGCAGGCGGCTGGCGCAGACACCCTGCATCAGCAGGTGCCAGGCGGGGTGAAAACGGACTTCATCCATCCGTACGCCGCGGGCGTCGTAGCGCAGCAGTTCAGGTGGCTCCGCGTTGGCGAGCCGGCCCAGTTCCAGCGACTCGGCGCTGCCCAGCTGTCGGCCTACCGAAGCCAGCCACTCCCGATCCCATCCGGCGCCTTCGCGTGACAGTGCCTCGCCGAGCGGCGTATCAGACAGGAACAGGTTGCTGTTGCTCAGAGGATGGGGCTGATTAAAAACGGTGTGTGTTGTCCAGGTCATAACCACTCCTCGCGGATGTCACTCAGTAAGTATACCCGTCGTCTTTCAAGCTGCATTTTTGTTGGCTGCGTTCACTCACCCGAATCACTTACTCATGTAAGCTCATCGGGATTCGTTCTCTTGCCGCCTCAATGCAACCCGAAATCCTTTGGGTATATACGAATGACGCGCAGTTATGCCTGGTACAGGAACTAATTTGTGGCGAGGATCACATCGGGGATCAGGCGTTGCGCTGACGCACCGCTTCAAACAGGCAGACACCCGTAGCAACCGAGACATTCAGCGAAGAGACGCTGCCCGCCATCGGAATGCTGATCAGCTCATCGCAATGCTCACGGGTCAGACGACGCATGCCTTCCCCTTCCGCGCCCATCACCAGCGCCATCGGACCGGTCATTTTGCTCTGGAAGACGGTATGGTCAGCTTCACCTGCGGTACCGACAACCCAGATGTTGTACTCCTGCAGAAGACGCAGGGTACGTGCCAGGTTGGTGACGCGGATCAACGGCACATTTTCTGCCGCGCCGCTGGCCACTTTTTTGGCCGTTGCATTCAGGGGAGCAGAGCGATCTTTCGGCACGATAATCGCGTGAACACCGGCCGCATCGGCACTGCGCAGGCAGGCACCCAGATTGTGCGGATCGGTGACCCCGTCCAGCACCAGCAGGAAGGGTTTGTCCAGGCTCTGCAGCAGATCCGGCAGGTCGCCTTCCTGATACTGACGACCCGGTTTTACCCGCGCCACAATACCCTGATGTACACCGCCTTCAACCTGGCTGTCGAGCCACTTGCGCTCGGCCAGCTGAATCACGACCCCCTGAGCTTCCAGCGCGGCGACCACGGGTTGCAGGCGACGATCGTCGCGGCCTTTGAGGATAAAGACTTCCTGGAATCGTTGTGGATCACGTTCCAGCAGCGCCTGCACGGCATGGATACCAAAAATAATTTCGCTCATCGATCTGCTCAGTGTTTGGAAATGAATGAATGACCGCCCTTTCTCAGTGAGAAAGGGCGGGTGCGCGCATCAGTCAGGCTGCGCCTTTTTTCTGGCGCGCTTCGCCCGGGTGGCGGCGGCGATTTTACGGGTTTTTTCCGAGACGTTTTTACTTTTATTCTCGGTATTTGCAGCGGCGGGCTTGCCCTTGTCGCCCCGGAAAGCGGCGTCCGGCTCGAAGTTGGACTTCTTGCTCGCATCACGACGGCGTTTCGCTGGCGCTTTGTCGTCACGCTTCGCCCGGTCGCGTGCGGTTTTGCCTTCACCACGTACCTGACGCTGGCTGGAGATCAGGGCAAAGTCGATTTTACGCTCATCCATATGGACGGCTTCAACACGCACTTCAACCGTGTCACCCAGACGATAGGTGCGACCGCCCGATTCACCGATCAGACGCTGACCTACCGGGTCAAAACGGTAGTAATCGTTGTCGAGCGTCGAAACGTGGACCAGACCATCAATGAACAGATCGCTTAAGCGTACAAAGAAGCCAAATCCGGTCACGCTGGAAATGACGCCGTTGAAGACGTTGCCAACCTGATCCTGCATGAAGTCACACTTGAGCCAGTCCGCGACGTCACGGGTCGCTTCATCGGCGCGGCGTTCGGTCAGGGAACAGTGCAGGCCCAGTTGCAGCATCTGCGGCATCTCGTAGTGATAGCCGCCGGTTGCTGTCGTCATATCTTTGGCTACGCTGCGATCTCTCGGCATCAGGTATTTAATGGCGCGCTGTACCAGGCCTTTACCTTCATCCTGCTCTTTTGCCAGCAGATATTTAATGGCGCGATGCAGCGTCAGATCCGGGTAACGACGGATTGGCGAGGTAAAGTGCGCATACGAAGAGAGTGCCAGACCAAAGTGACCGCGATTTTCCGGATCGTAAACGGCCTGCTTCATCGAACGCAGCAGCATGGTTTGCAGCATTTCCGCATCAGGACGATCGGCAACCTGCTTCAGCAGCGCCGCATAGTCGATTGGCTGCGGTTTATTGCCACCAGGCAGGCTCAGTCCCAGCTCGTTGAGCACGGTACGGAAGCTCTTGATGCTTTCGTCGGTCGGACGATCGTGATCGCGGAACAGCGCCGGTTCCTGATTTTTCTCAACGAAGCGTGCCGAGGCGATGTTCGCCAGGATCATGCACTCTTCGATCAGCTTATGAGCGTCATTACGTGACACGCGCTCAACACGCTCAATACGGCGCTCGGCGTTGAAGATAAACTTCGCCTCTTCCGTTTCAAACGAGATACCGCCGCGCTCTTCACGAGCGGCTTCCAGCGCATGATAGAGGTTGTTCAGCTCTTCAAGGTCTTTAACCAGCGGCGCATACTGCTGACGCAGCTCTTTGTCGCCCTGCAGGATGTTCCAGACTTTGTTGTAGGTCAGACGCGCATGGGAGTTCATCACCGCTTCGTAGTGCTTGAAGCCGGTCAGTTTACCTTTGGTCGAGATGGTCATCTCGCACACCATACAGAGGCGATCGACCTGCGGGTTAAGCGAACATAAGCCATTCGACAGCACTTCCGGCAGCATCGGCACAACCTGCGACGGGAAGTAGACCGAGGTTCCGCGCTGATGCGCTTCGTCATCCAGTGGGGTGCCCGGACGGACGTAATAGCTGACATCCGCGATAGCTACCCACAGACGCCATCCGCCACCGCGCTTCTTCTCACAGTAAACAGCATCATCAAAGTCACGGGCATCTTCACCATCGATGGTGACCAGCGGCAGCTTACGCAGATCGACGCGGCCTTTTTTGGCCTCTTCCGGGACTTCTTCTTTCAGTTTGCTGACCTGAGCTTCCACTTCCGGCGGCCAGGTGTGCGGGATTTCATGCGTACGCAGCGCCATATCCACGGCCAGGCTGGTACCCATATCATCGCCCAGAATCTCGGCGATTTTACCGATCGCTTTGCTGCGACGGTTCGGACGCTGGACCAGCTCAACCACCACCACGGAACCCATGCGGGCATTCATCGTCTCTTCAGGCGGGATGAGGATGTCAAAACTCAGGCGACTGTCGTCCGGTACCACGAAGCCGGCACCGGCATCGGTAAAGTAACGGCCAACGATCTGATTGTTGCGGGGTTCCTGCACCCGGACCACGCGCGCTTCGCGGCGGCCTTTGCGATCGGCACCCAGCGGCTGCGCCAGGATCACGTCACCGTGCATACAGAATTTCATCTGTTCTGCGGAAAGGTAGAGGTCATCTTTCTGACCTTCTGCCCGCAGGAAGCCGTAGCCATCGCGGTGGCCAATGACTTTACCGCGCAGGAGATCAAGACGTTCTGGCAGGGCATAACACTGACGGCGGGTGAACACCAGCTGACCATCACGCTCCATGGCGCGAAGGCGGCGACGCAGCGCCTCAAGGTGTTCTTCTTCCTGCAGATTCATCTCTTCAGCCAGCTCTTCGCGGCTGGCCGGTTTTTCACGTTTTTCTAACAGAGCCAGAATAAATTCACGGCTCGGAATAGGGTTTTCGTATTTTTCAGCTTCTCTATCCTGAAAAGGATCTTTTGACATAGCGGTTCCTCCGATGTCATTTAATATTTATTTCCACCGGCGATCTGGACAAGATGATCTCATAAAGTGGTGTATTTCCTTCGACCAGATCTGCCAACGTATAGCTATCCAGCTCCTGCAAAAATCGCTGCACCGCATCATGTAACGCCTGCTTCAGACGACAGGCTGGCGTGATGGAACAGGACGCGCAATCCACTAATTGTAGTGGTTCCATCTTACGTACCACGTCGCCAATGACAATCTGACGAGCTGGCATACCCAGACGAATGCCCCCGTTTTTACCACGCGTTGCGGCGACATAGCCCGCCCGGCTCAGCTGATTGATGATTTTGACCATATGATTACGGGACAAACCATAAGTGTTCGTCACTTCCGTAATATTGGTCTGCTGACCTTCCGGCAACGATGCCAGATAAATCAGTGCCCGTAAGCCATAATCAGTAAAACTCGTGAGCTGCACAGTAACCTCAGTGAACCTTCAGGCGCGGCATGACCTTATTCGCCCTGTGATTGATGCCAGGATTAAATCGGATCGCCATTCGATTAGCTACGATGATAAACCAGAGTCTGTCTGGCCGTGCGCTTTTTTAAGCCAGCAGAAGGTTTGACAAGCGAAGGGAGGTTAAGTGGCATCAAAGAATGGAAAAACAAGGGCCGGACAGCGTCCGGCCTGAATGATTACGCGTCGAACGGGTCGCGCAGAATCATTGTTTCACTACGATCAGGGCCGGTTGAGATGATATCAATCGGCACACCCGTTACCTCTTCCACACGCTTGATGTAGTCACGCGCAGCCTGAGGCAAACCTTCCAGCGTCTTGACGCCAAACGTTGTCTCGCTCCAGCCTGGCAGGGTTTCGTAGATCGGCTCAATGCCTTCCCAGTTCTCTGCCGCCAGTGGCGTGGTGGTTACTTCGCGGCCATCAGGCATACGATAAGCCACACAGATCTTCACCTCTTTCAGGCCATCCAGCACGTCCAGCTTGGTCATGCAGAAACCTGACAGGGAGTTGATCTGGACCGCGCGGCGAACCGCTACCGCATCCAGCCAGCCGGTACGACGACGACGACCGGTGGTCGCGCCAAACTCATTACCCTGCGCACAGAGGAATTCGCCGGTTTCATCGAACAGCTCGGTCGGGAACGGGCCTGCGCCAACGCGGGTTGAGTAAGCTTTCACAATACCCAGCACGTAGTCGACATAACGCGGGCCAATGCCTGAACCGGTCGCTACGCCACCTGCGGTGGTGTTGGATGAGGTCACGTACGGATAGGTACCGTGATCGATATCCAGCAGCGTACCCTGCGCACCTTCAAACATAATCAGATCGCCACGCTTACGCGCGACGTCCAGCAGTTCAGAGACGTCAACGACCATGCCAGTGATGATGTCAGCGACTTCCATCACATCACTCAGCACTTTATCGAAGTCGACTGCCGGCTCTTTGTAGTACTCCACCAGCTGGAAGTTGTAGAAATCGACCACTTCTTTCAGCTTGGCAGCAAAGGTTTCTTTGTTAAACAGGTCGCTGACGCGCAGGGCACGGCGAGCGACTTTATCTTCATAAGCCGGTCCGATGCCACGCCCCGTGGTACCAATCGCTTTGGCGCCACGAGCACGTTCACGCGCCATATCCATCGCAACATGATATTGCAGGATCAGCGGACAGGCTTCAGAAATCAGCAGACGTTCACGTACCGGAATCCCGCGCGCTTCCAGGCCTTTCATCTCTTTCATTAAGGCTTCAGGAGAGAGCACTACGCCGTTACCAATGATGCTGGTGACGTTATCGCGCAGAATGCCAGAAGGGATCAGGTGGAGGACGGTTTTTTCACCGTTGATGACAAGCGTGTGGCCCGCATTGTGGCCGCCTTGATAACGCACAACGTAATTCGCGCGCTCAGTCAGAAGGTCTACAATCTTACCTTTACCTTCGTCACCCCATTGGGTGCCCAGTACGACGACGTTCTTACCCATTTCTCAAAATCACCGATTGCTTAAAAAAGGATTCTACCATCTGATCCCGTGGTTTTCAGCACTTTTAGCATACGATTGCGCGCTTTTTTGCCTGAGTTTTGATCACTACAACATGTTGGGGATAATAGCGTTGAAAGGCACAATTTAGCCGGTCTGAACGTCAGCCTCAGAGGTTACCGTGCAGGCTGAGCATGCAGTAAATCACCATGCCAGCAACGACCAGTCCTCCACCAAAGCGGTGCAGCAGACGATCGGGCAACCGCGTCATCGTCAGGATCATGCGTCGCCAGGCGCGCGGCATAAACATCGGTCCCAACCCTTCCAGCACTAACACCAGCGCCAGCGCCATCCAGATGCTTGTTTTCATTCTGATACCCAAAAAAAAGGGCCGACAACATTGTCGGCCCACAGGTTATATCAGTTCTTAGCGTGTCGCGTTAGAGGGCGCCTTCATATATCGGAAGAAGTCGCTATCCGGGCTTAACACCATCACATCCTGATCGCTATTGAAGCTGTTTTCATAGGCACGCAGGCTACGAATAAAGGCGTAGAAGTCAGGATCTTTGCTGAACGAATCGGCAAACAACCGCGCCGTTTCCGCATCACCGTCACCGCGTGTAATCAGCGCTTCACGCTGGGCTTCAGCCAGAGTACGGGTGACCTGGTAATCGGCCTGGGCGCGCAGTTTTTCCGCCTCTTCCTGACCCTGTGAACGCTGGCTACGCGCTACCGCTTCACGCTCAGCACGCATACGGTTAAAGATCGCATCAGACACTTCAGTCGGCAGGTTGATCTGCTTGATGCGAACATCCACCACCTGAATACCTAACGCCGCCATACTGTTCGGGTTTGGTGCTGGCTCGCTGCTGTTGGTTTCACGCTCGACACGGGCCGCTGCACTGGCAATCGCGTCATCAGCCGCAGGGGTTGCGATTTCATCATCGTTGCCTGCAGAGCCGGTATTCAGCGCGTCACGCACATCGGTAGTCAGACGACCACGGGAGTCCGTTACGATATCTTTCACATCCAGACGACCCATCTCAGAACGCAAGCGGTCACTGAACTTACGTTTCAGCAGCACTTCCGCCTGAGAGACATCACCGCCACCGGTGGCCAGGTAGTAGCGACTGAAGTCGCTGATACGCCACTTGATGTAGGAGTCCACGATCAGATCTTTCTTCTCTTTGGTGACGAAGCGATCGGCCTGGTTATCCATGGTCTGGATACGCGCATCCAGCGTTTTAACCGTTTCCAGGAATGGAATCTTGAAATGCAGACCCGGCTCAAACACCTGCGGTTTGTTTTCGCCGTCGCGCAGGACTTTACCGAAGCGCAGAACAATGCCTCGCTGCCCTTCCTGCACCACAAACAGGGACGCATAGAGCGCCACCAGCACGACAATGATTAAAAATACTATTGGCTTACGCATCGATTACTCTCTCCCTTCGCGCTGGCTGTCGCTGCGCTGAGCATTCGCCCGACGCTGATCCATGATGTTGTCCGGACTGTATGACGACGTTTCATTGCGGCTGGCACTGCTATCGGAGCGCGCAGGCTGCGAAGAACCGTTCGCGCCTTTCTGACCATTCTGGCCCGATGAAGTCTGACCGCCACGCATCAGTTGATCCAGCGGCAGCACCATCAGGTTATTACTCCGATCGTTAACCAGTACTTTGCGGGTATGGCTCAGCACACGTTCCATGGTCTCGATATAGAGACGCTCTTTGGTGATTTCGGGTGCAGCTTTATACTCAGGCAGGATCTTGGCGAAACGCGCCACCTCACCCTGCGCTTCCAGAACGGTACGCTCTTTGTAAGCGCGTGCCTCTTCCAGAATACGTTGCGCCTGGCCGTTAGCACGAGGCTGAACTTCGTTGGCGTAAGCTTCGGCTTCGCGAACATACTGCTCGCGGTTTTCGCGTGCGGCAATCGCGTCATCAAATGCAGACTTCACCTCTTCCGGCGGACGTGCAGCCTGGAAGTTGACGTCCAGCACCGCGATCCCCATGTTATAAGGGCGAATCGTCTCGTCGATTTCACGCTGGGTATCGCTACGCACCACAGTACGACCTTCGGTCAGGATGCGGTCCATGGTAGAGCGACCAATCACGCCGCGCAGTGCGCTGTCGGTAGCCTGACGCAGGCTGTCGTCCGCGCTGGTCACAGCATAAAGATAACGTTCCGGATCGGTCACGCGGTACTGCACGTTCATCTCAACGCGTACCACGTTCTCATCTGAAGTCAGCATGACGCCAGAAGCAGCCAGTTCGCGCACCGATTCAACGTTAACCGCACGCACCTGATCAACGAATGTCGGCTTCCAGTTCAGGCCGGGTTCGACCAGATGACTGAATTTACCGAAGCGCGTCACCACGCCACGTTCCGCTTCTTTGATGGTGTAGAAACCGCTTGCAGCCCAGATGACTACAGCAGCAACAGCCACGATACCAACAATTTTGCCACCGCTGCCGGAGCCGCGCTGACCGTTGTCGTTCTGTTTGCCACCGCCCAGTCCACCAAGCTTCTTGCTCAGCTTACGGAAGATATCATCCAGATCAGGAGGCCCGGATTCCCGTCCTCCCTTATTCCCCCCAGAGTTGCCGCCTTGATTATTGCTGCTTCCCCACGGGTCGCGGTCCTGTCCGTTATTTCCGGGCTGATTCCACGCCATGTTTCTACTCCATTTATTGTAATTACGATTTTTACCCTTCAGCTTTCGGATTGCAGCGGTGTTGGCTGCCTTCGCTCACCCCGGTCACTTACCTGCGTAAGCTCCCGGGGATTCACTCAGTTGCCGCCTTGCTGAAATCCAAAATACTCGGGTAACGCCAGCGTATTCGGGTATGCAAAGAAAGTGCGACAATCTTCAATTTTTAAGGTAAATGCGTTTGGGCAATATCAAACAATGTAACTGGTCAGCGACGGTTCCTGCTTACATAAACGCATCCACTCAATAATGGGCATACGTATCTGCAATCCTACACTGCCGTCTTCTTCATTCCACTCTTTCTCAATCGCCTGCAGCTGATAGAAACGGCTGCGAAGTCGCCCCGCTTCCGGTGGCAGACGTAATGCGTGCTGGGCTATTTCACCCGCCAGACGCTCAGACAGCGCCTGCCATAGCAACGGAATGCCTGCGCCTGTCTGGGCGGAAAGCCAGACGCGGATTGGCAGGTTTTCTTCGTTACGATCGATACGCGGTTCGAATCCGTCGAGCATATCGATTTTATTCATCACCAGTAACGTCGGGATTTCGTCCGCTTCAATCTCTTCCAGTACGGCATCGACGGCGGCGATATTTTCCGTGACGCGAAGGTCAGCCCCATCAATCACGTGCATTAACAGCGTCGCCTGACGTGTCTCCTGCAGCGTGGCTTTAAAAGCGGCAACCAGATCGTGAGGAAGATGGCGAATAAAGCCTACCGTGTCCGCCAGTACCACGTCCCCGACATCAGCAACATTCAGACGACGCAGTGTGGGGTCGAGCGTCGCAAACAGCTGGTCTGCGGCAAAGACATTGGCGGAGGTCATGGCGTTAAAGAGGGTCGACTTGCCGGCGTTGGTGTAACCCACCAGCGAAACCGTTGGCACATCCGCTTTGGCGCGTGACTGACGTCCCTGCTCACGCTGTTTTTCAACTCGCTCAAGACGAGACAAAATCTGACTGATACGGCCGCGCAGCAGTCGGCGGTCCGTTTCTAACTGCGTTTCACCCGGGCCACGTAAACCAATCCCGCCTTTCTGGCGTTCAAGGTGGGTCCAGCCGCGCACCAGACGTGTCGCAAGATGGCGCAGCTGTGCCAGCTCAACCTGCAATTTACCTTCGTGGGTACGTGCGCGTTGGGCAAAGATATCCAGAATTAAACCGGTGCGATCAATGACCCGGCATTCGCACAGGCGCTCGAGGTTTCTTTCCTGAGCGGGCGTAAGGGCATGATCGAATAATACGACCGATGCTCCTGTTGTTTTTACCGCATCGGCAATTTCAACGGCCTTTCCTTCACCGACAAAATACTTGGGGTGTGGCGCTTTGCGGCTGCCAGTAACCACTTGCAGCGCCTCAACGCCAGCAGAAGAGACCAGGGTTTCAAACTCCTGCAAATCTTCTACTTCTTTGTCTTGGGAGAACCAGATGTGTACCAGTACGGCCTGCTCACCGGCTTCATAACGGTCAAACAAGCTATAACCTCGCTAAATAAAAGACCAGGACGGAAAACCGCTGTTCTCCGTTCCTGGCTGTACGGTGACGCGTTATTCTGCGTTATCACCGTCTTGTTGTGGCTGTGGCTGCGCAGTTGTGTTGCTGCCGCCATGATGATAATTGTTGCTGCCGCCACCGGTATTATTGCTATGGTGAGAAACCGGGCGTGAAGGAACAACGGTAGAAATGGCGTGCTTATACACCATCTGACTCACCGTGTTTTTCAACAAAATGACGAACTGATCAAATGACTCAATCTGACCCTGCAACTTAATACCGTTAACCAGATAAATCGAAACCGGAACACGTTCACGACGCAGTGCGTTCAAAAACGGGTCTTGTAATGATTGCCCCTTAGCCATTCTATCTTTTCCTTATATGCTTGTTGTTTGTTGCAAGTAGAACCTATGGTTCTGAAAAAAACTGCGTAAAAATTTGCGCACGATAACCCATCAATTGTACACAATCACCCATGCTTCGCACTAAGAACCTGTAACACTGTATCACGCGCCAGCCGGGGCTCGTCACTGTCAAGCCAGTGAACATTTTCCCAACCGCGTAACCAGGTCATCTGTCGCTTAGCAAGCTGCCGGGTTGCGCAAATTCCCCGATAAACCATCTCGCTGTAATCGATTTCGCCCGATAAATAAGACCACATCTGACGATAGCCAACACAACGAATGGAAGGCATGTCCGTATGCAAATCACCTCGTGCAAAAAGGGCCCGAGACTCCGCTTCAAATCCTGACGCCAACATCTGCTCAAAACGCAACGCGATGCGCTGGTGCAGCAATTCACGGCTCGCGGGGGCGATGGCAAACTGTTGCACGTCGTAGGGTAACGCTTCACCGGATGTTTTTGTCAGTTCCGTTAAAGTTTTACCCGAAATAAAAAAAACTTCCAGTGCTCGCGAAAGTCTCTGCGGATCATTCGGATGAATACGACTGCCGGCAACCGGGTCGATTTCACACAGCTGGCGGTGTAAAGCTTCCCAGCCTTTTTCACGCGCCGTTTGCTCTATCCGCTGACGAACGTCGGGATCGGCCGAGGGCAACGGCGACAATCCTTCAAGTAACGCCTTGAAGTAGAGCATGGTTCCACCAACAAGCAACGGTATTCGTCCGGCTTCAACGATATCCGCCATTTCTGCTAAAGCATCCCGCCGGAACTCCGCTGCCGAATAGGCTTCAGCGGGATCGCGAATGTCGAGCAGACGATGGGGTGCCACTGCTAACTCCTCAGCCGACGGTTTCGCCGTACCAATATCCATCTGACGATAGATTAAGGCAGAGTCTACGCTGATTAGTTCCACTGGTAACCGCTTACGCAATTCAATTGCTAAAGCAGTCTTGCCAGAAGCCGTGGGTCCCATCAAAAAAATAGCCTTTGGCCGGCCAGCCTGGTTTAATTCACTCATGCTTCAACGCGTTGATCGCGCTCTCAATCTCTATGGGCTGTAATAAGCCTGAAGGCGGCGATTTCAGTAGCTGTGGGCAAAGCCGTTCAAGCTCAGCCAGCAGGTTGATCGCCTGTGAGTGATTCCAGTCGGAGGACTCTGTATCCTGACGCCGCGCCAGCCACTGGGCCAGTTGCGTCGCAGAGATCTCCTGCTGCCGGGCGAGATAGCCTAACAGCTCAGGAATCAAGATTTGTAAATTTTGTGTTCGTAACGGTAAAGGCACCGCGCGTAAGGTCACGTGGTCACCTTCGGGCTGAAGATCAATACCCATCTGATTGAGCAGGCTGCTCTTTTCTTTTGCGGCCTGCCGTTCATCCAGGGCGATTTTGAGCCGCACCGGAATCAGCAGGGGTTGCGGTTTAAGCCCATCTTCACCCGGTTCAAGCTGCGCCTGTTTCAGCCAGCGCGCCGCGACCGGCAGCGCCATCAGCATTAACTTCTGATCCTGCTCCAGCAGCGCATAGTGGTTTTGCAACACGGTCAGTACCCGACCAAAACTCTGGGCATGCGCGGCCAGCGGCGAGGGTTTTTCGGCTGGACGCGGTGCCGGTTCACGGGCTTTTGGCGGCGGCGTGGCGCTGACAGGCGTTTTCAGCAACTGCTGATAAACTGCGCCTTCACGCTGACGATACACGTTCTCTTTGTTTTGCCAGGCCGGCGCCGCTGCGGGCGGTGTTTGCCGCGTGGAGGCTGAAGATTGATTCTCGCTGGCGGGCGCTGAAGGCTGCGCAAAATGATTCCCCCCCGCCGCCTGACGGTTTTCAGGCTGCCAGCGCGGTGCGGCTTCTTCTGCCTGCAGCGCAGGCAAAATGGGTGACGCTATCGCCTGTAACGCGCTGACCACGCCCTGATAAATAAAATCATGCACCAGGCGTGACTGATGAAAACGCACTTCATGCTTGGCCGGGTGAACGTTGACATCCACCTGATGCGGATCGATCTCCAGATAGAGCACGTAAGCGGGCTGCTGGTCATCCTGGAGTTGGGTCTGGAAAGCCTGGCGAATAGCGTGATTAATCAGCTTGTCGCGCATCATCCGCCCATTGACGTAGCAATATTGTAACTCGGTGACCTGGCGCGAACCGGCGGGATCGGCGACCCAGCCGCGCAGCGAGAGATCATCATGCTGCCAGTCAATTCGCAGCGCATGCTGAATAAACGTGGTGCCGCAGATAGCCGCCAGTCGCCGTTCGCGCTGGCTCTCTTCGCTGACCGCCCGATACTGACGCATCATTTTGCCGTTGTGGCTCAGTGAAAGCGCGACATCAAAACGCGCCAGTGCAATACGACGGATCACTTCGTCGATATGACCGAACTCGGTTTTCTCTGTGCGCATAAATTTGCGGCGCGCTGGGGTGTTATAAAACAGATCCAGCACTTCGAGCGTGGTCCCACAGGGATGCGCAGCCGGTTTAACCGTTACCGTCATATCACGCCCTTCCGCATAGGCCTGCCAGGCTTCGGTTTGATCGGCGGTACGTGAGGTTAAGGTCAGGCGGGAGACAGAACTGATACTGGCGAGCGCTTCACCGCGAAAACCCAGGCTCATGATCGCTTCCAGGTCATCCAGTGAGGCGATTTTACTGGTGGCGTGTCGGGCCAGCGCCATCGACAGCTCGCTTTTCACGATGCCGCAGCCGTTGTCACGAATGCGGATAAGCTTTGCGCCACCCTTTTCAATATCAACGTCAATGCGCGTTGCACCAGCATCCAGGCTATTCTCCACCAGCTCTTTTACAACCGATGCAGGACGTTCAACCACTTCACCCGCCGCAATCTGGTTTGCCAGTTGGGGCGGTAAAATTTGTATCGGCATGGTTTTCCTTTTAGCTGGTCGCCCGGCGCAGCGGCCGGGCAAACAATCAGGATGCAGGGATTTTCAGGTTCTGCCCCAACATGACGTTGGTCGATTTCAGATTATTGGTCTGCATTATCGCTTTCGGGCTGACGCCATAATGTGCGGCAATGCCGGTCAGTGAATCCCCCACAACCACTTTATGACGCACAACGCCGCGTGGTGCGGCGCGCGTGGTGCGGCTGGCGGCCGCACTGGCCGGCACTTTCAACCGCTGTCCGACCCATACCACATCGCGCTTCAGGGTGTTCATTTCACGCAGGGTCGACATGCTGACGCCATACTTCGCGGCAATCCCGGAAAGTGTCTCACCGCGCGTTACCGTATGGCGCTGAGTTACGCCGGTATATTGCGTCACCCCGGTCGCCGGGTTGCTGGCGACGTTAACCGCTGGCGACGAGCCCAGCGGCCGGTTTTCCTCCTTTGGGATGGATTGCAGCGGGTGCGCCAGGAAATAAGTGCGCAGACCTTTATAGATCGACTGCGCAATCTTATCCTGGTGTGCGCTACTGCCAAGCAGTCGCTCCTCCGAGGAATTACTGATAAAGCCGGTTTCCACCAGCAAAGAAGGAATATCGGGTGAACGCAGCACGCCAAGACTGGCATGCTCAGGCAGACGTTTATGCAGCGACGTCACGCTACGCATCTGCTGCAACACTTTCTGGGCGATGTCATAACCGACCCGCTGCGAGTGACCGAATTGCAGGTCAAGTACCGCCTGGCTGAGGTAGGGGTCGGCCTGACTGTTGGCCAGCAGGTCACCTGCGCCGCCCAGCAGCTCAGACTGTTTCTCTTTCTGCTCCAGCCAGTTAGCCATCTCGTTATTGGCCCGGCGGTTTGATAATACCCAGACCGATGCACCGGTCGCCGCATGGCTCGGCGCGGCGTCAGCATGAATTGAAACCAGCACGTTGGCGTTGGCTTTACGCGCCACGTCGGAGCGGCCCATAACCGAGATAAAATAGTCGCCATCACGCGTCAGGACGCCTTTGAACATCGGATCGTTATTCAGCAACACCCGCAGTTTACGTGCAATTGCGATCGTGACGTTCTTCTCTTTCAGTCCGCGCTGCCCGATAGCGCCGGGATCCTGACCGCCATGTCCGGCATCAATCGCCACAATCACGGTATCATTCTGGCTGACGGCCCGGCCAGGACTCACGGTGCTGGCTGTGCTGGTCACGGACGTCACCGGATTCGAATTAAAGGGGTTAGCCGCTGCGGCACTCTGGGTGGGCACGCGTGTCGGGGCCGTTACCGGCGCAGGCACACTGCGCGTAACAGCAGGTGGCTTACCGGTAATGGTGAAGACCACGCTGTAGCTGTTGCCATTGCGCTGGGTGACCGCCCGGGTTTTACCCGCCTGCGTCAGCTCAAACACCAGCCGCACGCTCTGTTTATCTTTCGGGGTGCTGGTGCGAATTCGCTTTACGATGTTTTCGCCGCTGAAATTTAACGGCAGCCCCTGAACCACGCCGCTCTGGCGCACATCAAGCACCACACGGTCAGGATTGCGCAGCGGGAAGAAGCCATAGACAGGTTGTCCGGCAAAGTTCAGGGTGATGGTTGCCTGGCTGTCGCCATTAGCGACTTTGATATCCGACAGGGTGGCGGCAAACAGGGGTGTACAGACCAGCAGCAACAGTGTCACCAGCGCTATTTTCATCCGTGACATCATGCCTGATCCCTGCCCTGACCAAATTGTTCAAGCCATTGCTGGCCCGACGAGGATTGTGCCGTCAGTTCCGCTTCACGCGCCTCACCCACGTAACGCAGCGTTAGCGTGAGATCGGGCGGCGGCAGAAAACCGGCGCCCTGCTGCGGCCATTCAACCAGGCAGATAGCATCGCCGCTGAAATAGTCGCGGATGCCCATGAATTCAAGCTCTTCAGGATCGGCAAGACGATAGAGGTCGAAGTGATAAAGTGTGCGGTCGTCCAGCGTGTAAGGCTCAACCAGCGTGTAAGTAGGGCTTTTGACGTTGCCCTGATGGCCCAGCGCCTGCAGAAAGCCGCGGCTGAAGGTGGTTTTACCCGCCCCCAGATCGCCATAGAGATAAATCACTGCCGCGCTGCCACAGGCGCGCGCCAGCTGAGCGCCCAAACTGAGCGTAGCCGCCTCATCGGGCAAAGAGATAACACAGGTCTTCATGCTTCTTTATTCATCTCAGGATTAACAAACTGCCACAGCAGATCCAGTAAATCAGTTGCCAGCATACCGCGCGTACCACGTTCCGCAGCGACCGCATCGGCCGCGGCACCATGTGCAACGCAGCCGGCGCAGGCCGCATCAAACAGCGTCAGTTTCTGGCCCACCAGCGAGGCGATGATTCCACTCAGGAGATCGCCCATACCGCCGGAGGCCATACCGGCATTGCCCACGTCAGCAAAGGCCATTTCACCTTGCTCGCTGGCAATCAGCGTACCGGCACCTTTCAGTACCACTACACCACCATAACGCTGCGCCAATGTCTGCGCTGCATGTAAGCGGTCACTCTCAATTTCACTGGTCTCGGTATTCAGCAAACGCGCCGCTTCTCCAGGATGCGGCGTAATAATGCGATTCTGACGTTTCTCCGCACTGATTGCCAGCAGGTTAAGTGCATCCGCGTCCCAAAGCATCGGCTTTTCACTGCTCGCTACCCGCTTCAGCGCCCGCTTTCCCCAGTCGCGCTGACCCAGACCGGGCCCTATCGCAATGACATCGGCCCACTCCAGCGCCTCCGTCAGGCGCTCATCGGTCAGTTCATCGACCATAATTTCGGGCCGGGCGGTCAGGATCGGAATAATATTATCTTTGTGAGTAAGTACTCGCACCAACCCACTACCGCTGCGCAACGCCGCTTCGGCCGTCATCCGTACCGCGCCAGCGGTACCGGCATCGCCCCCCACTACCAGCAGCCGGCCGTGACTGCCCTTGTGCGAGGTTGGTTTGCGCGGCTTGAGCCAGCGGGTTAATGCGCTGGCATCATAACGCGCAATGGGAGCCACTTCGCCCGCCAGAAAAGCGGCCAGGCCGAGATCGGCATAGTAAAGCTCTCCAATGTAATCTCGCGCTTTGCCAGTGATCTGGCCCGGTTTAAGAGCAACCACACTCAGCGTATGGCTGGCATTAATTACCTCACCGGGCGCGGTGCCATTGCGGGCTGATAAGCCGGAAGGCATATCAATGGCAAGTTTCGGCGCCGCATGGGCGTTCGCCTGCTGGATCAGCGTGGCATAGGGTTCTTCGGGCGCACGATGACTGCCGGTTCCCAGCAGCGCATCCACAATCACATCGATCTGCTCTGGCCAGACCGCATCGGCCGCATGAATTTCACCGCCCGCATCCAGCCACGCGTCCCGTGCACGCTGCGCCTCTTCCGGCAACGCTTTTTCACTTTCGCACGCCAGCAGCGTAACGGTTTTGCCCGCCGCCTGTCCCAGTCGCGCCAGCACATAACCATCGCCACCGTTATTGCCGTGACCACACAGAATCAGCCAGTGGCTGGCCTCTGGCCAGTGCGCAGTCAGATGCTCGTAAGCGGCCTGTCCGGCACGCAGCATCAGCTCATACAGCGTAATGCCGAGCGCATCGGCCCCCTGTTGCTCAAGCCGGGCCACAGCCTGCGCAGGCCAGACAGAATATGGTAAACTGCGGCTGTTTTTCTTCGAATCCTGGTTACTCATGTCATACCCTCTCGATCTTCATCAATTCGCACAACAGATTAAACAGTGGGGATTGGATCTCGGCTTTCAGCAGGTCGGCATCACCGATACCGATCTCAGTGCGGAAGAGCCGCGCCTGCAGGCGTGGCTGGATAAGCAGTATCATGGCGAGATGGAGTGGATGGCGCGACACGGCATGATGCGGGTGCGTCCTCATGAACTGCTGCCCGGCACGCTGCGCGTTATCAGCGTTCGCATGAACTACCTTCCGGCCAAAGCCGCCTTTGCCAGCACGTTGAAAAATCCCCAACTGGGCTATGTCAGCCGTTATGCATTAGGTCGTGATTACCACAAAGTATTGCGCAATCGACTGAAAAAGCTCGGAGAAATGATCCAGCAGCATTGTGGCGAGCTTAATTTTCGCCCGTTTGTGGATTCGGCCCCGCTGCTTGAGCGGCCGCTGGCAGCCAAAGCGGGACTCGGCTGGACCGGCAAACATTCGCTGATACTGAATCGGGAAGCAGGCTCATGGTTTTTCCTCGGCGAACTGCTGATCGATATTCCGCTACCGATAGATACACCGCAGCAGGAGCAGTGTGGCCGCTGTGTCGCCTGCATGACCATCTGCCCTACCAGCGCGATCGTTGAGCCCTACGTCGTGGATGCCAGGCGCTGTATTTCCTATCTCACCATTGAGCTGGAAGGCGCGATCCCGGAAGAGTTTCGCCCGCTGATGGGCAACCGGATATATGGCTGTGATGACTGCCAGCTGATCTGTCCGTGGAATCGCTATGGACAACTCAGTGACGAAAGCGATTTTTCACCGCGAGCGGCGCTACACGCCCCTGAGCTGATCGATCTGTTTCAATGGGATGAAGCGAAGTTTTTACGCATCACTGAAGGCTCAGCGATTCGCCGCATTGGTCATTTACGCTGGCTGCGTAATATTGCAGTGGCGCTGGGTAACGCGCCCTGGTCGCCCGAAATCGTTCAGGTACTGGAACAACGACTCGGTGAAAGTGACCTGCTGGATGAACATATTCTGTGGGCAATCACGCAGCAGCAGCAGAAACGCGAGCAACTCGTGGTTGAAGTGCAACCTGCCCAGCAGAAGCGCCTGGTTCGTGCAGTAGAGAAGGGTTTACCGCGTGATGCGTGATTGAACAGCTTGATCGCGAATTATCGTTTTCCACATGCTGTGAATAAAAATAAAAAGCTGTTGTCATTCAACTGCAACAACGCTGATTTTGCTGTTAAATAACAAATTGAAATATTTTCATAATGATAAATATCAATAACTTATATAAAAGTTGTGTTTATTTAATAATGAGGCTATCGCTTCGGTTAACCTGCAAGGTTGTGGATAACTCTGTTCAAAAGCCATTTACAGATCGCCGTAACAGGCGCAGATGATGGGGTGCAGTGCTGTGGATAACCTTCATGAAACAATCAAAATCACGCGACGTAAAACAGTCGGCTAACGGACTGAAATGAGGGTGATGTTAAATCTGGAGCGGGAAACGAGACTCGAACTCGCGACCCCGACCTTGGCAAGGTCGTGCTCTACCAACTGAGCTATTCCCGCATAGAAGGGCACTGCTAAATAAAACTGGAGCGGGAAACGAGACTCGAACTCGCGACCCCGACCTTGGCAAGGTCGTGCTCTACCAACTGAGCTATTCCCGCAAAGAGGGTACTGCTTACATTTTAAAACTGGAGCGGGAAACGAGACTCGAACTCGCGACCCCGACCTTGGCAAGGTCGTGCTCTACCAACTGAGCTATTCCCGCGCCTTGTACCGTTAATAAATTCTTCACCGGTACGGGGTGCGCATTATACGAGAAATCGTTGCTGCTGCAAGCGTCTGAAAGCAAAAATTTTCGCTTTCAGCGCGTTTGCTGATTAAATCAGCAACCTGGTGATTTCATGCGCACCCGTCGCCGATTAAAGCTGCAAAAAGTGTTCGCGGTAGTACGCCAGCTCCGCCACGGACTCACGGATATCATCCAGAGCCTGGTGTGTCCCCCCTTTTTTGAAGCCAGGAAGGATATCGGGTTTCCAGCGACGAGCCAGCTCTTTCAGGGTACTGACATCCAGATAACGATAGTGGAAATACGCTTCCAGCTCAGGCATGTACTTAAACAGGAAACGACGATCCTGCCCGATGCTGTTGCCGCAGATAGGCGAGGTGTTCGCCGGAACCCACTGTTTCAGGAACTCAATGGTCGCCAGCTCTGCTGCACGATCGTCAATCTGACTCTCCTTCACCCGCGCAACCAGACCGCTGTTGGTATGAGTGCGGACATTCCACTCATCCATCAGCGCCAGTTGCGCATCAGACTGATGAACGGCCATGACCGGCCCTTCCGCCAGAATGTTCAGGTTGGCATCAGTCACCAGGGTCGCAATTTCAATAATGCGATCGTGCGTCGGATCAAGTCCGGTCATCTCAAGATCAATCCAGATCAGATTCTGTTCATTTCCAGTAGCCATGCTGTTTCCTGCGGTTGCTGTAGTCGTCATTTACGATGAATAAGGTGTATCATAGACGTTTTGCCCAGCCGGGCGAAATCTGGCTAACGCTGTGAGGGTGAGTGAGTAAAAATAAACTGTCGAAGGGCCAACAACGCCGCGTAAGCGCTAACCACGATCGCCGTCTCAACCAACGCAGAGAGCGTCCGGAAGCGGATGACAACCTGTTTGGTGAAGCTGCAGATGGGGTCGTTGTCAGCCGTTTTGGCATGCACGCTGATGTTGAGGATAGCGCAGGCGTCGCCCACCGCTGCAATATCCGCCGAACCATTCGTTCGCTGGTTACCGGCGACCGGGTGCTGTGGCGTCCGGCAACCAGCGGCAACAAAGGTATTGTTGAAGCGGTGCATGAGCGCACCAGCGTATTAACCCGCCCCGATTTTTACGACGGCGTGAAGCCGATGGCGGCGAATATCGACCAGATCATCGTCGTCTCCGCAATCCTGCCTGAACTGTCGTTAAACATCATCGACCGCTATCTGGTTGCCAGCGAAACGCTGGATATTGAACCGTTGCTGGTACTGAACAAAACCGATCTGCTGGATGACAAGGCGCGCGCCTTTGTCGATAAGCAGATGGATATCTATCGCAATATTGGCTATCGCGTGGTGATGGTCTCCAGCCGGGCGAAAAACGGCATGGACGACCTGAAAGCGGCGCTGACTGACCGCATCAGTATCTTTGCCGGTCAGTCTGGCGTCGGCAAATCGAGTCTGCTGAATGCCCTGCTCGGCTTCGACAAAGAAGAGCAGGTCGCTATTCTGACTAACGAGGTTTCGGATGGCTCAGGCTTAGGCCAGCACACCACCACCGCATCGCGCCTTTATCACTTCCCGGACGGCGGCGATGTGATCGATTCACCTGGCGTGCGTGAGTTCGGTTTATGGCATCTTGAGCCGGAACAAATTACCCGCGGATTTGTCGAATTCCGCACATTCCTTGGCGATTGCAAATTCCGCGATTGTAAACACGGCAGCGATCCCGGCTGTGCCATTCGCGAAGCGGTCGAACAGGGCAAAATCAACAGGTCCCGTTTTGATAACTACCACCGTATCCTGGAGAGCATGGCGCAGGTAAAAACGCGTAAAAATTTCCCTGATGGTGAAAGTTAATCGGTATAACCGCGTCTGAACGGATAAGCCGGGGCATTTTGCGAGGTGCATTCCAGTCGCGCGTCCAGACCGTGCAGCGTGCCGGAATTCGGGTATAGTCGCCATCTGAACGGGGCGCTGCTACAATCCGCCCCCTTTTTTACAACGTCATAAAATAGCCAGGAGGCTAAGGTGTTTGATCGTTTAAAACTCGGCTTGAATCATATTCTCCCGAAGAAATGGCTGACTGAACTTGCCGGTTGGGGCGCCAGTCGCCGCGGTGGTTGGTTGACCAAACTGGTCATTGACATCTTTGTCTGGTTTTACAAAGTCGACATGGCGGAAGCGCGTAAGCCCGATACCGCCAGCTATCGCACCTTTAATGACTTTTTCGTTCGTCCGCTGAAAGATGATGCGCGTCCGGTGGATGCCGATGCCAATCTCATCGCCCTGCCCGCGGATGGCGCTATCAGCCAGCTCGGCCACATTGATGGCGATCAGATTTTCCAGGCTAAAGGTCATCACTACACCATTGACGCCCTGCTGGCGGGTGATGAGCGGATGGCGGCACAATTTGTTGATGGCGAGTTCGTCACCACCTATCTGGCGCCCCGTGATTATCACCGCGTCCATATGCCGTGCAACGGCATCCTGCGTGAGATGATTTATGTGCCTGGCGACCTCTACTCCGTCAACCCGCTGACCGCGCGTAATATTCCCAACCTGTTCGCCCGTAACGAGCGCGTCATCTGCTACTTCGAAACCGATATCGGGCCGATGGTGCAGATCCTGGTGGGTGCCACTATTGTCGGCAGCATCGAAACCGTCTGGGCTGGCACCATCACGCCACCGCGTGAAGGCGTGATCAAGCGCTGGCACTATCCGGCAGCGGATGATGAAAGCGCCGTGGTGCTGTTGAAAGGCCAGGAAATGGGCCGCTTCAAGCTTGGCTCTACCGTCATCAATCTGTTCGCACCTGGCCGCGTCAAACTGGCTGAAAGCCTGGAAGCAGAAAGCAAAACCCGTCTGGGTCAACCGCTGGCGATTGCGCTGCCGGTCGCGACAGACATTTCCGACGTCATCGTCGATTAAATTGAGTGTCCTCTGTGCGTTCGATTCTCCTCCTGCTGCTGAGCCTGTGGCTCAGCAGCCCGGCCTTCGCGGCCAGCCTTCCTGATGCCAGCCAGCTCAAACAGCAGCTGGAAGAGATAAAATCGGCCAAAAGTTCACCCTCGCAGGCTGAACAGATCCAGACGATTGAAGCCGCCTTAAACTTTCTCTCTGAACGCGATGAATCGCTGGAACGCGCGGCGCAATATCAGCAGGTTATTGATGATTTTCCGCGTCTGGCGCGCGAACTGCGTCAGCAGATCGCCGCGCTGAGTGACAGCGGGAAAACCGTGCGCAACAACATGAGCAGCGCCGAGCTGGATCAGGAGATCCTGCAGGTCAGCAGCCAGCTGCTGGAAGAGGGGCGTCAGGCACGGCAGGAGCAGGATCGGGCGCGGGAAATCAGTGATTCGCTGTCGCAACTGCCGCAGCAGCAGACGGAAGCACGCCGGGCGATGACGGAGAGTGAACGCCGTTTGCAGAGCGTCAGCAGCAGTTCGCCACAGGGGCAGCTGCAACTGGCGGCTCGCCAGGCGGAAAGCGCCGCGAATAAAGCGCTGGTCGATGAACTTGAGCTGGCACAGCTCTCTGCCAACAACCGTCAGGAACTGGCGCGGATGCGGGCTGAAGCCCACCAGCGCAAAGCGACTCAGCTCGATAACTATCTTCAGGCGCTGCGCAACCAGCTCAACGATCAGCGGCAACGTGAAGCCGAAGTCGCGCTGGCCCGCACCGAGCAACTGGCAGAAAACAGTGGCGATCTTCCGCCAGAGATCAGCGATCAGTTTCGGGTTAACCGCGAACTCTCGGTTGCCCTGAATCAGCAGGCGCAGCGCATGGATCTGGTGGCGTCGCAACAGCGACTGGCCACCAACCAGATTATTCAGGTCCGTCAGGCGCTCTCTACCCTGCGTGAACAGTCGCAGTGGCTGGGTGCCTCTAATCTGTTGGGCGAAGCGCTACGCGCGCAGGTCGCGCGTCTGCCGGAGATGCCCAAGTCGCAGCAGATTGATAATGAGATGGCACAGCTTCGCGTGCAGCGTCTCAATTATGAAGATCTGCTGGAGCGCCAGGAGGCGCTGCGCAAGGGACGGCAGGCCGATGGTCAGCCCTTCACCGCAGACCAGAAGCGTATTCTTGATGCGCAGCTACGCACTCAGAGGGAACTGCTCAATTCGCTGATTTCCGGCTGTGACACGCTGATTCTGGAGATCACCAAGCTCAAGGTTGGCAACACGCAGTTGCAGGATGCGCTGACGGAAGTCAAAGAGGCGACGCACCGCTATCTGTTCTGGACCGCCGACGTTAACCCGATTGGTTTGAGTTATCCGCTGGATCTGGCCAAAGATCTTTCCCGTCTGCTGTCGCTGGATACGCTGGGTCAGCTCGGCAAAGCGATGGCGATGATGTTTAACAGCCGCAACTCGGTGCTGCCGATTATTGGTGCGTTGCTGCTGGTCGGCTTCAGCATCAGTTCGCGCCGCCACTTCAATGCTTTCCTTGACCGTTCCGCCAGCAAAGTCGGCAAGGTCACGCAGGATCGTTTCCGCCTGACTATCCGTACCCTGTTCTGGTCGATCCTGGTGGCGCTGCCGCTGCCGGTGTTATGGGGTGCGTTGGGTTATGGCCTGCAGAACGCCTGGCCCTACCCTATCGCCGTAGCGATTGGTGATGGCATTACCGCCACGCTGCCGCTGCTGTGGGCGTTTATGATCAGCGCTGCCTTTGCCCGTCCTAACGGCCTGTTCATTGTGCATTTCCGCTGGCCGCAAAACCGGGTGGCGCGCGCCATGCGCTACTACTCGCTGAGCATCGGATTAATTGTGCCGCTGATTATGTTGCTGATCGCCTTTGGTAATCTGGAAGATCGGCAGTTCTCCTCGTCGCTGGGTCGTCTCTGTTTCATCCTGATCTGCGGGGCAATCAGCATTGTGACCGTCAGCCTGAAGCGTTCCGGGATTCCGCTCTATCTCGATAAAGAGGGAAATGGCGAGAACATGGTGAACCGGATGTTGTGGAACCTGATGATCGCTATGCCGCTGATGGCTGCCCTCGCCTCCGCTGTGGGTTATCTGGCTACCGCGCAGGCGCTACTGGCGCGACTGGAGACCTCTGTCGCCATCTGGTTCCTGCTGCTGGTTATCTATCACATTATCCGGCGCTGGATGCTGATTCAGCGTCGCCGTCTTGGCTTTGATCGCGCCCGTCAGCGTCGTGCCGATATGCTGGCTAACCGTGCGCGCAGTGAAGAAGAGAAGGAGCAAGGCTCTCTGAACACTGATGCGATTGAAATTGAAGAGCCGGTAATTGACCTGGATGCGATCAGTGCGCAGTCGCTGCGGCTGGTACGCTCTATCCTGATGCTTATCGCCCTGGTCTCCGTGATTGTGCTGTGGTCAGAAATCCATTCGGCCTTTGGCTTCCTGGAGAATATTCAGCTGTGGGACGTCAGTACCTCAGTACAGGGCGTAGAGTCGATCCAGCCCATTACCCTGGGGTCGGTGCTGATCGCCATTCTGGTGTTTATTATCACCACCCAGCTGGTGCGCAATATGCCCGCGCTGCTTGAGCTGGCGCTGTTGCAGCATCTTAATCTGACGCCAGGTACGGGTTACGCCATCACAACACTGACCAAATATCTGCTGCTGTTGATTGGCGCGCTGATTGGTTTCTCAATGATTGGTATTGAGTGGTCGAAGCTGCAGTGGCTGGTTGCCGCGCTGGGTGTGGGACTGGGGTTTGGTTTACAGGAGATTTTTGCCAACTTTATCTCAGGTCTGATTATCCTGTTCGAAAAGCCGATTCGTATCGGCGATACCGTGACGATCCGCGACCTGACCGGCAGTATCACGCGAATTAATACCCGCGCGACCACCATTACCGACTGGGACCGCAAAGAGATCATCGTGCCGAACAAGGCCTTTATCACCGAGCAGTTTATTAACTGGTCGCTGTCCGATTCCGTGACGCGCGTGGTGCTCACCATTCCGGCTCCGGCGAAAGTCAGCAGTGAACAGGTGACCACCATTCTGATCCAGGCGGCTGAGCGCTGCAGCTATGTCCTGGACACGCCGCAACCGGAAGCCTTCCTGGTCGATCTGCAGCAGGGGATTCAGTTATTTGAACTTCGTGTGCATGCTGCTGAGATGGGACACCGTATGCCGCTGCGTCACGAACTGCATCAGTTGATTCTGAGCGGATTTGATCAGCACGGTATTGAGATGCCGTTCCCGCCGTTCCAGATGCGTATGGAAACCCTGGGCAAGAAGCTGCCTGCCAGCAACGGTACACCCGCTGCCCGCGCCTATAAGTCTGGCGGACTGTAATGCAAAACGCCCGGCTGAGCCGGGCGTTATTGCAAGTCTGAGCCGTCAGTTACTGTTTAACGAACTCTTCGCCCTGGGCGATATCTTTCTTCAGCGTATCCAGCATGCCTGACAGCGCCTGCTGTTCGTAAGCGCTGAGGGTACCAATCGGCCTGCGTTCAGCCACACCGTTTTTACCCAGCAGCAGCGGCTGGGAGAAGAAGCGCGCATGTTCACCCTCGCCTTCTACGTAAGCACACTCCACCACATTAGCTTCACCCTTCAGCGCGCGTACCAGTGACAAACCGAAACGTGCGGCTGCCTGGCCCATCGACAGCGTGGCCGAGCCGCCACCCGCTTTGGCTTCCACCACTTCGGTGCCGGCGTTCTGGATGCGTTTGGTCAGATCGGCCACTTCCTGATCGCTGAAGCTGACGCCTTTAACCTGCGACAGCAGCGGCAGAATGGTTACGCCAGAGTGGCCACCAATGACCGGGACTTCCACCTGGTCAGGCTGCTTGCCTTTCAATGCAGCCACAAAAGTATTAGCGCGAATGATATCCAGCGTGGTCACGCCGAACAGCCGATTTTTGTCGTAAACACCGTGCTTTTTCAGCACTTCTGCCGCAATGGCCACGGTGGTATTGACCGGATTGGTGATGACACCAATCAACGCTTTAGGTGCCGTTGTGGCAACCTGTTCGATCAGATTACGGACGATACCTGCGTTAACGTTAAACAGGTCGGCGCGATCCATACCGGGCTTACGTGCGACACCAGCGGAAATCAGTACCACATCGGCACCCTGTAAGGCAGGCGTGGCGTCTTCTCCACTGAATCCCTGAATAGCCACTGCAGTAGGAATATGGCTGAGATCAACGGCAACACCCGGCGTAACCGGCGCGATGTCATACAGCGAGAGTTCTGAACCTGCGGGAAGCTGGGTTTTGAGCAGAAGTGCGAGCGCCTGGCCTATGCCGCCAGCGGCACCGAGAACGGCAACTTTCATTCTTAACTCCTTATTAAGGTGGGGCAGAGATGGGCCGAAATTCTATCTGTGTCAGACCTTAATCAACTGCTCAGGCGATGATAAATATCCGTTGTTAATTCTACGTGTTTTCACACTTAATCTCCGGATTCAAAAGTTACTTATCATTGCACCTGAATGACCGACAACTTTGCCGTCGTCAGACAGAGAACGGCTACGTGCGTTTTCTGTTACTACACCACCAATAATATAACAACTTTGCAACCTTCGCCTTCCGGGGCTGTGACGCGTGTTTTGGTCTGAGCGGATTTATTTGCTATTATCGCCGCCCGCTAGCCGCCCGGACACTGCTCATCAATCGAACGATTGCATAAAAATGCATATAAATGCATAATCACCACTCTGCCGCGGGCGGATGCGCGGTTATTCTCTCTATTTATTGGTAACCTATGCGAAACCCATCGAAACAAGACGATCTGGTTAAGGCTTTCAAAGCCTTATTAAAAGAAGAAAAATTCAGTTCCCAGGGCGAAATTGTTCAGGCGCTTCAGGACGAGGGCTTTGAAAATATCAATCAGTCCAAAGTCTCTCGGATGCTGACCAAGTTTGGCGCAGTGCGCACCCGGAATGCCAGGATGGAGATGGTCTATTGCCTGCCCGCTGAGCTGGGTGTGCCGACCACCACCAGCCCGTTAAAAAACCTGGTACTGGATATCGACTACAACGATGCACTGGTGGTGATTCATACCAGTCCCGGCGCAGCACAGCTGATTGCACGTATGCTGGATTCACTGGGTAAGTCGCACGGGATTCTGGGTACCATCGCGGGCGATGACACAATCTTTATTACCCGCGCGCGTGACTTCACCGTTAAGCAGCTGCACGGTGCCATCCTCACCCTGTTTGAACAGGAACTCTGATCGCGGACTGACGACCGGCCATCATGCGCCAGATCGTCAGTTCGTCAGTTCGTCAGTTCGTCAGTTCGTCAGTTCGTCAGTTCGTCAGTTCGTCAGTTCGTTCTCTCTGCTCACCCCTTTCCACAATAGTCACCCGCTCTGGATAAGTAATAAGCCTGCTTTTACACGCCCGGCTGTTGGTCAGATCGATAACTCTGCTTCACTTTCTGCGCTATTTTACACTGCTTTACATCACTGAACCGGCACCATTGCCCGGATCCAGATCAAACTCCAGCCCGATACACCCCCAACTTTCGCACTAAAAGTTAAAGTGATCTATCTCACTGTTTTTGCAATTAAAAGTGGCTTAAAGGTTACTTTTTATCCTTTTTTTATAACGTTAAGTTATTAAAAGTAGCCATAAGGATAAAGAATCACAAAAAAACATTATTAGCGGGGTATTAATTTCTGACGTTATTAGTTCTATACTTCTTTTCGTGATGCAAATCACACTAAATAAAAAGATAAAAATAGACGACGAGGAAAAATCTATGAACGTAAAAACTACTATTGCTACCCTGAGCATTCTCTCCGCCCTCTCATTTGGTGCTGTGGCAGCAGAATCTATTGATGCGTCACAGGCACAGAATCTGCAGCCTGTCGGCACCATCAGTGTCAGCGGCGTGGCGGGTTCGCCGATGGATATCAAACAGAAACTCAGCGAGAAAGCCGATCAGCAGGGCGCAAAAGCCTATCGCGTGATTGAGGCATACAACAACGGCAACTATCACGCTACCGCCGCACTGTATAACTAAGGCGTAACCGATAATGCCATCTGCTCTCTGTCTGACGCGCCCTTTTGCGCTCCGGAGAGCTGAAGCAGAAATTTCAGGAGAGTTGACCATGAAAATGAAATTAGCTATCGCTGCACTGAGTCTGGCATCTCTGTTCTCAGTGGGTGCTAACGCCGCCAGCCTGGTGTCCAATGAACAGGCACAGGGTCTGCAGCCAATGAATCAGACCATCAGCATTGGTGGACGAAATGGCGACCAGACGCATATCCGTCAGGTGCTGTCAGAGAAAGCGGATGCCCAGGGCGCAAGCCACTATCGCATCATCGAAAACAACCAGGATAACACCTGGCATGTCACCGCTGAGCTTTATAAATAATTAACCGTGATGACGCCTGAAGGGCGTCAGAAGATATCGACGACCCGCCTTTACGAGTAACCGCAGGTTGTTGAATGTATTGAGGAGATAATCATGAATATTAAAACAACCATCGCTACAGTCAGTCTGCTTTCCGTTATGACGTTCGGCGCATCAGCCGCACAGCTGGTCACCGGCGATCAGACGCAGAACCTGCAGCCTGCGGGCACCGTAACCATCAGTGGAACCGCGGGATCGCCAATGGATTACCGCGCTGAGCTTTCTCAGAAAGCGGATGAACAGGGTGCCAGCGCCTATAAAGTTATTGAGGCGCGCACCGGTGATAACTATCACATCACCGCACAGCTTTATAAATAATTCCTCGTCAGATGTATGACGAACCCTTTGGCCCCGCTCGCCGGGGCCTTTTTTCATCTGACGTTTTATCTGACATTAAAGTGAAGCTGACCTTCCAGCTCCTCTTCCGCTTCATCAAATAACAGAATCAGCGCGCCATAACGCCGTCGCTGTCCCCTGCCCAGATTAACAAACTCAATCTCCAGCGGCAGCGGTAACAGATCGCCCGTCACCACATCCCATAATCCATCCAGATCGCAGATGCGGCGCTCCTCCAGCGCAAATCGCTCGCTGAACTGGCGGAAGAAATGGGCCTGATCGACAATTTCATTAAAATCAAAACGCTCGATTTTCATGCTGACGGCTCCCATGCTCCGTCTGCGGGCGACCTTCGCCGCCCGTTACTGTCCGCTAGCTCAAACCGCCCAGGTGCAGCGCTTTGACCTCCAGATACTCTTCCATGCCGAGTACCGAACCTTCGCGGCCCAGCCCCGACTCTTTCACACCACCAAACGGCGCCAGCTCGGTTGATACGGCACATTCATTAATGCCAATCATGCCGCTTTCCAGCGCGGCTGAAACACGGAACACCCGCTGCAGATTCTGGGTGTAAAAGTATGCGGCAAGGCCGAACGGCGTATCGTTAGCGCGACGGATGACCTCATCTTCATCATCAAAGCGGAAACAGGCAGCCACCGGACCAAAGGTCTCCTCCTGCGCGAGCTGCATCCCTTCGTGCGCCTCAGTAATCACAGTGGGCTGCCAGAAGTTGCCACCCAGCGCATGTCGCTCGCCACCCGCCAGTAATTTGCCGCCTTTTGCTACCGCATCATTGACGTGCTGCTCAACCTTTTCCACCGCCGATGCCTCAATTAATGGCCCGACAATCACGCCCTCTTCCATGCCGTTGCCCACCTTCAGCTTGTTCACTTCGGTAGCCAGCTGCTGAGTAAAACGATCATAGATAGCATTGTGAATGTAGAAGCGGTTTACGCTGACGCACACCTGGCCCGCATTACGGAATTTGTTGGCAATGGCGCCCTGTACGGCGGCATCAATGTCGGCATCGTCAAACACGATATAAGGGGCATTACCCCCCAGCTCCATCGACACTTTTTTCATGGTTTCGGCAGCATTGCGCATCAGCAGCTTGCCCACCTGGGTGGAGCCGGTGAACGAGATTTTACGCACCGCTTTGCTGGCCATGATGGCATCGCTGATAGCATGGGTATCACCGGCTACCGCATTCAGTACACCATCAGGCACGCCTGCCTCCTTCGCCAGCGCCAGCAGGGCAAAGGCGGAGAGTGGCGTGTTATTGGCAGGTTTAATAATGCCGGTGCAGCCGGCAGCCAGAGCTGGCCCCAGTTTGCGGGTCAGCATCGCCATCGGGAAATTCCACGGCGTAATGGCGGCCACAACGCCAATCGGTTCGCGGGTTGCCAGAATACGGGAGCCGGGTTTAGCTGGCGGAATAATCTCACCATTGGTCCGTTTCGCCTGCTCGGCGAACCACTGAATAAAACTGGCGGCGTATTCTACTTCCCCTTCCGCCTCTTTCAGGGGCTTGCCCTGTTCGGTCGTCATCAGCTGTCCCAGCCAGCGCTTGTTCTCAATGATCAGCTGGTACCAGCGAGTGAGAATTTCAGCGCGCGCTTTTGCAGTCTGCGCCCGCCAGGCGGGAAATGCGCGCTCCGCTGCGGCGATAGCCTGTTCCGTTTCAGCTTTACCCGCTTTTGCCACCTGTGCAATCACCTCACCGGTCGCCGGATTGGTCACGTCAAAGGTAGAAGCCGCCTGATGCCACTGACCGTCCGCTAAATAACCGGTCCGGAACAGTTCGCTCTCTTGCAGTGATTTCATTGATTCGCTCCTGTCAGTTTTGCTCTTCCGTCTGGAGAGTATAGTTGGCAAAAGCGACAGATTTTGTGATGGGTGGGGATTGAGCAGGCCGCTGCAGGTCACAGCGGCCAGATTCAGATTTGGATGAGCGTGTTCTGGTACTTATCCAGCATCATAGCCAGTCGTTTTACCGGTTCCGTTACGCTGGCGGGAGCCTCGTAATGGGCCAGTTTTTCCTGATAGACATCCAGCTCTTTAAGCAGACGTTCAAAGTAGTAACGCCGCTTGTCATCGCTGCTGGCGGAGATCACCCGGTCAGCGGTGTAACGCAACTGCCGGTGATAAGCAGAGAGATCGGCATTCACCGGCACTTCTGCGTCGCGTAACCGCTGATGACCGATGATCAGCGTCAGGGCGATGCGATATTTGTTGATATCGCCCGGAAACAGGTTCAGCAGCAGAAACAGTTGCTGATAGAGCGCTGGCAGATGGTTTTCACGCCGGCGCGCCTGATTGGTCGTCATGGCAGAGACAGCCGCATACATAAAGCGGTTCAGCAGCTTGCGGCCGGTACGCGCTTTTGATTTATCACGAATCAGCAGGATCACCATCATCGCCACGAAGCAGCCGATGACCTGGCCCAGAACGTTATCGAGAAAGACGTTAATGTGGAATTCCATCGGATTATCCAGCACCAGAACATTAAGGGTGCCAATCAATGCCCCCAGCGTGCCGAGCTGACGCCGCTGAATGAAGATACCACCGATAAAACCGAGCAGGCCGATTGCGATGCAGAGCAGCAGTGCGCTCTGCTGCGTCGCCGGGAGAACATACATAAAGTAGAGCGCGCCCAGCGGAACCGCGACCGTCATGCCGTAGAGAAAGTCCTTTGCCATCATCAGCGGGTTGGGCATGCGCATCGCCAGCGCGGTGATGACAGCCAGCATGACCATGCAGCCACTGCCAGAGGTCCAGCCGGTATAGAGCCAGAACAGCGAACCCAGCGCGGTCGCCACAAAGGTACGGATACCGTTGATCATCGCATGATGCGTTTCAGCGGAACGCGCCTGGATCACCACTTCGCGCTGCAGAATCTCCTCTTCCAGCGAGGTGATCCGGCTGTTGCTTTTGATCCCTTTCAGCAGCAGCAGATATTCGGTAGCAGTGCCTACCCAGCTGGCCAGCGTGACCGGCGTTGATTTGCCGCTGGCACCAATCACCCGCCGCATCACTTTCATCCGCTTATGCACCTCTTCAACGGTCGAGGCTGGTTTTTCAACCATCAGACGATACTGGGGCGGAATGTAATCAGGACGGGAATTCTGGATCAGAAAGGTTTCGGCTGCCTGTGTAATCAGCGTCAGTGACAGCGTATTGAGCATCTGCAAACGGCGATTGCTGTTCTTCCAGCGTGAGGATTCCATCATCAGCTGGCTGCGCATGCTGTTCAGCGCCGTGGTGCGCCGTACCAGCGCGCTCCAGGCTTTATCGACCTCTTCTTTATCACCGTGAGCGACGCAGAGTTGCAGCAGGTTATAGTGTGCCACCAGCAGCGAATCGACCTCAGCGTCGATCACTTTTTTAATCGAACGGGGTGAGAAAATCATGTCGGCCAGAATGGCGCACAGGATGCCGAGTACGATTTCACTGCAGCGCTCTACCGCATATTGTGGCACCAGCGTCAGACCGCCGCTGGCGTTAGCCGTCACCACAATAATCAGCGCGGTGTAGCCCGCCAGTCCGAGCGCGTAAGAGTTTTCTACCTTGATCAGCGAAGAGAGCCAGACGCAGAGTCCTGCCCAGATGCAGCACAGCAGCAGCATCACGACCGGTGCACGCACGGTGGCAATCATGATGGTCAGCGCGGCGATACAGCCAATAAATGTCCCGATAATACGCAAAACGCCGCGATAGCGCAGCGCCCCGGAATAGGGGTCCCCCCCGGCCGCAAACGCGGTACCGCCAGCCACGATACCGGCGGTCATCACCGCCCAGCGCGGCGTTTCAAGGTTAAAGTGAAAACCCACCATCAGCGCTAACACCAGCGCAAAGGTGAGCTTTACCGGGAACCGCAGGAACTCGATCATATCGCCCTCTTAACCAAACTCACGCAGGCGATTAAACAGTCGGACCATCGGTGAAACCTGTTCAGGCTGACGATCGGCCTGACCGGTGATCACCACTGTCGCTGTCGTGCCCGCCGGGAAGCGATTGCCGGGCTGCTGATCAAGCCGGATGCGAACCGGCACACGCTGCGCCAGACGGACCCACTCCAGATTGGAATCTACTGTGGCCATGCCTTTGCTGTCGACCGAGCTGCTGCTGTTGGTGACGCCAGCCGCCACACTGTCTACGGTGCCACGCAACACGATGTTGCTGCCAAGTGGGGTCACTTCTGCGCGGAAGCCCTTCTCCACGCCGTGCAGTTTGGTCTCTTCCAGGTAAGCCAGTACATAGAAGGAGTGCTGCTGAACCAGCGCCACGGCAACCGAACCACGGGTAATAAACTCACCCTGGTAGACATTCAGGTTGGTGACCCAGCCATCGGATGGCGCTTTCACCGTGGTGCGCTCAAGGTCAATCTTCGCCAGATCGCGTGTCGCCACCGATTTCGCCAGCTGGTGCTCGCTGGTTTGCAGATCGTTATTGGATTGCTCGATAGCCTCGCGCGACATGGCGGAGGTGCCCAGCTGGTTACGGCGCCCGGCTTCGCGACGTTTCTCACTGACCAGTGCCTGATAATATTCAACATCCGCCTGCGCCTGATCGAGCGCTTTTTGATAGCGCGGCCGGTCAACCACAAACAGCGTATCGCCCTTCTTCACCAGCTGGTTGTCGTGTACCGGAACCTCGGTAATCAGGCCGGTGACGTCAGGGGAGATCGCCACCACGTCAGCGGCGAAACGCGCATCACGGGTCCAGGGCGATTCGGTATAGAAGACCCAGGCACGGAAAATAATGACCACTG
Source organism: Pantoea sp. CFSAN033090 (assembly GCF_001264395.1). Taxonomy (NCBI): domain Bacteria; kingdom Pseudomonadati; phylum Pseudomonadota; class Gammaproteobacteria; order Enterobacterales; family Erwiniaceae; genus Pantoea; species Pantoea sp. CFSAN033090. The sequence goes on along the minus strand of NZ_LGYX01000015.1, from coordinate 28,276 downwards.
CGATGATGACCAGCAGGATAGTAATCGCGTAGCGCGCGATTTTTCTTATGAGTGCTTTCACTTAAACCTCAGACTAATAAACGGGAGACAAGGTAAAACACACAGCAGTAAAGCGCTGTATTAAAAAGTGCCGGATGCCAGACAAGATCGTAGATACCGCTCGGCGTAAGCACGCGTTTCACTAACCAGAACAGCATCAGTGAAATAATAAGTTCGATGAAAATGGGCGGAAAAGAGAGCCCAAACATGACAAATACCGGAAGCACACTCATCACAAATCCTTAGTTCGACCTTGCCGGGATACTCATGCCTCTTCAGATGTCGCAGGAAAACCCTCTGGAAGCGTTATCCGAACCGCAGCTGGCTTAATAATAGCGTATCATCGAAGGGTATCAGGCAATGAAGAATCACCGGGAAATACCCCGGCGCGCTTATAATAACGCGCCTGACTATAAGTTTTCTACAGAATGTGATCTAAATCACTTTTAAGTCAGAGTAAATAATGGAACGACTGAAAGGCATGTCTGTCTTCGCTAAAGTGGTCGAACTGGGTTCGTTTACCGCTGCGGCGCGTCAGCTTCATCTGAGCGTCTCATCAATCAGCCAGATCGTCGCGAAACTGGAAGATGCATTGCAGGTAAAACTGCTGAATCGCAGTACCCGCAGTATCGGGCTGACCGAAGCGGGCAAAATCTATTATCAGGGCTGCCGCCGTATGCTGGCCGAAGCGACGCAGGTGCATGAACAGCTTTACGCTTTTAACAATACGCCCATAGGCGTACTGCGAATTGGCAGCTCCTCTACCATGGCGCAGAACGTGTTAGCCGGCATGACCAGCGATATGCTGCGGGAATATCCGGGGCTGAGTGTGAATCTGGTCACCGGCGTTCCGGCCCCGGATCTGATCGCGGATGGTCTGGATCTGGTGATTCGGGTGGGAGCGTTAAAAGATTCCAGCTTGTTTTCGCGTCGCCTGGGTGCGATGCCGATGGTGGTGTGCGCCGCAAAAAGCTATCTGGCGCAGCATGGTACGCCGGAGAAGCCGGGTGATATCGATAATTTTTCCTGGCTGGAATATAGCGTACGGCCCGACAACAATTTCGAACTGATTGCGCCGGAAGGATTAGTGACACGCCTGGCACCGCAGGGACGTTTTGTGACCAATGATTCCCTGACGCTGATTCGCTGGCTGAAGTCGGGCAATGGCATCGCCTATGTGCCGATGATGTGGGTGATTGATGAGATCACCGCAGGCGAGATCGATATTTTGTTTCCGCAGTATCAGTCCGATCCGCGCCCGGTCTACGCGCTCTATACCGAGAAGGATAAGTTACCGCTTAAGGTGCAGGTCTGTATCGATTATCTGACCGGCTATTTTGAACAGGTGGCTGAACAGTATCAGCAGCACCGTAAAAGCTAACAATAAATTGTTGACAACATCTGTCCCGACCAGCTGTAAGACCCAGCCAGCGAAGGAAACACGGTCAGATCGGAAAGACGCAAAATCCGTCATCCCTGACACGCTCGGCCCGCGCCATCCGTGGCGCGGGACGCTTTCCTCCTCTGCCCGTGTTCCCTGCGCTTTCAGCTATTGCATTGCTGCCAGGTTCATCCGGCTATGGATTTGTCAGCATTCTGACAACCCGCCGGGCGGCGGGTTGTTAGGGTCACATCAGGCGGTGCCGCCGATGGTCAGTTTATCCAGCTTCAGGGTCGGCTGACCGACACCGACCGGCAGGCTCTGCCCCTCTTTACCACAGACGCCGACGCCTTTATCCAGCGCCAGGTCATTACCCACCATCGAGATCTGCTGCATCGCTTCGATGCCGGAACCAATCAGCGTTGCGCCTTTAACCGGTTTGGTGATTTTGCCGTTCTCAATCAGATAAGCCTCTGAGGTTGAGAAGACAAATTTGCCGGAGGTGATATCCACCTGACCGCCACCAAAGTTCGGCGCATAGAGGCCATACTCAACGCTTTCAATAATATCCTGCGGTGATGACTTGCCAGCCAGCATATAGGTGTTGGTCATGCGCGGCATCGGCAGATGCGCGTAGGATTCACGACGTCCGTTACCGGTAGGGCTAACCCCCATCAGTCGCGCATTCAGCTTGTCCTGCATGTAGCCTTTCAGCACACCATTCTCAATCAGCATGTTGTACTGACCGGGAACGCCCTCATCATCTACTGCCAGTGAACCGCGCAGCCCTTCAAGGGTGCCGTCATCCACCACGGTACAGAGGTCAGACGCGACCTGCTGACCGATTTTACCGCTGAACACCGAGGTGCCACGGCGATTGAAGTCGCCTTCCAGACCGTGACCGACCGCTTCATGCAGCAGCACGCCCGGCCAGCCCGCACCCAGTACCACCGGCAACGCACCAGCGGGTGCGGCCACGGCGGAGAGATTCACCAGCGCCATACGCACCGCTTCACGCGCCCAGGCGTCAGCGCGGACTTCGCCATCTTCATCTGCCAGGAAAAACGCATAACCGGTACGCGCACCGCCGCCGCTTGCGCCGCGTTCACGTTTGCCCTGATCTTCCACCTGGACACTAATAGAGAGGCGAACCAGCGGACGGACATCTGCCGCCAGCGTGCCGTCAGTCGCGGCTACCAATACCTGCTCGTAAACGCCGGTCAGGCTGGCATTGACTTCCTGCACGCGCGGATCAGCCGCACGAGCCACTTTATCAACGCGATGCAGCAGGGCAATTTTGTCTTCACGTGTCAGGCTGCTCAGCGGATCGATAGCCTGATAGAGCGAACGGTTCATCACGGCAGAAAGCGTGTGTGCCTTGCCATTTCCCTGTTCGCGTACGATGCTGCGTGCGGCTTCAGAGGAGAGACGCAGTGCATTCAGCGTGATCTGGTCTGCATAGGCGAAGCCGGTTTTCTCCCCGCTGACCGCACGCACGCCCACACCCTGATCGATATGGTAGGAGCCATCTTTAATGATTTTGTCTTCCAGCACCCAGGATTCGTGAAAGCTGGACTGAAAATAGAGATCGGCATAATCCAGACGACGTTCTGAAAGCTGCCCTAACAGGGAAAATAGGTCCTGCTGATTAATGCCGTTAGCAGTCAGTAACTGCTCACTTACCAGGTTCAGAGTCATCGTGTCTCACTCATTATGTGCTCAGATAATCATAGCCTGCGGTAATTCCGGTACGGCGTCAAATTCACTTGTTGTCAGTTTCACGCGGTTTACGCAGCACTTCATTGATTTCTGGTTTATCCAGCGGGCCACTGATGTGATAACGCAGCAGCGATATCTTGTTCCACAGGGGTCCCAGAACTTTACTGGCGGCAAACACCGCCGCGCCAATTACCGGATTGATGGCAAAAGCTGTCGCCACACCGACCGAGGCGGATATTTCCGGCGCAACCACCGCTTCCATGTCGATCTGACGCTTCACCAGGTCGAGATTACCCTGCATCGCAATGTCCGCTTCCAGGCCATCCACCAGCAGATTATCGGTGCGCATCATGCCGTTTTCGATCCAGGCGGTGCCGTTAATCGAGTCGAAGTAGAAAGAATTGGTGAAGGTGTCGCTGAAGTCGAAGCGCAGCTTGCGCAGTAGCGCATCAAAGCTCACCAGCCGCAGGATTTTTCCGGCGGCACCGGTATTCACATCGGCGATCTGGCCTTTGCCAAAGTGGGTCTTCAGAGTGCCGCTCAGCGTCTCTGCCGAGGGCTGCCAGGGAGCAGAGCGCCAGTGCAGGTCATAGGCAATATCAAATGGCGCATCGCGCAGCGGCGTGTTGACGCCAAACCAGTTGGTCGCGTTATTAATATTCGGGCCTTTCAGCGAGCCCTTCAGCGAAGTGCGCTGGTCGTCCGGGCGGTTAACCCATTCCCCGTTGATTTTCAGCTGTGAACTGCCAGTATCCACTTTTCCGTTAGTAAGCGCTAACGTATCTCCGCGGGGTTGCAGCATCGCGGAGACCTGACCATATTTCTGACCCAGCACCCAGCACTCTTTACAGCGCAACTGTAACGCGGGCCACTGGCTGAAGTTAATGTTCGTGGCTTTTTGAGGTGGCGCTTTGCCGCCTTTGCCTTCACCGTTATCCCACTGCGGATTGTAGTAAAGGTAATCCAGGTTCACCTGCCACGGTGCTTTCGGGGCCATTGCCAGCGCACCACGCAGCTCTTTAGCCCTGACGCCGACCTGGCCCTTGCCGCCCGCACTCTGAGCCAGTGTCGCTTCAACCTCATGCCATTGCTGCCCGGCCAGGGTGACGGCCGGGCTACGAAGCGTGATATTGCCGGGCAGCGTGACGCCACCCGTTTTGAGGCCGCCGCCTGACTCGCTGCCCCCGGATGCTTCCCCTGCGGCCATCATCGCCACCCAGGCCTCGCCATCCAGCGCGGGCAGGTTCAGTACCATGCCGGGATGATCGGGCAGAGCGGGTGTTTTCTGCGCATCATTCAGCCAGATGCCACGATCGACGCGCAGCGTCGGCTCCAGCAACCAGCGGCTGTTAAAGCGATGGTTTGCATCGACGCTGCCACTGAGATCGAAATGGTGCAGGTCGCCACTGGCCTTGATTGCGACTGGCATCGCCTCACCGGCTTTCTTATCGAGCGGTGCAGGTAAGTGACTACTTACTTCTTTTGCATTACCGTTCAGCGTCACGTCATAACGCGCACCGCCATGATGGGGCAGCGTAATATTGACGTCGCCCTGCCACGGCAGATTTCCGCCCAGCTGCTTGCTGACGGCTGCAGGAACCTGGCTGATTTTCGCGGGCTGCCAGTCGCCCTGAAGTTTGACGTTCACGCCAAAGTCGTCCGGATTCTCTTTGGTGCTGAAACGCACGCCCATTGGCTGACCAAACCAGTTCGCACGCAGATCCTCACTGGCCAGATTGCCGTTGTCGTAACGGAAGCGCCCGGAGAGATTGTTAATGGTGGTTTTTAACGGTTTGATAAACAGCGAATTATTGTTCAGGTCCACATTGCCACGGGCGTGAACCTGCTCACCATCCAGCGGGATATCCAGATTCAGGTGGCCGCCGACGCGGCCTTTGATTTCCAGCTGCTCCAGCGCGGCACCCAGTGAAGGTTTCAGCGGAGTCTGCCCGAAATAGTCCGCGATCTGCTGGCCTTCACCACTGATATCACCCTCAATGATCAGTTTTTCTTTCAGGTAGTCGGGGATGACCGCAGTGACGTTGCGCGCGTCCACCTCGCCCAGTTTCGCCACCGGCGCTTTCATCCAGAGACCGTCATTCAGGAAGTTAAGGTCGATATCGAGATTGCTTAACGCTGGCCATTTGGGCTGAAACGCATAAGTTGCCTGGCGAAGCGGCACCCAGACCTGGAACATGCCATCATTATGCTTGAACGGGAACAGCGCCGGATTACCGGCAAACAGCAGTGTGGCGTTGTCCACCTTGCCCCCCTTCACTGCCCCACTCAGATAGTGCGTCAGGCTGTTACCCAACAGCGGCACCGGGAAGTAGCGCCAGGCATCGCCCGCATCGGTAAGCCGGATACCGGCCAGAATATCCAGACGAGGCTCACCGCCGCTATTCTGCTGGTAGCTGAAGTCGCCGCGCGCCCAGAGCGAGCGTGCTTCCAGGTCAAGATTTTCGCCCGCCAGCGTGAGGCCATGATCATCATTCAGCCAGCGCAGCGCACCGGTCACCCGCTTAATCTCTAACGGAGCCTGGAACATGTCACCATAGGGAACGGTCGCCGCCCCCATATCCACACTGACCTCACCATTGCTCAGGCTGCCGCGCGCTTCACCGCTTAAATGGCTGATGCCCGGCAACAGTTTCCAGTGCTGCCAGCTGAAATCACGCCACTTCACCTGTACGCGGGTTTTTTCAGGCTGCTGTAACGGAATATCCAGCGCCAGGCCATCGATGGTGCCCTGTGGCTGCAGCGTCTGCCAGTTTTCAAACAGTGCCGGTGAGAGCGGCGCAAACAGCGGAACGATCGGCGCAATATGACTCAGCACCAGCTGTGTGGCGCGAACGCGCACTTCCGGCTGACCATCCGGTCCCAGCATCTGCTTATCTTCAGGACGCCATAACAGAGAGAAGTGACCGGCGGGCCAGGCGTGGCCGTCGGTGCTGAGCCGGGTTTGTGGCACATTGACCACCCAGCCATTCTGGAAACGTGACAGATGCGCGGTCAGCCCATCGACCTCAATGCGGTGTCGTCCGGTCTCGCCCTGCCAGCTGGCTCCGCCCTTGCGCAGCAGCAGATCACCGGCGTAGATGTCGCCATCGCGCAGGTTAACCCAGGCCGCCAGGCTAAATCGGGCGCTATCCAGTCGTGTATTGTCACGCACCCAACGGCCCAGCCACGGGCGCATATCGACGTCGTCGGCCTGCATCCAGATGCGGCCATCATTGAGTAAACCGTTGCTGTCGTTAAGATCAAGCCGCACCTGGACCACGCCGTGCTGGCCGGTGAAGCTCGACAGACTGACTTCGCCTTCGGCCCGGTGGCGGTTATCTTCATTGACCCAGGTGAGTCGCGGGATCGCCAGCTCAGCATGCTGACCGGAAGGGGTGCGGAAACGGATGGTGCTGTCACGCAGGTCAAAGTGGTCAAACTGACGCAGGAAGAGTTCGTTTATCTGCGCCGGACGGAAGCTGTTTTTCTCTTTGTCGTTATCCAGCAGCGGGCGATTAGTATCGAGGTGCAACTGCCAGAAGGTCAGATCGCGAAACTGCCACCGCCAGTGCAGCAGGGACTGCCAGACGTCGAGAGCCAGATTGATGCGTTTGATAGTGAGTTTGCCGTTCTCATGCAGATCGACGCTAAGATCGCGAACCTGCAGGGTTGGGCCAAAATTCTCCCATTTACCCTGTAACTGGCTGGCGTTGACCGGCACGCCGCTGCTGTCGGAGATGTATTGCAGAAGGTTGCTGCGATAGCTGTCGAGATGCGGCATCACCAGACGCAATCCGCTGACCAGCAGCGCGACAATCACGATGATTGCCGCGACCAGCAGTAACAAAATCCTCGGCAACTGCCTCACTCACGCCTCTCCTTGTGTTCCGTAAACGACGGATAGTTGGTTCTCATACCCGACCGTCTCCCGATAAAAGCGTTAAAACGCGCATTTTATCTCAAACAAGGGCGATTTTTCAGCCCGATATCCGAAGAAACCGGTGACCGGGCTGGCGTTACATCATCACCACGTCGAACTGCTCCTGAGTGTAGAGCGCTTCAACATGAACTTTAACCTGCTTGCCGACAAAGATTTCGACTTCAGCCAGTGCATGAGACTCGTCAGTTTTTAACGCCTCACCCACCGTCGGTGAAACATAGACCAGAAAGCGGTCAGAATCATAAGCGTGATGAACCCGGACAATCTCACGCATGATTTCATAGCAGACCGTTTCAACAGTTTTCAGCGTGCCGCGCCCTTTGCAGACCGGGCAGTCCTGACACAAAACGTGCTCAATGCTTTCACGGGTACGCTTACGCGTCATCTCCACCAGACCCAGCGCCGAGAAACCATTAATACCGGTTTTAACCCGATCTTTACTGAGCGCGCTTTCCAGCGAATGCAATACCCGGCGGCGATGGTCTTCGTTGCTCATATCGATGAAGTCGATAATGATGATGCCACCAAGATTACGCAGTCGCAGCTGACGTGCGATCGCCTGAGTGGCTTCAACATTGGTATTAAAGATCGTCTCATCAAGGTTACGATGGCCGACAAACGCACCGGTGTTGATATCGATGGTGGTCATCGCTTCGGTCTGATCGATGATCAGATATCCGCCTGACTTTAGTTCAACTTTGCGATCCAGCGAGCGCTGAATCTCATTTTCGACGTCAAACAGGTCGAAAATAGGCTGTTTACCGTTGTAGAGCTCCAGCTTACCGGCCATTTCCGGGATATATTCACCGGTAAATTCCACCAGCATGTCGCAGGTCAGGCGGGAGTCGACCCGGATGCGATCCAGCGCCGCGCCCGCAAAATCACGCAGAATACGCTGGGCCAGAGCCAGCTCACCGTAGAGCAGGCAGCGGGTCTGATTGCGCTTTTTACGCTCGCTGACTTTGGTCCAGAGTCGTTTGAGAAAAGCCGCGTCCTGCGCCAGCTCCTCTTCCCCGATGCCTTCTGCGGCGGTACGGATAATAAAGCCGCCCAGATCGTCGCAGTAGTCAGCCACGACCGCTTTAAGCCGATCGCGCTCTTTCTCGCTCTCAATACGCTGAGAGACACCCACATGCGATGCGCCTGGCATAAAGACCAGGTAACGCGAAGGCAGCGTGATGTCAGTGGTCAGCCGGGCACCTTTGGTGCCAAGCGGATCTTTGACGACCTGAACCACCAGATCCTGTCCCTGCCGCACCAGCTCGGCGATATCCCGCACGATAAAGTTTTTCTTTTCGTCGCCCGCCACACATTCAGTATGCGGCATGATATCTGAGGCATGCAGAAAGGCCGCTTTCTCCAGACCGATATCAACAAAGGCGGCCTGCATGCCGGGCAGAACACGGCTTACACGGCCTTTATAAATATTGCCAACGATGCCGCGCCGCGCCTCACGCTCAATGTGAATTTCCTGCAGTATGCCGCCGTCGATATAGGCAACACGTGTTTCAGAAGGCGTCACGTTTACCAGTAATTCAGCCGTCATGTTGACCCCTTACGGCACGCAGTGACTCGAAATGGCTGATCAACTCCCCTGTCTCAACCAAGGGTAATCCGACCACTGCATGGTAGCTTCCATTAATTTTGCGGACAAAGTTTCCTCCCCTGCCCTGAATACCGTATGCACCCGCTTTATCCATTGGCTCGCCGGTCGCGATATAGTCGTCGATGTCGGTGGCGGTTAAGGTGCGGAATGTCACATCAGTGATTACGACGCAATCCAGCGCCTGCTGACTGTCGGCCAGCGCTACCGCCGTCATCACCTGATGCGTATGACCAGAGAGTTTGCACAGCATCGCGCGGGCATCAGCGGCATCGCGCGGCTTTTCCAGCACTTCGCCATTCAGCACCACAATCGTATCCGCGCCCAGCACCGGCAGATCCTGCGCGGCCAGTTTGACACCCGCCTGCGCTTTATCATTGGCCAGACGGCGGACATAGATTTCCGCCGCTTCGTTCGGCTGACGCTGCTCTTCAACGTCAGTCACGATGCGCTCGAATGTCAGACCAAGTTGAGTTAACAGCTCACGACGACGCGGTGAACCGGAAGCAAGATAGAGGGTTACCATAAATTTCCTTATTGAACAGCGAACTGACGACGAATTTTTCTCATTAATAAGAATAGCCAGGGCCAGAGAATACCGTCGACGACACTGCTCCAGAAAATTTCAGGTCGGAATGAAACGTTGATTACCAGGAATTCAGCCCAGAAGACAATCACATCCATCGCCAGCGACAGCACCATAACCATTAACGCTTGCTGCCACAACGCTAAGTTGCGGAATAACTGGAACTTAAAGGCAATCAGGTAGGCGATGATACTGAGCGCCAGCGCACGCACGCCGAGTGTGGAACCCGCAATCAGATCCATGATGGCACCCAGCACAAATCCGCTGCCGACATTGACCCGATGCGGCAGTGCGAGCACCCAATAGATAAGGATCAACAGCAGCCATGAGGGCCGGAACATATAAATTTCATCCGGCCAGGGCATGATCTGCAGGACAAGCGCAACCAAGAAGGAGAGCCAGATGACCCAACGTCCCTGGCTGCGATATCGACTCAAGGCTGCCCCCCGCGTGAACGCGAGGAGTTGCTTTGTCCACTGCTGCTGGTGGCTGACGGTGCAGGCGGTCCCATCTGTACGGCAGGCGCAGGCGGGCCCATTTCTCCCGCAGGCGGTAAGACCTGCGGCATCATCTGCATCAGACGCTCGTTCGCAACGCGATGAACTTCATCCTGCGGCAGCGGCATATCACCATTGCGATCGGCGCCCCACAGCAGCAGCAGGTAACGCAGACGCTGCAGACCCGCGGTCGGATGCGCCTGAATCACCGTATAGGCGCGTTGGGTATCCACTTTTACCGAGGAAACCACACCCACCGGATAGCCTTCAGGGAATCGGCCACCGATACCTGAAGTCACCAGCACATCGCCGACCCGAATGTCCGTATTACCCGGCAGATGCTCAAGCTGAAGATCTTCAGTACAACCGTTACCTGCGGCAATGACACGAATATCATTACGCAGCACCTGAATCGGCAGGGCATGTGACGCATCACAGATCAGCAGAACACGGCTGGTGAGTTGTCCGACAGCGATGACCTGACCGACTACCCCTTTATCACTGATGACCGGCTGGCCTTCATAGACGCCGTTAACGCTGCCTTTGTCGATTACCACCTGGTCGGTGTAAGGATCGGTGCCGGTAGAAATGACCTGTGTCACCATCTTTTGCTCATCCTGACGCAGCGGTGAACCCAGCAGTTCACGCAGGCGTGCGTTTTCCTGCTTATATTGCCCCAGCATTAGCAGGTTACTGTTTTTCAGGAAGAGCTCACGACGTAACGCTTTGTTTTCCTGCTCGAGTTGCTGACGCGACGCCAGCGACTCTGACACGCCATCCAGTAGCTGACGTGGCCCATTGGCCAGGAAGTAAAACGGACTGACCGACGTATCCAGATAGTTGCGTATTTGGGTGAAAGAACCCACACGGCTGTCGGCAATGATAATGGCAATCGCCACGATAACCGCCAGGAATAGACGCAACTGCAGGGAAGGTCCCCTGCTAAAAATCGGCTTCATATAATCTGCGTGATCCTCGACAACAGGAGAGGAAGCGACGGCGTAACACCGTGCTTCCCTGGGCTGAACGCACTGCACCGGCACAGATTGCGCCGGTTCACATGCCACTCCCTCGCATGATCATTGCGTTCTTAGCCGGTTGAGGCAATTATTCTTCGCTGAACAAATCGCCGCCATGCATGTCGATCATTTCCAGCGCTTTGCCGCCACCGCGAGCCACACAGGTCAGTGGATCCTCAGCAACCACAACCGGAATGCCAGTCTCTTCCATCAGCAGACGATCCAGGTTGCGCAGTAACGCACCACCGCCGGTCAGCACCATGCCGCGCTCCGAAATATCTGAAGCCAGCTCAGGCGGACACTGCTCAAGGGCAACCATCACCGCGCTAACGATGCCGGTTAATGGCTCCTGCAGCGCTTCCAGAATTTCATTAGAGTTCAGTGTAAAGCCGCGCGGTACACCTTCTGCCAGGTTACGACCACGCACTTCGATCTCACGGACTTCATCACCCGGATAGGCTGAACCGATCTCATGCTTAATACGTTCTGCGGTCGCTTCGCCGATCAGTGAACCGTAGTTACGACGCACATAATTAATAATAGCTTCATCGAAACGATCGCCACCAATACGCACTGACGAGGAGTAGACCACACCGTTCAGCGAGATCACCGCCACTTCTGTGGTACCGCCACCAATATCCACCACCATTGAGCCAGTCGCTTCTGAAACGGGCAGACCCGCACCAATTGCTGCAGCCATCGGCTCTTCAATCAGAAACACTTCACGCGCGCCTGCGCCCTGAGCGGATTCACGAATCGCGCGGCGTTCAACCTGTGTTGCCCCGACGGGTACGCAGACCAGCACACGCGGGCTGGGACGCATAAAACTGTTGCTGTGAACCTGCTTGATGAAGTGTTGCAGCATCTTTTCGGTCACGAAGAAGTCAGCAATAACGCCATCTTTCATCGGACGAATCGCTGCGATATTGCCTGGCGTACGGCCAAGCATCTGTTTGGCCTCATGACCCACGGCCGCAACACTTTTCGGTGAACCGGCACGATCCTGTCGAATAGCGACGACGGAGGGCTCGTTCAGTACGATGCCCTGTCCTTTCACGTAAATCAGGGTATTCGCGGTACCCAGGTCAATGGACAAGTCGTTGGAAAACATGCCACGAAATTTTTTAAACATACTAAGGGGTAATCCTGCAAGCTGGGGGCGGAAAATAAAATCCGCTTACTTTACCAACCACACGAAGCTGCCACAAGGCGCAAAAACGTTCTGCTTCGGTGAAAAAAGACGCCTGATTGCGTTTAAGTCATCTGAACTGGCGATCCACAACAGCAGAATGGCGACCAGACGCCATCAGCACTGCATTTCACGCTATTTCCCCTCGCCCTGTCCGACATAAAATCTAACATTTCCGGCAGTAAGTTCAGAGGTTCAGACGCGAATAAACATTAAAAAAAACCGTAAATTTCCGTCAGTACGACCGCAATTCATTAAATACGGTAACGTTGTGAATACTTCTTCACGTTACTGTTAACCGGAAGCGAGGGAGCAAAAAAGTCGCCCTGCCCACCTGCTACGCCCAACGCGACTAAAGTTTGCCACTCCGCTTTAGTGCGGACACCGGTAGCAAACACCTGAATGCCCGTACATTTACAGACTTCCAGCAGACTCTGCACAAACAGCTGATTTTCAGTCCGGCGCTCAATATTGCGTACCAGACCGGCATCAAGCTTGATCAGTTCCAGCGGCAGCTGTCGTATGTAGGCGCTGCTTACCACGGTTAAACCCGCCTGATTTACCGCAACCCGACAGCCAAAAGCCTTAAGTGCGCGGAAAACTGGCGTTAAACGGTTGATGTGTTGACAAACATCTGCCTCGGCAAGTTCAAATAAAAATCGTTTTCTTTGCGCTTTCGGGCACTGCAGCAGCATGTTCTGCAGCCAGAGGACAAAAGAGCGCTGCAGAAGCGAGGTAATCGTCACCGGGATCACCAGCGTCTCTTCTGGCCAGAGTTCAGAGAGTGCCGCAATGCGAGTCATTAACTGGCGATCCCAGCCATCAGCCATGCCGAGCTGCTGTACCAGGGGCATATATTCTGCGGCCAGCACTTCTTTATCGCCGTCGAAGATGCGGGTCAGCATCACCCGGTGCTGTACCTTACCCTCAATATTGACGGTGGGTTTATGATAGAGCCGCGGGCCGCCACGGCTAAGCGTGTTCTCCAGCAGGGTTCGCCAGCGCACACTACCCCGCCCGGCGTCCTGCGGATTTCCGGCACCATTGGTCCAGTTGTTGCCGCCCAGCAGTGCCGCACGTCGGGTAGCCATTTCGGCATTTTCCATCACCTGCGGCACAGTCTGCCCGCTGTGCCAGGCGCTGATACCGATATGGATGAGATCATCACGATTAACCAGCCGCATCGGCGGCAGGGAATCAACGGCATTGATCAGCTGATCCGCAATACTGTTTGCCTCTTTGAGACTGCGATGCGGCAGTAGCACGGCAAAATCACTGCGGAAATAGCGTGCCAGCAGGGCGCCAGGATAGCGCAGCACAAAGGTGGAAAGCATGTTGACGAAATTGAAGAGGTACTCCTCAACCAGCCCCGGCTCCAGCGAATCCTTCAGCGTGTCCAGATCGGGCAGGCGCACCATCATCACCACACCATGGGTGCCGACTGCTTCCTGATCCTCCAGCAGGGTGGCGAGCTGGTTATCAAAGAACAGCCGGTTGTTGAGACCGGTGCGTCCATCCTGCGCAGCAAAGGTGCGGATCAGCGTGTCGATACGCAGACGCTGCTCGCCCGCCTCCTGCAGATCCGCCAGCAACACATCCAGTGCGCGGCTCGCTCTCGGTGGCCACTCATCCGCACCGCGTTTCGGCATTACACCGCGCTCACCGCTGATAATCGCCTCTGCCCGTACTTCAAGATGCTCCATACCGCGCCACTGCCGACTGAGCCAGCGATGCATCAGCAGCAGCACCAGACTCATCACCAGCATGACGGTAAACAGGATGCCCAGCGTAGAGGTGCCGGTAATGGAGCGCAGCCAGGTTTTGGCAGGATCAAGGGTGACGACCCGCAGCTCTAAACCCGTCTGGTGCATCAAAGGCACATCGACCTGGATAAAACGATTAGGCTCGTCTTCCAGCATCTGGTTTTCGTGTCGGGAGAGGGTAAGGAAAGTCTGCCTGCCGTTGTGAAGAGAAATCTGCTCGGCATTCATTATCGGCATCATACGCGTGAGCCAGACATGCAGCTCTGCCGGCGTCTGGGTGAACATCGCCTGATCCACTTCGGTCGCCAGTATCTGCGCCCGATGTTCAACCCGCTGATGACTGAACCAGAAAACACTGAATGCACAGCCTGCCAGCATCAACGACATGGCCAGCAGGCTTAAAAAGGTAATAAACGCAGATAATTTTGTGGTTAATCGCATCCCTGTGCCTGTATTACTGCGGTGATAACCGGATCACCCAACCTTGTACCGTCAGCCTGACGAAAACGCGAGCAAAAATAGCATAATTTGCCGTTGCCGACAGCGCCGGGACGTATGAAGCCGAAGTATATCGTCGGGATATCATCGCTGACGTTGATCCTGGCACTTTTCGGTGCATTCTCATCGTACTGGCCAGCCAGGAAATTTCACATTTTCAGGGCGAAAATGGCTGATATCAGTAATAGTCATCATGCTGGTTAATGACATCCTGTCTGGAGAGGGCACCATGAAACGCACACCCCGTCTGACCGAAGCCGACGTAACGCCGGAAAGCATTTTTAACATGAAGCGCCGCCAGGTGCTGAAAACGCTGGGACTGAGCGCAGCGGCGATGGGTATGCCGGGCGTGGCGCAAGCCGATATTCTCAGCTGGTTCAAAGGCAACGATCGCCCACCCGCGCCAGCAGGCCGGCCGCTGGACTTTACCAAACCAGCGCAATATCAGGCCGATCTGACCTTAACGCCTGCGGATAAAGTTTCCGGCTATAACAACTTCTATGAGTTCGGGCTGGATAAGGCCGATCCGGCTGCCAATGCCGGTACGCTGAAAACAGAGCCCTGGAAACTGACCATTGATGGCGAAGTGGCTAAACCCGTGACCCTGGATATGGATGACATCTTTAAACGGTTTGCCATGGAGCAGCGAATCTATCGCATGCGCTGCGTGGAGGCCTGGTCGATGGTGGTGCCCTGGATAGGCTTTGAGCTGAATAAGCTTATCTCTCTGGCGGAACCCACCAGCAAAGCGCGTTTTGTCGCCTTCCAGACGCTGTACGATCCTGAGCAGATGCCAGGTCAGAAAGATCGCTTTATTGGCGGCGGACTCAATTATCCCTATGTCGAAGGTTTACGTCTGGATGAAGCCATGCATCCGCTGACCATTCTGACTACCGGCGTCTATGGCAAAGCGCTGCCGCCGCAGAATGGCGCTCCGATTCGCCTGACGGTGCCGTGGAAATATGGTTTTAAGGGCATTAAGTCGATTGTCAAAATCACCCTGACCGCAAATCAGCCACCAACGACCTGGAACCAGATCGCCGCAGATGAATATGGTTTTTATGCCAATGTGAATCCGCATGTTAATCATCCACGCTGGTCGCAGGCCACTGAGCGATTTATTGGCCCGGGCGGCAGTCTGAAGGTCGAACGTCAGCCAACGCTGCTGTTTAACGGCTATGCCGAACAGGTTGCGTCGCTCTATCGTGGCCTGGATTTACGGGGGAATTACTAGGTGGTACGCCTGTCGATAAAACAGATCACCTGGCTTAAGGTGATTCTGCATCTGGCGGCCCTGTTGCCGCTGGTTTATCTGGTTCTTGCCGCGATGCAGGGCGGCCTGAGTGCGGATCCGGCAAAAGATATTCAGCATTTTACCGGCCGCATGGCGCTGAAACTGCTGCTGGGTACGCTGCTGGTCTCACCGCTGGCACGTTATGGCAGGCAACCGCTGTTAATCCGCACCCGGCGTCTGCTTGGCATCTGGACGTTTGTCTGGGCTTCTCTCCATCTGCTGAGCTATTACCTGCTGGAGCTGGGCGCTGACAATCTGCGTCTGCTGGGCAGCGAGCTGATTTCCCGTCCCTATCTGACACTGGGGATTATCAGCTGGCTGATATTACTGGCCCTGGCGCTGACGTCGTTTCAGCGCGCTCAGCGCAAGCTCGGTAAGCGATGGCAAACTCTGCACAACGCGGTCTATCTGGTGGCCATTCTGGTGCCGATTCACTATATCTGGTCAGTGAAAACCGTGTCACCCCAGCCACTTATCTACGCACTACTTGCTGCAATACTGTTAGCCTGGCGTTACAAAAAATTTCTCAAATGGTGGCCTCGCTAGCGCTTCACCCGTTGTTTTCCTCTGCACTTTTCTGATAAAAGATGTGGCCCGCAGGCCACATCCGATCATCTTCGCAGATAAGACCAGTATTTTGCTGCGAAATGACACGAAACGGATATAATGCCCGGCTTTATTGCTCGTCGGGTCTTCTTTTTCATTCTCAAAGGTGACAAATGAAGATTCGCAAGGTATTTTACGCGATGCCTCAATGATTGCGGGAGATGGCAGCACGATGGCGCATAAATTACATATTCTGCTTTTAAACGGGCCCAACCTGAACCTGTTGGGAACGCGTGAACCTGAGAAGTATGGTCATACCACGCTGCGTCAGATCGTTGACGATTTGACACGTCAGGCAGACCAGTTGAATGTGGAATTGAGCCACCTGCAAACCAATGCTGAATTTCAGCTGATTGATCGCATTCATGAGGCCAAAGGCAATGTGGATTACATCATTATTAATCCTGCCGCGTTTACCCATACCAGTGTCGCACTACGTGATGCCCTGCTGGCGGTAGAAATACCGTTTATCGAGGTTCATCTCTCCAACGTGCATGCCCGCGAGCCCTTCCGCCATCACTCCTATCTTTCTGATGTCTCTGCTGGCGTGATCTGTGGGCTTGGCGCTGACGGCTACACATGGGCTTTACAAACGGCAGTAAAACGCCTGTCTCAAACTAATTAATCAAACTGAGTACGGAACCCCACTCATGGATATTCGTAAAATTAAAAAACTGATCGAACTGGTTGAAGAGTCTGGCATTTCAGAGCTGGAAATTTCTGAAGGTGAAGAGTCCGTTCGCATCAGCCGTGCACCTGCAAACGTGGGTTACCCGATGATGCAGCAGACTTACGCTGCGCCGGTTCAACAGCCTGCTCTGGCAACAGCTGTTGCCCCTGTTGCAGCGGTTGCCGAAGCGGCACCGGCTGAAATCAGCGGTCACATCGTGCGTTCACCAATGGTAGGGACCTTCTACCGTACGCCGAGCCCGGATGCGAAAGCCTTTGTGGAAGTCGGCCAGAAAGTGAATGCCGGCGATACCTTGTGCATCGTCGAAGCCATGAAAATGATGAACCAGATCGAAGCTGACAAATCAGGTGTAGTGAAAGCTATCCTGGTTGAAAGCGGTCAGCCGGTCGAATTTGACGAGCCACTGGTTATCATCGAGTAACGGGGCAGATCATGCTGGATAAAATTGTTATTGCTAACCGTGGTGAGATTGCGCTGCGCATTCTGCGTGCCTGTAAAGAACTGGGCATCAAGACTGTTGCGGTACACTCAAGCGCGGATCGTGACCTGAAGCACGTGCTGCTGGCAGACGAAACCGTCTGCATCGGCCCGGCGCAGTCAGTTAAAAGTTACCTCAACATCCCGGCGCTGATCTCTGCTGCAGAGATCACCGGCGCGGTGGCGATTCACCCTGGCTACGGCTTCCTCTCTGAGAATGCCGATTTTGCTGAGCAGGTTGAGCGCTCCGGCTTTATCTTTATCGGTCCGAAAGCAGACACCATTCGCCTGATGGGCGACAAAGTCTCTGCGATTAATGCGATGAAGAAAGCAGGCGTCCCAACCGTACCCGGTTCTGACGGTTCGCTGACCGATGATATGGAAAAAAACCGTGCCTTTGCGAAGCGCATCGGTTATCCGGTCATCATCAAAGCCTCTGGCGGCGGCGGCGGTCGTGGTATGCGCGTTGTGCGCAGCGACAAAGATCTGGAACAATCCATCAACATGACGAAAGCGGAAGCCAAAGCGGCTTTCAGCAACGACATGGTTTACATGGAGAAGTATCTGGAGAATCCGCGCCACATCGAGATTCAGGTTCTGGCTGACGGCCAGGGCAACGCGATCTATCTGGGCGAACGTGACTGCTCTATGCAGCGTCGTCACCAGAAAGTGGTTGAAGAAGCGCCAGGCCCAGGTATTACTGAAGAACAGCGCAGCTTTATCGGCAATCGTTGTGCCAAAGCCTGTATTGAGATTGGCTATCGTGGCGCAGGTACCTTCGAGTTTCTGTACGAAAACGGTGAGTTCTACTTCATTGAGATGAACACCCGTATTCAGGTGGAACATCCGGTGACCGAGATGATCACCGGTGTGGATCTGATCAAAGAGCAGCTGCGCATTGCTGCGGGTCAGCCACTGTCGATCAAACAGGACGAAGTGGTTATTCGCGGACATGCGGTCGAGTGCCGTATTAACGCTGAAGATCCGGTCACCTTCCTGCCAAGTCCGGGTAAAATCACCCGCTTCCATGCGCCAGGCGGTTTTGGCGTGCGCTGGGAGTCGCATATTTACTCAGGCTACACCGTACCGCCGTATTACGACTCCATGATCGGTAAGCTGATCACCTATGGCGAAACGCGCGACGTGGCTATCGCCCGCATGAAGAATGCGCTGGCGGAACTGATCATCGACGGTATCAAAACCAACGTTGAACTGCAGATGAAAATCATGTCCGACGAAAACTTCCAGCACGGTGGAACCAATATCCACTATCTGGAGAAAAAACTCGGCTTGCACGAGAAGTAAACGCAACGCTGAGTCAGTCAGAGGCCGGTTAATCCGGCCTTTTTCTTTTGCCGCTGGCGTTAAGGTTGAATCATGGATGCTCGTTTTATACAGGCACATAAAGAGGCGCGCTGGTCGCTCTACCTCACCCTGCTCTGGCTCGCTGCCTGGGGGCTTTCTGCCTGGCTGGGTGGCAGTGAAATCGGTATCACCGGCCTGCCGCGCTGGTTTGAACTCTCCTGCCTGTTTGCTCCCCTGTTGTTCATATTCCTGTGCTGGATGATGGTGCGGTTAATTTTCCGCGACATGCCGCTGGAGGACACAAATGAACAGTGAAATTATCCTGCCGTTACTGATTTATCTGGTGTTGATTGCCGCGCTGTCGGTGTTTGCCGTGCGCAAAAGGCGCGAGGGTAGCTTCCTCACTGAATATTTCCTTGGCAGCCGCTCCATGGGCGGATTTGTGCTGGCGATGACGCTCACCACCACCTATATCAGCGCCAGCTCGTTTATTGGTGGTCCCGGTGCCGCCTACAAATATGGGCTGGGATGGGTATTGCTGGCGATGGTGCAGGTGCCCGCCGTCTGGCTCTCGCTGGGTGTGCTGGGGAAAAAGTTTGCCATCCTGGCGCGTAAGCATAATGCGGTGACGCTGAATGACATGCTCTACGCCCGCTATCAGAGCCCGCTGCTGATCTGGCTGGCAAGTCTGAGCCTGCTGGTTGCCTTTATCGGTGCCATGACGGTGCAGTTTATTGGCGGCGCGCGGCTGCTCGAAACCGCCGCAGGCATCCCGTATGACACGGGTCTGCTGATTTTTGGCGGCACTATTGCGCTCTACACCGCTTTTGGCGGGTTCCGTGCCAGCGTTCTCAATGACGCCATGCAGGGCATCGTGATGCTGATTGGCACATTTCTGCTGCTGTTCGCGGTGATTCATCAGGCTGGCGGCCTGAGCACGGCCGTGCAGAAACTGCATGACATTGATCCCGCTCTGCTGTCGCCGCAGGGACCGGGTGAGATTATAACGCCGACCTTCCTCAGTTCATTTGTCGTGCTGGTCTGCTTTGGGGTGATTGGCTTGCCGCATACTGCGGTGCGCTGCATCTCTTATAAAGACAGCAAGGCAGTCCATCGGGCCATTATTCTGGGTACCATTGTGGTGGTGATCCTGATGCTGGGAATGCATCTGGCCGGTGCGCTGGGCCGGGCGATACTGCCGAATCTGACCGTGCCGGATAGTGTTATACCCACCCTGATGATCACTGTGCTGCCACCGTTAGCTGCCGGACTGTTTCTGGCAGCCCCCATGGCCGCCATTATGTCGACCATTAATGCCCAGCTGTTACAGGCTTCGGCTACGCTGATCAAAGATCTCTATCTGCGTGTTGCCCCACAGCAGATGGAAAATGAGACGCGGCTGCGGCTGTTATCTGGCACCATTACGTTCGCACTGGGTCTCCTGCTGCTGATTGCGGCCTGGAATCCACCCGATATGATTATCTGGCTCAACCTGCTGGCCTTTGGCGGCCTTGAGGCGGTTTTCCTCTGGCCGCTGGTACTGGGTCTCTACTGGGAACGCGCTAATGCCGCAGGCGCCATCACCGGCATGGTGGTGGGTGGAGGCTGCTACGCTTTTCTGGCGAGCCTGAACCTGCAGATTCTGGGTTTTCATCCCATTGTGCCCTCACTGCTTTTAAGCCTGCTGGCATTTTTAGTGGGCAACCTGTTTGGACGCGCGCCGCAAACGGTCGACGCGCCGCAACATTGACGGAAAGAGAGACGTTATGCCGTGGATTCAAATCAAAATTAATAGCTCAGGTGAACACGCGGAAACGCTGAGCGATGCGCTGATGGACATCGGTGCGGTTTCAGTGACCTTTCAGGATACCAACGACACGCCGGTGTATGAGCCGCTGCCAGGTGAAACCCGCCTGTGGGGCGATACCGATGTTATCGGCCTGTTCGATGCAGAAACTGATATGGCCGCGATTACCGCCGAACTGGCGCAGCATCCGCTGCTGGGCGCCGGTTTTCGTCACCGGATCGAGCAGATCGAAGATAAAGACTGGGAGCGCGAATGGATGGAAAACTTCCATCCGATGCGCTTCGGTGAGCGGCTCTGGATCTGTCCGAGCTGGCGTGATGTGCCGGATCCTGATGCCGTCAACGTGATGCTCGATCCCGGCCTGGCGTTTGGGACCGGCACGCATCCGACCACCTCACTCTGCCTTACCTGGCTTGACGGGCTGGATCTGGTGGGCAAAACGGTGATCGATTTCGGCTGTGGTTCGGGGATCCTGGCGATCGCCGCACTGAAGCTGGGTGCGGCTCAGGCGATCGGGATTGATATCGATCCGCAGGCTATTCAGGCCAGCCGGGATAATGCTGAGCGCAACGGCGTCTCTGATCGCCTGTCGCTCTATCTGCCCCACCAGCAACCCGAAAATCTGCAGGCTGATGTGGTGGTGGCCAATATCCTGGCCGGCCCGCTACGTGAACTGGCCCCGCTGATCAGCGTTCTGCCGAAGTCTGGCGGTCATCTGGGCCTCTCGGGCGTGTTAGAGAGCCAGGCAGAGAGCGTCTGCGAAGCGTATGTCAGCGAGTTCACGCTCGACCCGGTTGCGGTTAAAGAGGAGTGGTGCCGGATTACCGGGATTAAATCCTGAATATAGCGCCTGTCTGCCCCCTCTGATATCGCGCTGCCCGTAACAAAGTGCCTTAACAGAACATTCAGCCAGCCCGTAGCGTAAGTTGCGGGCTTTCCCGATTTGAAATGGATGCTTGTATCGTTAATCACGGCATGTGACGTTTTTTATCTGGCGAATTGACGTACTTTTCTGGAAAAACTTTTGCTCACAATTTCAGCATAAATTGTTAAATCATTGATATTTAAGATTAATAAATATGCGCATCGATCATGACCCGGATTTCATTGATTTTTCTTGCTGATTGTTCAAAGTTTGGCCTTTCATCTTCCTGCAAAAATGCGTAATATACGCCGCCTTGCAGACACAGTATGGCCATTCTGACTTCATGCGTATTGGAAACCTCCAGCTGAGAAATCGACTGATTGCAGCACCGATGGCCGGTATTACCGACAGGCCGTTCAGGGCGCTGTGTCACGAAATGGGTGCAGGCATGGCAGTTTCTGAGATGTTGTCTTCAAACCCGGAAGTCTGGGCTAGCGACAAATCTCGATTACGTATGGTTCACAGCGATGAGCCAGGCATTCGCGCCGTGCAAATTGCCGGTTGCGATCCCAGTGAAATGGCGCAAGCTGCACGCATTAATGTTGAGGCTGGTGCACAGGTCATCGACATTAATATGGGATGCCCTGCCAAGAAGGTTAACCGCAAAATGGCGGGTTCAGCCTTGCTGCAATATCCCACCGTGGTGGAGTCAATTCTCTCCGCAGTGGTTAATGCAGTGAATGTGCCGGTTACGCTGAAAATTCGTACTGGCTGGGATCCTGAAAACAGGAACTGTGTCGCGATTGCCCAATTGGCTGAACGCTGCGGTATACAGGCTCTGACGATACATGGTCGCACTCGTGCCTGCCTGTTCAACGGAGAAGCTGAATATGACAGCATTCGGACAGTTAAGCAGAGTGTCTCCATTCCGATTATCGCGAATGGAGACATAACTGACCCGCATAAAGCCAGAGCGGTGCTCGACTATACAGGGGCCGATGCTCTGATGATAGGACGTGCTGCTCAGGGAAGACCGTGGATCTTCCGGGAAATCCAGCATTATCTGGACACTGGGGAGTTGCTTGCCCCGCTGCCGATGGCAGAGGTCAAGCGCTTGCTTGTTTCGCATATACGTGAGCTGCACGACTTTTACGGTTCAGGCAAGGGATACCGTATAGCGCGAAAGCACGTCTCCTGGTACCTGCAGGAGCACGCCCCGAATGACCAGTTTCGGCGCACATTCAACGCCATTGAGGATGCCAGCGAACAGCTGGAGGCGTTGGAGGCATACTTCGAAAATCTTGCGTAACGAAATAAAGAGCTGAAAGAACTATGTTCGAACAACGCGTAAATTCTGACGTACTGACCGTTTCAACCGTTAACTCACAGGATCAGGTAACTCAAAAACCTTTGCGTGATTCGGTTAAACAGGCACTGAAGAACTATTTTGCTCAACTGAATGGTCAGGATGTGAGCGACCTGTATGAGCTGGTTTTGGCTGAAGTCGAGCAGCCTCTGTTGGACATGGTGATGCAGTATACCCGTGGCAATCAGACCCGTGCTGCCCTGATGATGGGTATCAACCGCGGTACGCTGCGTAAGAAATTGAAAAAATACGGCATGAACTGATTTTTAGTTCTGTCTGTAAATCACGCCAGCCTTCGGGCTGGCGTTTTTATTTGTGCGTCGACGCACAAAGCCCCGGTAATGATAGTGAAACAGTTTCCGGTAATATGGTAACTGTAGTTGCAATCGCTGGCGTGATATTTCACCCTCTCGCTTTCGCCCGCTGTGATTTGACTTAGTGCCTGCCTGACCCTCACCTCGCTTCACATCCCCGCCACTGCTGGGTATGTGACTTTCTGCGCATTAAAAAGCAACGCAATCTCTTCATACATTTCTGCCTGAGTGAATGCTCACACTGCTCCCACATAGTGAAACTATTTGCACTAAATGTGATCGGGTCGACTCGCATTGCTTCCTTTTGGTGCGCCATATTAGCGGAACTTTCTAAGTGCTTCCGATTATTAACCGTTCTTTCATACGAATTCAGGAACCTGCAAACCTGGCATCAGCTTTGCAGAGTCGTGGATGGCTGACCGCCACAGACAGGAAAACGCACACTAAAGTGCGCAAACATAACAACATGATCCCGCCACACAGGATGCTTTATGAAAAAGATGATGCTCTCTACGCTGATCGCTGCTGCCTCGCTGGTTGCCGTTGCTCAGCAAGCACACGCAGGCACCACACTGGATGCGATAAAGAAAAAAGGGTTTGTTCAATGTGGTATCAGTGACGGCTTGCCGGGCTTCTCCTATGCAGATGCTGGCGGCAAGTTTACCGGTATCGATGTGGATGTGTGTCGTGCGACGGCTGCCGCTGTGTTTGGTGATGCGACCAAAGTGAAATATACCCCGCTGACCGCGAAAGAGCGTTTTACCGCCCTGCAGTCCGGCGAGGTGGATGTGCTTTCACGTAATACCACCTGGACCTCATCGCGCGATGGCGGCATGGGCTTCCTGTTTGCGGGCGTGAACTATTACGACGGTATCGGCTTCCTGACTCACCAGAAGGCCGGCCTGAAAAGTGCGAAAGAGCTGGATGGTGCCACCGTCTGTATTCAGGCGGGAACCGACACCGAGCTGAACGTAGCGGACTTCTTTAAAGCCAACAAAATGCAATATACGCCTGTAACCTTCGACCGCTCTGATGAATCGGCTAAAGCGCTGGATAGCGGACGTTGCGATACGCTGGCGTCTGACCAGTCTCAGCTTTACGCATTACGCATTAAGCTGGGCAAACCGGACGAATTTATTGTTCTGCCCGAAGTGATCTCCAAAGAGCCGCTGGGGCCGTTGGTGCGTCGTGGTGATGATGACTGGTTCACCATCGTGAAGTGGTCGCTCTACGCCATGCTGAATGCGGAGGAGATGGGCATCTCCTCGAAGAACGTTGACCAGATGACGGCCAAGCCAACCACACCAGACATGGCACACTTCCTGGGCGCCGAAGGTGATTTTGGTAAGGATCTGAAGCTGGATAACAAGTGGGCCTACAACATCGTCAAGCAGGTGGGTAACTATCAGGAAAGCTTTGACCGTAACGTCGGTAAAGACAGCGCACTGAAGATTGCACGTGGTCAGAATGCGTTGTGGAACCAGGGCGGTATTCAGTACGCACCACCGGTACGTTAACAGACCTCACTAATCGGGCACCCTATTCTGTGGTGCCCTACCCCAGCTTTCGTTACTGAGGTTTCAACATGTCACAACGCCCAACCGTGAAAAGGGATATTTCATTTGGTAATCCCACGGTTCGCGCCTGGATTTATCAGTTCATCGCCGTCGTCGCGGTGCTTGGTGTGGTGGGTTATCTGGTGCATAACACCATTATTAACCTTGCCAACCGCGGTATTACATCGGGGTTTGGATTTCTTGAGCGCACTGCCGGTTTCGGCATCGTTCAGCATCTGATTGAGTACACTGAGGGAGATACCTACGCGCGCGTGTTTCTGGTCGGATTAACCAACACGCTGCTGGTCTCTGCACTCTGTATTGTTTTCGCTTCGGTTCTCGGATTCGCGGTCGGTCTTGCCCGCCTTTCTGACAACTGGCTGCTGCGGAAACTCTCGAATATCTATATCGAAACCTTCCGTAATATCCCACCCCTGCTGCAAATCTTCTTCTGGTACTTTGCAGTCTTACGCAATCTGCCGGGCCCACGTCAGGCGCTGAATGCTTTTGACCTGGCATATGTCAGTAATCGCGGACTCTACGTTCCGTGGCCGACCTATGCAGCAGGCAGCTGGCCGTTTGTGATCGCACTGCTTCTGGCCGCGGCTGTGAGCTATGGCCTGTACCGCTTTAACCGTAAACATCAGCTGAAAACCGGTCAGTTACGTCGCACATGGCCCGCTGCCGTTGCGATGCTGATTCTCTTTCCTTTGCTTGCGCACCTTGGGTTTGGCCCAGCCACGCACTGGGATGTGCCACAACTGCGCGGTTTCAATTTCCGTGGCGGCTCGGTGATGATACCGGAGCTGGCAGCCCTGACGCTGGCACTGTCGATTTATACCTCGTCATTTATTGCTGAAGTGATCCGCTCCGGGATCCAGTCGGTCCCCTATGGTCAGCATGAAGCAGCGCGGTCGCTGGGGCTGCCTAATCCGGTTACGCTGCGCCAGGTGATTATTCCTCAGGCCATGCGCGTCATTATTCCGCCACTAACCAGCCAGTATCTGAACATCGTGAAGAACTCTTCACTCGCCGCCGCTATCGGTTATCCCGATATGGTGTCGCTGTTTGCCGGATCGGTACTGAATCAGACCGGTCAGGCCATCGAGACGATTGCTATCACGATGGGCGTTTACCTGATTATCAGCCTGCTGATATCAATGCTTATGAACTTCTACAACCGCAAAATTGCGCTGGTTGAGCGTTAAGAGAACGGGATAACTATGTCTGTGACTACGCATGAAACGCCCCCCGTCCCGACGACTCTGGTCAGTCGCGCCTGGTTTTGGGCTCGTAAAAACCTGTTTTCCAGCTGGTTTAATACGCTACTGACGCTGTTTTGCATCTGGGTTATCTGGCACGTCATTCCGCCCGCGCTGAACTGGCTGGTCTTTCAGGCAAACTGGATCGGCACCACGCGCGCCGATTGCACCAAAGAGGGTGCCTGTTGGGTCTTTATCCATGCTCGTTTCGGCCAGTTCATGTATGGGCTTTACCCGCATGAATTGCGCTGGCGTATTAACCTGGCGCTGGTGATCGGCCTGCTGTCGATTGTGCCGATGTTCCTGAAGAGCCTGCCGTATCGTGGACGCTACATTGCTGCCTGGGCTGTCATCTATCCGGTGATTGTCTGGTTTCTGCTGTATGGCGGCTATCTGGGGCTGGAACGCGTCGAAACACGTCAGTGGGGCGGGTTAACGCTGACGCTGATTATTGCGTCGGTGGGTATTGCCGGTGCGCTGCCGCTGGGTATTTTGCTGGCACTGGGCCGTCGCTCACGCATGCCGGTCGTGCGCACGTTGTCGATTATCTTTATTGAGTTCTGGCGCGGCGTGCCGCTGATTACCGTACTGTTTATGTCATCCGTGATGCTGCCGCTGTTTATGTCTGAAGGCACTAACATCGACAAGCTGGTGCGCGCGCTGGTCGGGGTCATTCTGTTCCAGTCCGCCTATGTGGCAGAGGTGGTTCGCGGTGGCCTGCAGGCACTGCCGAAAGGTCAGTACGAAGCAGCCGAATCTCTGGCGCTGGGCTACTGGAAGACGCAGATGCTGGTTATTCTGCCCCAGGCGCTGAAGCTCACTATTCCCGGCCTGGTCAATACCATCATCGCACTGTTTAAAGATACCAGCCTGGTCATCATCATTGGTCTTTTCGATCTGTTCAGCAGCGTCCAGCAGGCAACGGTCGATCCGACCTGGCTGGGGATGTCGACCGAAGGTTATGTCTTTGCTGCACTGGTCTATTGGATCTTCTGTTTTAGCATGTCGCGCTACAGCCAGTATCTGGAAAAGCGCTTTCACACCGGGCGTACATCGCACTGAGGTTTTACATGACTGACTCTATGACACACTCTTCCGACGCGTTGATGATCTCGCTTGAGAACGTGAATAAATGGTACGGGCAATTCCATGTACTGAAAGACATCAACCTGCAGGTTAAACCCCGTGAACGCATCGTACTGTGCGGACCTTCCGGCTCCGGCAAATCGACGACGATCCGCTGTATCAACCATCTGGAAGAGCATCAGCAGGGCCGCATTGTTGTTGACGGTATCCATCTTAATGATGACGTTCGTAACATTGAGCGCGTGCGCACCGAAGTCGGTATGGTCTTCCAGCACTTCAATCTCTTTCCACATCTGACCGTACTGCAAAACTGCACGCTGGCACCTTCCTGGGTAAGAAAGATTCCAAAGAAGGAAGCTGATGAGCTGGCCATGCACTATCTGCAACGCGTGCGTATTGCCGAGCATGCACATAAGTTTCCGGGCCAGCTCTCTGGCGGACAGCAGCAGCGTGTCGCCATCGCCCGCTCACTCTGTATGAAGCCCAAAATTATGCTGTTTGATGAGCCCACGTCAGCGCTGGATCCTGAGATGGTTAAAGAGGTGCTGGATACGATGATTGGTCTGGCGGAGGATGGGATGACTATGCTGTGCGTCACCCATGAGATGGGCTTTGCCCGAACGGTGGCTGACCGGGTGATCTTTATGGATCGGGGAGAGATCGTCGAAGTCGCGCCACCGCAGGAGTTTTTTGCGAATCCAAAATCGGAGCGTACCCGGGCGTTTCTATCGCAGGTTATTCACTGATCAGACGTTCAGTTATCTCACTACCCGGCCTGGTGCCGGGTTTTTTATGGACTGAACAGCCGCTTTAATATGCTTACTGACCTGTTGCTGTTATGAATAAACAGACAGATACGCTGTGAAGAGGGAGTTTTATTGCGGTTTGCTACAACGAAAAAAGCCCTTCGCATACGCAAAGGGCTCTCTCTTATTTGATGCCTGGCAGTTCCCTACTCTCGCATGGGGAGACCCCACACTACCATCGGCGCTACGGCGTTTCACTTCTGAGTTCGGCATGGGGTCAGGTGGGACCACCGCGCTACAGCCGCCAGGCAAATTCTTTTATTTACCGAACTCGTGTCTTAACTGGTGCTGATACCCAGAGTCGAACTGGGGACCTCACCCTTACCAAGGGTGCGCTCTACCAACTGAGCCATATCAGCACACTAAATTTGATGCCTGGCAGTTCCCTACTCTCGCATGGGGAGACCCCACACTACCATCGGCGCTACGGCGTTTCACTTCTGAGTTCGGCATGGGGTCAGGTGGGACCACCGCGCTAAAGCCGCCAGGCAAATCTTGGTGCACGAAACGAATCTTTCACGCCATGACCGCGTTGCCATCGCTCGGCCGCACCGGTCACATACTTCAGTATGCTCCCGCTGACGTCCTCGCTCTGCGCCATTAGTAC
>NZ_LGYX01000014.1:0-117032 GCF_001264395.1 Pantoea sp. CFSAN033090 | reverse complement strand
CGCCACCTGACTCTGCCCGTCAGCTCACACTTTTACACTTAACGCTGGCTTCACTAATGAGGTCTAACCAGCCTGACGGGTCTATACTTTCTGGCACATTCCCTGTCGCCAAGGAGTTTCAGATGGCTTATTGCGTTATTCCTCCCTATATCCTTCGCAAAATCATCGCGCACGGTTCCGGCCACCAGCAGGAGCAGGCGCGTCGCACCCTGACACACGTCCAGCACCTGATGGCGGAACACTGGCAAAAGCAGCCGGTGGCAAAAACCGCGGCAGGCGGCCACGTGGATCGTGAAATTTATGATGCGCAAAGTCAGCAGACCCTGCCAGGTAAGCTGATTCGTCAGGAGGGCCAGCCCGGCAATGACGACGTGGCGGCTGAGGAAGCCTGGAACTATCTTGGCGTAACCTATGACTTCTTCTGGCAGGCTTATCAGCGTAATTCGCTGGATAATCAGGGGCTGAAATTGCTCGGTACCGTGCACTACGGTGACAAATACCAGAACGCCTTCTGGAACGGTCAGCAAATGGTATTTGGTGATGGTGACGGCGAAATCTTTAATCGCTTCACCATTGCGATTGACGTTGTGGCGCACGAACTGGCGCATGGCGTGACGGAAAATGAAGCCGGCTTGATCTACTTCGAGCAGGCTGGTGCACTGAACGAGTCGCTGTCAGATGTGTTTGGCTCGCTGGTGAAACAGTTCAGTAAAAAACAGCGCGCCGATGAGGCGGACTGGATTATCGGCGAAGGCCTGCTGGCAAGCGGCATCAATGGGCGTGGTCTGCGATCGATGTCTGAACCTGGCTCGGCCTATGATGACCCGATGCTGGGCAAAGATCCGCAACCGGCACACATGGATCACTACGTGAAAACACGCGAAGATAATGGCGGGGTTCATATCAACTCCGGCATCCCTAACCGGGCTTTTTATCTGGCAGCAACAGCGCTGGGTGGTTATGCGTGGGAACAGGCGGGATATGCCTGGTACGACACGGTGTGTGACGACGAACTGCCACAGGATGCTGACTTTAAGACCTTTGCCCGCTTCACCGTTCAGCATGGTAAAAAACGGTTCAACGAATCGGTCGGCAGTGCCATTGAACAGGCGTGGAAGGAGGTTGGCGTGCTATGAGTGACCTGCCCGAACTCACTGATGACGCCACCATCATCGTCGCGCGTGAAGGCGGCATGGCCTTTATTCCGGGGCTACGCGCCGAACGACGCTTTATGCTGGGCGATCTGCCGCCGCCAGAAAGAGAGCGCGTCTGCCATGCGCTGCAGCAGGCGATGCCGCTGGGCGAACCGGAGGAGAAAGCCGCGCAGGTGGGCAGTGGCGACCAGCGCTATTTTCGCATCCAGATTCAGTATGCAACCCACCGCGAGGTCGGGACGATAGTACTGTTGATTCCGGAACAGGTGGCGCCACCTGAGTTGCAGGCGCTGTGGCGCGACGGTAAATAAGCAAAAAAAAGGGCCGACAATGTCGGCCCTTTTCCTTAAGCGTTGTTACTTGCTGTCTGGCAGCGCGTAAGCAATCACATAATCACCACGGTCCGGTGACTGACGTGCGCCACCTGCCGAGATCAGGATGTACTGCTTTCCATCTTTCGGTGAGACGTAGCTCATCGGGCCACCCTGACTGCCCACCGGCAGACGTGCTTTCCACACCTCTTTACCGGTTGAAGAATCAAAGGCGCGCAGATAGTAATCCTGCGTACCCGCGATGAACACCAGGCCGCCCTGCGTGGCCAGCGTACCGCCCAGCGTTGGCATGCCAACCGGCATTTTCACGCGCATCTTGATACCGAATGGTCCGGTATCCTGCACCGTGCCGACCGGCACCTGCCAGACGATTTTCTGCGTTTTCATGTCAATCGCCGACAGCGTACCAAATGGCGGTTTCTGACATGGGATACCCAGCGGTGACATAAAGCGATTTTTATTCACAGCATATGGCGTGCCTTTCAGCGGAACGGCACCCATACCGGTGTTGATCGCTTCGCCGCCGTTGCTGCCACGCGCAATATTGCTGGTATCAGCCGGGATCATCTGAACCCACAAACCCAGACGCATATCATTGACGAACAACAGGTGGTTGTTCGGATCGACCGACATGCTGCCCCAGTTCATACCGCCCAGCGAACCCGGGAAGCTCAGAGACTTGTCGGTGTCCGGCACGGTGAACAGGCCGTCATAGCGCATGGATTTGAAGCCAATGCGGCAGGCCAGCTGATCAAACGGCGTGGCACCCCACATGTCAGACTCTTTCAGCGTCTGGTTGCCAATCTGCGGCATCCCGGTCGAGTGTGGCTGCGTTTTGGTGTACTGCTCGTTCGGGATATGACCCTGCGGCATCGGCAGTTCTTCGACTTTGGTCAGCGGCTTGCCGGTCATACGGTCAAGCACGAAGATCATGCCGGTTTTGCCGCCAATCACTACCGCTGGTGTGGTAGTGCCATCTTTTTGCGGGAAATCGATCAGGCTTGGCTGCATCGGCAGGTCAAAGTCCCACAGATCGTTATGCACGGTCTGATAGACCCACTTCTCTTTACCGGTCGTGGCATCCAGCGCCAGAACCGATGCGCCATATTTGTGATCCAGCTCAGTACGGTTCGCACCCCAGAGGTCAACCGACGAACTGCCCATTGGAATGAACACGGTGTTCATTGCCGGGTCGTAAGACATCGGTGCCCATGAGTTCGGCGTACTGCGGGTATAATCTTTACCCGGCATCAATATCGCATTCGGGTCAACATTGCCTGGGTCAAACGCCCAGCGCATCTGGCCGGTGATAACGTCAAAGCCACGCAACACGCCACCCGGCATATCCGTCTGTACGTTATCCGCTACGCGACCGCCGACCACCACAGTGGTGCCAGCCAGGGTTGGCGCTGAGGTCAGCTGATATTGCGGATCCGGTGCCTTGCCCATGCCCGCTTTGAGATCAACGATGCCGTGATCGCCAAAGTTTTCACAGAACTCACCGTTGTCAGCATTGATCGCAATCAGACGCGCGTCGATGGTGTTCATCAGAATACGACGCTGACAGCTGTCACCGGCTGGCAACACTGCGGCAGTCACAGGTGAAGACCCCGGCTTATCTGGCTGCTGCAGCGGTTTCGTGGCGTCAAAGTAAGCCAGACCACGGCAGCGTGGCCAGACTTCCGCTTTGGCATTGATTTCACGTTTCCAGATCTGCTTACCGCTGTTGGCTTCAACGGCGATGACGTTGTTGTGCGGTGTGCAGAGATAAAGGGTATTGCCAATCTGCAACGGTGTCTGCTGATCTTCTGCGCCGTTGCCGGTCGGGCTGACAGGGGTATCACCGGTGCGGAAAGTCCAGGCCACCTTCAGATCTTTCACGTTGTCGCGGGTGATTTGATCCAGCGCCACAAAGCGGCTGCCCTGCGGAGTATTACCGTAGTTATCCCAGTCTTTCTGCTGTTTCGCTTTATCTACCGGGATCAGCGGCAGCTCTTCGCCCGTGCCTGCAACGGTAGGATGTGGCTGGAACATCTGCACCAGCGTAACAACCATGCCTGCCGCCAGCAGCGCAGAGAACGCATAAGAGGGTTTTGCCAGTGAGTGCTTACCTTCATGCTTACGCAGTGAAGGCCAGATCAGGAAGGCAAGCAGCATCAGTCCGGCAGGCACCATCAGGCGTGATACCAGCGGCCAGAACTCCAGGCCCGCGTCGAATAGCGACCAGATCAGGGTGCCGACAAAGACCAGCAGGAACAGAACCACTGCCGAGGATTTGCGACGGAAGAACTGAATTGCGGAGAGTACAGTGACGATCCCCGCAATTAAAAAGTACCCGCTGCCACCAAGTGCAACCAGTTTGCCGCCGCCAATTGCAAAAAACAGACCGGTGGCAAGCAGCACCAGTCCGAGCAGCACGGATGCTATTCCCAGCCCCTTTCCGGAGCGGGAGGATGTTTCAGCCATAATACTTACTCTCCTGAATAAACAGAGCGCCCGGACAGATGGCCTTCCGGACTCCGGCGCGTTAAGTCAGTCCGCGCCGGGCACCGCTCGGTTTCAAATCGAATATAAACAGACCCGCGTCCGTGAGATCGATGGGCCGGAAGAACACGGATGTGGCTGGCCCCTCCCACGACGCGGCAGGATTGTACCACCTGGTACATTACAGAGTGAACATCTACAACCCATTTGTTACGGCGCAATAGCATTTTTGCTACAAAATGAGCCAATCGTTGCTCTGAATTCTCAGACGTTTAAAGCGTAGCTGAAAGCGGCGTCAGTGACCTGGCGGCTGGAAAAGGACGCGCTTGCGGGAGATAAGGCCATGTCCGTTCCGGCAAAAATAGTCCACCGCGCCGCAGGCTTTGAGCACCTCAAGCGGCTGATGACACGCCGGACAGCAGGGTTGTGCGGGGTAATGCGTACCGCAGGTATTACAGATAAATTCACCGTCACTGAGCGACAGCGGTTGCTGACATTTTTCGCAAATAATAGTCACTATTTTCTCCCTGCTCCGGTTTATTCAGAGCAAAAAAAAGAGGGCCAGATGGCCCTCTATTCTTAACGCTTGTTCTTTTTCATATGCGCCAGCAGACGCTTACGTTTACGCTGCTGCGTTGGTGTCAGCAGGTTACGTTTGCCTTCGTAAGGGTTATCACCCTCTTTGAACTGAATACGAATTGGCGTTCCCATCACGTTGAGTGATTTACGGAAATAGTTCATCAGGTAGCGTTTGTAAGAATCTGGCAGATCCTTAACCTGATTACCGTGGATTACCACGATAGGCGGGTTATAACCCCCCGCGTGCGCGTATTTGAGCTTAACGCGACGACTGCGTACCAGCGGTGGCTGGTGATCGTCTGCCGCCATGTTCATGATACGGGTCAGCAGCGAGGTGTTTACACGCTTCGTCGAACAGTCATAGGCTTCAGTGATCGACTCAAACAGATTGCCGACGCCGCTGCCGTGCAGCGCAGAGATAAAGTGAATGCGGGCGAAATCGATAAAGCCCAGACGGTAGTCCAGTGTCTCTTTCACTTCATCACGCACTTCCTGCGACAGGCCATCCCATTTGTTGACCACAATCACCAGCGAACGACCACTGTTGAGAATGAAGCCAAGCAGCGACAGATCCTGATCGGAAATACCGGCATGGGCATCAATCACCAGCATCACCACGTTGGCATCTTCAATCGCCTGCAGCGTCTTGATCACCGAGAATTTCTCTACGGTGTCAGAGATTTTGGCACGCTTACGCACGCCCGCCGTATCGATCAGAACGTATTCACGTCCATCACGCTCCATCGGAATATAGATGCTGTCGCGGGTGGTGCCCGGCATATCGTAGACCACCACGCGGTCTTCACCGAGAATACGGTTGGTAAGCGTTGACTTACCTACGTTAGGACGGCCAACAATCGCCAGTTTGATCGGCAGGCCCGTCGGGTCGAAGTTTTCTTCTTCCTCGGCGGCTTCCTGCTCAGCAATCTCGTCAGCTTCAAGCGCAGCCCAGTACGCCTGGTTCTCTTCTTCTTCCGTGAGCTCGACCGTCTCAACTTTGTCCATCCATGGCAGCAGTGCCTCTTCTATCAGGCTGCTCACACCACGACCATGCGATGCCGCAATGGCGTGGATCTCGCCCAGGCCCAGTGAATAGAAGTCCACAACCGCCTGATCAGGATCCATCCCGTCAGTTTTGTTGGCCACCAGAAAAGTCGCTTTCTGGCGGGAACGGAGATGCTTAGCGATTTGCTGATCGGCGGCCATCATGCCCGCACGCGCATCGACCATAAACAGCACGACATCCGCTTCTTCAATCGCCAGCAGTGACTGCTCGGCCATCCGCGTTTCAACACCCTCTTCGGTGCCGTCGATACCACCGGTATCAATAACAATAAATTCGCGCCCTTCCACTTCGGCGCGACCATATTTGCGATCGCGAGTCAGTCCAGGAAAATCCGCTACCAGCGCATCACGTGTGCGGGTTAAGCGGTTAAATAGCGTAGATTTTCCCACATTGGGACGCCCAACCAGCGCGACCACAGGTACCATAACAAAATGCCTCAATAAATAATTAATCGCCCGAATGGCGTGATTATAACGGCTCTGGCCGTCAAGTTCAGGCTTAAGGCGCAAAGAATACCATGCCTGACTAAAAACGAAACGGCCCCTGATTAAATCAGGAGCCGTCGGAACGGAGGATTTCACCTGCCAGACGTGTACCCGTTAACGGGTAATCGCATAAACCTCACCATCTTTCGACTGGATCAGCAGCTTATCGCTGGCGACCACCGGCTCGGTCTGGAAGCCTGAGCTATCCAGTTCCTGCTGCGCAACAAAACGACCATCCGTGGTGTTCAGCCAGTGCAGATAACCTTCGCTGTCGCCGACAACCAGATAGCCGTTGTAGAGCACCGGCGAAGTCAGGTTGCGATGCAGCAGATCGCTTTGACGCCAGATGGCGACACCGCCGTCAGCGTTGAGCGCAATCACACGATCGTCCTGATCGACCAGATAAATGCGGCCGGCATCTACAATCAGATCTTTCACACCGCCAATTTCGCGTTTCCACAAAATCTGGCCGGAACGCAGATCCAGTGCTGTCAGATTGCCGTTATACGCCAGCGCGTAAACCACGCCATTGACGATAACCGGTGTGGTATCGACATCGTTAAGACGATCGATCTCAGTGGCACCGCTGACCTGGGAAATACGCTGCTGCCAGACCAGTTGTCCCTGGTTCAGCACCACGGCACTGACACGACCATTGTCGCCACCGACAATCGCGCCACCAAAAGCGACAGCCGGAGCAGATTCACCGCGCAGAGACAACGCTGGCATATCCAGGTTGACGCTCCACTTCACGGCACCGCTGCTCTGATCCAGGCCCTGCAACATGCCGTTGCTGGTATGAACCAGCACCAGACCATCGCTGACTACCGGACGTGACAGTGCTTCGCCGGCGACTTTCGTCTGCCACGCCAGGCTACCATCACTGCTGTTGAGGGCATAAACCTGGCCGCGCTCGCTGCCAACATAGACCCGATCGCCATCAGCCGTCAGGCCACCTGATAACATGGCTGAGCGATTTTTCGAGAAGAAGCCGGTTTTCTCAGAGAGATCGACTTTCCATTTTTCTTTACCGTCTGCGGCATCGAGCGCTTTGACGATACCAAAGCGGTCGGCAGCATAAACCGTATTATCCTGCCAGGCAGGATGCAGATTTGAGTAGAAATCACCGACACCATCGCCTACCGAGGTGCTCCACACTTTCTGTGGCGTGAACTGATTTTCCACCTTCGGCAACGGGGCCATTTTTACTACATCTTCTTCGCCGCTAAACAGCGAACAACCGCTGAGCAAAGTGACTGAAATCAGTCCCGGCAGCAGGTATTTACGTAATTCCATGCGCTCTCTCTTGACTGGCTTAGCTTAAGTTATTCATCTTCATCTGCATCATTTGCTTCAATGCCGGAGAGGCGTCAGATTCAACCCCTTTACTCCAGGCATCGCGCGCGCCCTGCTTGTCGCCTTTGGTCAGCAGCGCTTCGCCGCGAATATCGGCCACAATGGCTGTCCAGCCATCACCCTTCACACCGTCAAGGGTTTTAAGCGCCGCATCCGCTTGATTCTGTTGCAGTTGAATGCGTGCCAGGCGCAGGTTAATCACCGCCTGCAGATTGGCATCTTTGGTATCTTTCAGTCCGTTTTGCAGCAGCGTCGCGGCTTTATCAAGCTGACCGGCGTCAACATACTGCTTCGCCAGATCCATCGCAGCCAGCGCACCATAGGTGTTGCTGTTTTCACTGGCAAAACGGTTTACCGCTTCCAGCGTCTCCGGTTTGCCCGCCTGCATGGCGCTGGTGAGCTGCTGATACTGCGCTGATACTGTCTTCGCCGTATCGTCCTGATGACTGCTCCAGTAACGCCAGCCGCCCAGCGCAGCAATGCCGATCACCACGCCAATAGCTAACGCTTTGCCATTGTTGGCAAAAAAGTTGCGCAGCGCGTCGGTCTGCTCGTTCTCATTGCTATACACTTCCACGCAATCCCTCTCCTTTCTATGGTTGGTGCTGTGTCACGCTTACTGTAACAGCGAGCGCAAGACAGCAGCAGCCTCTGCCTGATCCAGCGTTTGCTGCTCGCCACGGCGCAGATCTTTAATCACGACCTGACCGGCTTTGACCTCGTCCTCGCCTAACACCAGTGCGACGCGAGCGCCCCACTTGTCAGCACGGGCAAACTGTTTCTTGAAGTTGCCGCCGCCAAAGTTGGTCATCAGCCTCAGTTCTGGCGCTTCATCACGCAATTTTTCAGCCAGCTGCATTGCTGCAGACTGCACGCCCTGACCTGAAGCGATAACATAGACATCCACATTGCTCGTCGGTTCAAATTCAGGATTAACCGCCTGAACCAGCAGCACCAGACGCTCCATGCCCATGGCAAAGCCAACGGCAGGTGTTGCGCGGCCACCGAGCTGCTCAACCAGGCCATCATAGCGACCGCCACCACATACCGTGCCCTGTGAACCCAGGCTATCGGTGACCCACTCAATCACGGTGCGATTGTAATAATCAAGACCGCGTACCAGACGCTGATTGACGGTGTAGCTGATCCCGGCGTCATCCAGCAGGGCACACAGGCCGCTGAAATGTTCACGTGATTCGTCATCAAGATAGTCGCCAAGCTGTGGCGCATCATTCAGTAACTGCTGAATATCGGGATTTTTAGTGTCGAGAACGCGCATCGGATTGGTGTACATGCGGCGTTTACAATCCTCATCCAGCACCTCTTTATGCTGTTCAAGGAAGGCGACCAGCGCGTCGCGGTAATGCGCGCGTGCTTCCAGCGAACCGATAGAGTTGAGTTCCAGACGAACGTGCTCAGAGATACCCAGGGCTTTCCACCAGCGGGCGTTCAGCATGATCAGTTCAGCATCGATGTCCGGTCCCTGCAGACCAAACACTTCCACGCCAATCTGGTAGAACTGACGATAGCGGCCTTTCTGCGGACGCTCATAGCGGAACATCGGGCCCATATACCACAGGCGCTGCTCCTGGTTGTAGAGTAAACCGTGTTCAATACCGGCTCGCACGCAACCTGCAGTGCCTTCCGGACGCAGCGTCAGGCTTTCACCGTTGCGGTCTTCGAAGGTATACATCTCTTTTTCAACCACGTCGGTGACTTCACCGATGGCGCGTTTAAACAGTGGGGTTTGTTCCACCAGCGGTAAGCGAATTTCGCTGTAACCGTAGCTCGCCAGCGTCTGCTTGAGAACGCCTTCAATCCGTTGCCAGAGGGCGGTATCCGCAGGCAGGTAGTCGTTCATCCCGCGAATCGCCTGAATATTCTTCGCCACGTTAGAATCTCTTAATGCAAAAAAACCTGTCCGGCATCATACCTTATGAGGATGAAACCGCACAGGTTCAGTCAAAAAAGTCACGCACGCAAACCGCGTACGCCATTATTTTTCCAGATGCTGCACATCAATACGGCGACTGGCATCCAGCATCGACGCTTTAGCACGAATGCGCGCTTCCAGCTGATCGATCATGTCATTGTTGTCGAGACGATCGCGCTGACGCACACCATCCTCGTAGAAACCACTCTTCTTGCTGCCGCCGGTCACGCCCAGCGTAGAGAGAGTCGCCTCGCCGGGTCCGTTGACCACGCAGCCGATAATGGAGACATCCATCGGGGTGATGAGGTCTTCCAGACGCTGCTCCAGCGCGTTGACCGTGCCGATAACGTCGAACTCCTGACGTGAGCAGGTCGGACAGGCGATGAAGTTGATGCCACGAGAGCGGATACGCAGTGACTTCAGGATATCGAAACCGACTTTGACTTCTTCTACCGGATCGGCGGCCAGCGAGATACGCAGCGTATCGCCGATCCCTTCTGACAGCAGCAGACCCAGGCCAATCGCCGATTTCACTGCGCCAGCCCGCGCGCCGCCCGCTTCGGTGATACCGAGATGCAGTGGCTGTTCAATCTGTTTCGCCAGCAGACGATAAGATTCAACCGCGAGGAAAACGTCAGAGGCTTTAACGCTGACTTTGAATTGATCGAAGTTAAGACGATCGAGATGATCGACATGGCGCATGGCAGATTCCAGCAACGCCTGCGGCGTCGGCTCGCCATACTTTTCCTGCAGATCTTTCTCCAGCGAACCGGCGTTCACGCCGATTCGAATCGGAATATTGTTGTCGCGCGCGCAGTCGACCACCATACGGATGCGCTCATTGTTCCCGATATTACCGGGATTGATGCGCAGGCAGTCGACGCCATACTCGGCGACTTTCAGGGCGATGCGGTAGTCAAAATGAATATCTGCAACCAGCGGGACGTTTACCTGCTGTTTGATCAGCCTGAATGCTTCTGCGGCATCCATGGTAGGCACCGAGATACGAACGATGTCGACACCGACTCGCTCAAGGGCTTTGATCTGATTTACCGTCGCCTCCACGTCAGTGGTGCGGGTGTTGGTCATCGACTGGACAGCGATGGGTGCGCCGTCACCGACCGGCACCTTGCCGACGTAAATGCGTTTGGATTTACGACGGATAATGGGTGCTTCGTTATGCATATTTCTTCTCCACAATTGCCCGGTACGCGATACGCTGTTATTGCGCACCCAACGTCAGGCGAGCAACCTGGTTATTACGGATAAAACGACTTAAATCAACGGGCTGATTCTGATATTGCACCTGAACAGCGGAAGGCGCGCCAATTTTCAGACGATACGGAGGCGTTCCTGCGAGGCTGAGTTTACCACCACTGCGCTGAATGCCGCTGAACAGTTTTTTGCCGGTGGCATCGCTCACTTCCAGCCAGCAGTCGGCGTTAAAGGTCATCACCACCGCATTAGGGTCAGCAGCCGGTTCACTGACCGCCGCTGCACCTACTGGCATCTGAGGTGCCGTGCTGGTATTGGTATTCGTGTTCGCGGCCGCAGGTGCAGCCGCTGAGTTGTCCACGGGCGCCTGGCTCGGCGAAACCACGGCATTGCTGGTAGTATCCGGCTGTGCGGTGGTCGCGCTATTGCTGCCAGTGGCGGCCGGAGCCGCACTCGCTGGCGCACTGGCTGCGCTGTTGTCACTGGTGGTATTGCTTTCGTCAGGCGCGGCAGGTGCCGCGCTGTCACCACTGGATTCACCCAGCGGAATCGACTGGCCGCTATCACCGCTGCTGCTGTTCTGATCGGTCATCGGCACCAGATCATCCTGTGACTCTTTATGATTCTGCCACCACCAGGCACCGGTCAGACCCACCACCACAAACACCACCAGCCAGGTGAAAATCATCAACCAGCCGTCGCGTTTCTTGCGGCGTTTGCCCAGCGAGAAACTTTGCATCGGCTCGATCTTTGAAGCCCGAATCGGTGTCTGTTTCGCCATCATCGGCAGCAGTTCCTCTTCAGGAATGTGCACCAGACGCGCGTAGGAGCGAATGTATCCGCGCAGGAACGTGGAGGCCAGATCGGCAGGCGATTTGTCTTCCTCGATATCACGCACGGTAGAAAGTTTCAGGCACAGGCGTTCAGCGACGTTCTGTTGCGTCAGCCCCATCTGCTCACGGGCCAGACGCAGGCGTTCACCTGTTGAATGTAATGCAGAGTTTTCTTGAGTGGCTTCAGTATTCATTAGCTAAATAACGCTGGTACTGTATCGATTGCGGAAAACGTCGCGCTAACTGGTCGCCATAACGTGAAACGTCAGCGGCATCTCCCTGTAGCGCGGCGAAACGTAAGTGTAACGCCAGACTTCGTGCCGTTGCGGGCAGCTGTTGCTGGTAAATATCAAGCAAAACCTGCACCTTCGCCAGATGGTTATCTGCCAACTGCTTTTCAGCTTCCGACAGCAGCGAATCAGCTTTGCGTCTGTCAGCCTCAATGGCCTGGCGTAGTGTCCTGCGGGCAGCGGCAATATCGCCAGCCTGCAGATAACAAAACCCTGCCAGTTCAAGCGCGTCATTGCGTGCATCAAACTGCGGTGCTGCGCTTGCCCGACTAAACTGTTGATGCGCTTCGCCATACTGCCTTAAAGCGCAGAGAAACGCACCGTAATTGTTAGCAACAAAAC
Organism: Pantoea sp. CFSAN033090; assembly: GCF_001264395.1. Classification (NCBI taxonomy): domain Bacteria; kingdom Pseudomonadati; phylum Pseudomonadota; class Gammaproteobacteria; order Enterobacterales; family Erwiniaceae; genus Pantoea; species Pantoea sp. CFSAN033090. Next base: position 104,963 of record NZ_LGYX01000014.1, on the reverse strand, counting down.
CATTATCCGGGGCCTGCTGCTGTGCCAGTATAAACCGTGCCTGCGCCGCTGTCTGATTACCCTGCTTCTGCGCCAGTCGAGCCAGCGCAAGCGAGACCCGGTAATCCTCTGGCGCGGCGGCCTGTGCCCGCAGAAAGTTTCGCTCAGCTGCGGCATAGTCGCCACCCGCCAGATAGTGCATCCCTAACTGCAGACGCACCTCTTCTGCTCCGGGTTCGTGATGCTGGCTGACACACCCGCTTACAACAAACAGCGCCAGTAAAACTGCAGGTAATCCGTTACGCATAATCGTTTCCATCCGGTTGACGTTGACAGGCTGCAGCCTGCCACGCGTCATCACTTCAGGAAACGCTCTGAGTCACTCTTCTAGAGAGCCTTCACAGAGATGGCTTCACCCGCCATTTTTTTACGCATCGTACGCTTGGTACGGTCGATCACCTCACCGGCTAACTGACCACAGGCGGCATCGATATCGTCGCCACGGGTTTTACGCACGATGGTCGTAAAACCATAGTCCATCAGGACTTTGGAGAAACGATCGATGCGGCTATTGGAGCTACGGCCATAAGGCGCGCCCGGGAAGGGGTTCCAGGGGATCAGGTTGATTTTACACGGTGTTTCTTTCAGTAATGCGGCGAGTTCATGCGCATCATCTGTGCTGTCATTGACGTGATCCAGCAACACATACTCAATGGTCACGCGTCCCTGATTGGCGTTGGATTTGCCAATGTAGCGTTTCACCGCCGCCAGGAAGGTTTCGATATTGTACTTTTTGTTGATCGGGACAATATCATCACGCAACTTATCGTTAGGCGCGTGCAGGGAAATCGCCAGCGCGACGTCGATCATATCGCCCAGTTTATCCAGCGCGGGCACCACACCCGAGGTAGAGAGGGTCACGCGACGCTTCGACAGACCAAAACCGAAGTCATCCAGCATGATCTCCATCGCCGGGACCACGTTATTGAGGTTGAGCAGCGGCTCGCCCATGCCCATCATCACCACGTTGGTGATAGGACGCTGGCCGGTGATTTTCGCTGCGCCGACAATTTTTGCCGCGCGCCACACCTGACCAATAATTTCTGACACCCGCAGGTTACGGTTAAAGCCCTGCTGTGCGGTCGAACAGAATTTACACTCCAGCGCACAACCCACCTGTGAAGAGACACAGAGCGTGGCGCGGTCCCCTTCCGGGATATAGACCGTTTCCACCAGCTGGTCGCCTACGCGAATGGCCCATTTGATGGTGCCGTCGGTAGAGCGCATCTCTTCTGCCACTTCTGGCGCACGGATCTCCGTCAGCTCTATCAGCCGGTTACGCAGCTTTTTGTTGATGTCGGTCATCTGCTCGAAGTCATCGCAGCAGTAGTGATAAATCCACTTCATGACCTGATCGGCGCGGAAAGGCTTTTCGCCCAGCGACAGGAAGAATTCGCGCATCTGCTGACGGTTGAGATCCAGCAGGTTTATTTTCTGGCTTTTGGGGGAGACGACAATAGGGGATGCTGACGCGGACGTCACAATCTGTTCGGACATAATATTCTCTGGCCTCGTTGTTACACGTTATGGCGCTGTTCAGGGATAGGTGAAAAAAATTGCGCCTTCATTAAGCTGAGTCAATGAAGGCGCAATATTGTACAACATCTGCAGCCTGATAACAGGCGGGAGTGACCTCCCCTACGCAGATTTTTGTAAAGCCGACGTAACGTTTATCGCCAGGCGATTAACGGGTACGTGGGCAGATCTCGTTTTCGCCAAAGAAATAAGCGATTTCGCGGGCAGCGGATTCAGCAGAATCTGAACCGTGCGTGGCGTTTTCGGTGAAGCTGTCAGCGTAGTCAGCACGCAGTGTGCCAGCCAGTGCGTTTGCCGGGTTAGTGGCACCCATCAGGTCACGGTGACGCTGAACGGCATTTTCACCTTCCAGCACGGAAACAACAACCGGGCCAGAGGTCATGAATTCAACCAGACCATCGAAGAATGGCTTGCCCTGGTGCTCAGCGTAAAAACCTTCAGCCTGCTCTTTGCTCAGCTGCAGCATTTTTGCGCCAACGATTTTGAAGCCAGCGCTTTCAAAACGGTTGTAGATAGCACCAATCACATTTTTAGCGACGGCGTTTGGCTTGATGATAGAAAAAGTACGTTCGATTGCCATGATGACCTCTGTCTTGACGTTCTGAAGAAACCGGTGGCGTCCGCCCCGGTTAAGAAACGGCGCCGATTATAGGGGCTGAGTCCGGCATTGCCTATCAGAGATCCCTAATTTGATGAAAATTCTTGATCTGAGTCGAAGCAGACGCGCCATAGTTATGATTTAGCGCAAAAAAGCGTCAGCCCCGGCTGAAGGTGACGGAGACAAGTTGCCCCTCTTCATCCATCACCACCAGCTGATACTCGCCCGGATGATCGAGCTGCAGCGACAGGCTGTCTGCGGCGTTCTGCGTCATCAGAGGCTCACCATTCAGGAACCACCAGCGCTGCGCGCCCTGCCCTCCCTGCACCGCGACCGGCATTGTCAGCGCGCTCCTGCCCGGCAGCGGTCTGACAATTTGCCCCTCAATCACGCCGGTAACGATCAGCGGTGCGCTGCTGCCCTGCTGTAACGGCGGACACCGGGCATCGACAGGGGGCAGACGTTGCGCCCGCCGCTCCTGAGGCGGCAGCCAGGCCTCCAGCGGCAGCGGCCAGACCAGCCGTTCATGGCGGGTAGCGTCGGGGCAGTCTGCTGCGACGCGCAGTCCCTGCGCATTCTGCCAGTAGCCCAGGCGTAATCCGCTGAGGCTCTCCTGACCGGGAGCCAGCAATGTAGGCGGCAGCGTGTCGGCGGCAACCCAGCTTTGCCGCCGCTGGCGACAGTTTTCGTCTCCGGCGGGCAACGGCTGACCGCCAGGCCAGCAAATGGTCGCCACCGTCACCGAGGCCGGCCGCGGATCGCCCGGAACGTCACGTCTGCCGAGGCGACTCATCAGCAGGCTGTTGATCTGATTCATGACGGGCACGGCAGAGGCAAAACCAAACTGCCCGGCAACCGGCGTCGCATCCGGTCTTCCGACCCAGACGCCAATCAGATAACGGGGATTGATCCCCACCGACCAGGCGTCGCGGTAGCCATAACTGGTGCCGGTTTTCCAGGCCAGTGGCACCACATCGGGTACGCTGCCATTGCCCGCGGGCTGCGCTTCCCCGGCCAGGATACGCCGGATGATCCACGCCGACTCAGGCGAAAGCAGCGGCCGCTGCTGTAAAGGTTGATCGGGCATCCAGCGCAGCTGGCCGGCGTTGCCGTGGCGGGCAAAGGCGCTGTAGGCAGCCACGATCTCATCCATGCGCGCTCCGGTGCCGCCGAGAATCAGGGAAAGATTAGGTTCAGCGCCGGGGGGAAAACGTAAGTTGAGACCGACATTGCGCAGGCGCGCTGCAACGTTTTTCGGTCCCAGCGCCTCCAGAAGCTGCACCGCAGGCAGATTCAGCGACCGCACCAGTGCGTCACTGGCGCTGACCGGCCCGTGAAATCCGGTATCGAAGTTGCCTGGCCGGTAATCACCAAAGCGACGCGGCACATCCTGCAGCAGTGATTCAGCATGTATCAGCCCCTCATCCAGCGCCATGCCGTAAATAAAGGGTTTTAACACCGAGCCTGGCGAACGCATGCTGGCGATCATATCCACATGGCCAAAACGGCTGTCATCGGTAAAGTCAGCCGAGCCGACGTAGCCGCGAACCGCCATAGTGGTGTGATCCACCACCAGCATCGCCAGCGAGGTTCGTGGTGGAAGCTGATTTTTAACATTCAGCGCCAGACTTTCCAGTTCGCGCTGCAGTGAGGGGTCAAGCGTAGAGACAATCTTATCGCTGTGGCTGATCGACAGCAGCCGCCGGGCCAGCAGCGGCGCCATCTGTGGCATCTGGCGCGGCGGCAGCCATACCGGCTCCTGACGGATTTCCGCCACCTGTTCAGCGGACCAGATGCGGTATTCCGCCAGCCGATCCAGCACTTTGTTGCGTGCGGCTTCTGCCCGCTCAGGCCAGCGATCGGGTCGCAGACGGCTGGGTGCCTGCGGCAAAACGGCCAGCAGCGCCGCCTCGCCCGGCGTCAGCTGTGACGGGGCTTTTCCCAGCCAGCTCCAGCTGGCCGCGCCCACCCCTTCCAGCGTGCCGCCAAAGGGCGCACGGTTAAGGTAGAGCGTCAGGATGTCTCGTTTGGAAAGATGCCACTCCAGCTGCAGCGCCCGCCACGCCTGAATCAGCTTGCCGCGCAGCGTTCGGGGTTGCGGGTCGATAAGGCGTGCCACCTGCATGGTCAGCGTGCTGCCTCCGGAAATCACGCTCTGATGGCGCAGATCCTGCCAGGCGGCGCGCAGCAGAGCCAGGGGATTGATGCCGGGGTGATACCAGAACCAACGATCTTCGTAGGTCAGCAGCGCCTGCAGATAGGCCGGAGCCACCTCCTCTGGCGTGACCGGATAGCGCCAGATCCCCTTGCTGTCAGCAAAGCGCCACAATGGTGTACCGTCGCTGGCAACAACCACCCGCGCAGGCTGCACCTGTTTAAGCGGCAACGGGAAAAGCCGATCCAGTCCCCATGTCGCCAGCCACAGCGCCAGAAAAAAAAGCGGCAGCGCGAGCCACCACTTTTTGATGCTGCTGACGTTTACCACGCGTCGCGTCACTTACTGAATATGCAGCTGCGACGGCGTGCTGCCGGTGGCGCGCCACTCCGGCACATACATCGACTCGACCTGCGGTGGTGGCATCAGATAGCGCCCCGGTGTGACCGCCCGCGCCAGGTAGACCAGCGTCGCGGGACGATAAGTATCCACCGCCAGTGCCGCCACAAAGCGATCGTCACGGAACTCAATGTGTCTGATGTCAGCCTGCTGCATGTCACCCATGCTCTCCTTCAGCGCATCCGCACTGTCGCCGAGGCTGGCGCTGCTGTCTGCCAGGTTCTGGTTTTCCAGCTCCAGACCGGCAGGCAGCAGATCCACCACCAGCGCATCGGTGATGCTGCGCTTCGACGAAACGGTCAGACGCACCACCAGCAACTCGCCGCTGCGCAGATTGCTGAGATCGGCGGCTTTGCCATCCAGCGTAAAGTATTCACGCTTTATCCCGAGCACATTGCTCTCCGGCAGTGGCGCGGCCAGCGGATAACCGGTGACATCCAGACGACCATACAGCGGCGCACTGCCCGGATTACTGACGGCTAAGCCCTGCAACAGTCGTTCAGCCCCCAGCCCTTTATTCAGTGGCGCATCGCCCTGCAGAGGCTGTGCATTGCCCGACAGTTGCGCCTGCCAGCTTCCGCCCTGCGCACGCTGCAGCGTATGCGCCGCTAAATAGAGCGCGTTATTCTCCTGAGTCGAGAACCAGCGCTTGCCGTTGACCTCTTTTGACAGCGACAGCAGCAGACTATTCTGTAGATCGGGCTGCAGCTTATTCTCTGCTAACAGGGATATCATCATCCCCTCATCGCGCACCGTGCTGCCATAGTCGCCATACCACTCTTTATCTGAGCGCGCAAGACTGGCACCCTGCATGATCGCAAGCGATGCGCGCTGCCCGTCACCCATCAGCTTCAGCGCCACGCCAAGCTGCATCAGCGCCAGACCGGAGCGGGCCTTCTCACGCTTTTCATACAATGCGCGCAGCGCCCCCAGCGGCGCACGCTGCTGACGCGCCAGCACCAGTCCGGCGTAAGCCTGCACGCTGAACTGCAGCGCGGCGTTGTTATCACTGCCGCCGCCGCTGATCTGCGCGGGATCCTGCAGATAGCGCAGCAGCCGTGCGTTAGCGCGATCAACGATATTATCCGGCAGCGCATAGCCCGCCTCGCTGGCGCGAAGCAGGAAATCGGTCACGTAAGGCGTCAGCCAGAACTCCTCCTCACTCTGCTTGTCCCACAGCCCGAAGCTACCGTTGGCCCGCTGCATGCCCGCCAGACGGGCAATGCCGGTGTCGACGGCGGCCCGGCGCGCCTCATCACTGCTGGTTTTTATCCCCATCGCGGTCAGCTCGGCATGGCTGGTGTAGAGCGACGGCCAGAGGCCGCTGGTGGTCTGTTCCAGACAGCCGTAGGGATAGGCGTAAAGCGCACTGATATAGCTGGCGATATTGAGCGGCGGACGATTGCTCAGCGTCAGCTGTCCACTCAGGGTCTGAGCATCCAGGCCGGTAAACGCGGTTGCCGCGACCTGCCAGGGCTGATCGGAATTGATGACGGCATCGAAATTCAGCGTCCGGGCCGGATAAGGTGGTCTGACGCCGATTTTCCACTGCTGTTTGCTGGGCTTCACCTGCTCGCCCGGCAGGTTCAGACCGGAAATCTGCACGGCGACCTCGCCATCACCAAAACCGGCTTTCGCCGTGACCGGAATCTGAAGTGTGGTACGTGCGCCTTTGGCCAGCGTCACGCTCTGGCTGGCAGCCCCGGCCAGATCCACTAAGCCACTGCTGCTCAGATCCACGTTCAGGGTTTGCGGCAGATCGGTCAGGTTAGTGAGATCCAGCGCCAGTGAGGCTGTATCGCCGCTGGCAAGGAAGCGCGGGGTGGCCAGTTCGCTGATCAGCGGCGCCGCAACCACCAGTTTGCGCTCTGCCGCGCCGAAGCTGTCATCGCTCCAGGCCTGAGTCATCAGCCGCAGTTCGCCGTTAAAGGCCGGGATCGGCAGCGTAATCGATCCGTTGCCCTCTTTATCCAGTGTGACCGCCTGTAACTGCTGCGCCACGATATTGACGTGCGTCACCGGCTTTTTGCCGCCGCGCGTCATCGATTCATCCTCGCCATCACCACCAAAACGCAGCGCCGCGAGCCGGCCACCGCCTTCGATCAGCTGGCCAAAGACGTCGTACTGATCGACGTTGTAGCGTTTACGGCCAAAGAAAGCCTGCCACGGATCGGGGGTTTTATAATCCGTGACGCTCAGAACGCCGCTGTCCACCGCTGACAGCAGTACATTCACTTTTTCTGGCAGCGGACCGCCGTCACGACTGGCGTGGACTTTTACCGTCAGGCGTTGCTCAGGACGGATTTTATCGGGCGCATCCAGCGTCAGATTTAAGCGGCGCGCCTCCGTTGCCATCGGCAGATGCAACAGCCCCACCGCGCGTTTTGGCGTTGCGCCACTGACCTTATCGCCGTCTCGCACCACGATGGCGGTGAAGTAGAGATCGTGACGCTGCCAGCTCTCAGCAACAGGGACATCCACCGTTGTGCCGCCCTTTGGTACGGTCAGTGGCTGCCACCAGAGCGTGCCGCTGCTCGACTCCACCATCAGGTAACCTTTACCGGCCGCCGGTGACTCAACCTGCAGATGCACGGTATCGCCCGGCTGGTAAGCCGCTTTATCCAGCTTCAGTCTGACCTGATCCGGGCGCAATGCACCCGTGCCGTTGGTGTTATCCTGCCAGTCATAACCCGCCTGGAATCGGACGCTGCTGACGATCTTCTCGCCCGCCTGCACTTCCAGCCGGTAGTGGCCCCACTCGACCGGGAAGCTGACTTTGGTGCTGCCATCAGCCGGGACAGAGATGGCGCGTTCATCTTCCTGCAGATCCTTGTCGCTATACTGCGACTGCCAGCCTTCGCTGTCAGAGAAGCTCCAGTAGTAATCATGGCGTTCACGGATCAGGCGAACATCCAGCTTCTCTGCCGCCAGTTTTTTGCCCTGACTGTTGGCATAGACAATGTCGAATTCGGCCAGGCTCTGTTCCGGCACGGTCGGCTCATCGTGATAGCTGTCACTGCGGTAGTCATAAACCGCCTTGTTACCAAACAGCGGCCGGATACCCGGCAGCGCTTCAGCGGGCCAGATGGCCTGGGTGGCACGACGGGTGACCGGACGTCCGCCGGTTTCCAGCAGGCTGGCCTGCAGGATCAGATTGAGCGGAGAGTGGAGCTGATCCCACTGATTTTCTACCGTGAGTTGTGCTTTACCGCTGGCATCGAGCTTGAGATCCACCTCATCCAGCGTCCGCTTTAACCCCTCTTCGGTGATGTCACCAAACTGGTAGCCTGGCAGTGCAGTCACCGCCTCGCGTGCCGGTCGCAGATAGAGTTGACCCTGTAGCGTGTTACCTGCCGCTGGGGCGCCATAGAGATAGCGCCCCTCAATACCGAACTCAACACTGGCATCAGCGGCCTGTGGCTGAGGGTCATTTTTCAGGGTTAACGCCATACGCTCCGGCAGAAAATCTTCGACGTGAAACTTCCACTCTCGCTTGAGGTTATCGCCGGTATTCAGTCGCAACATCCAGTCGCCGGTCATGGCCGATGCGGACAGCGCCAGTCGCTGCTGGTAGAATCCCGCTTCAGGCTGCCAGACAAAAGTCCGCATCACCTGGCCATCGGGCTGCACCAGCTCCGCTTTGATCGGCTGCGCGGGCAAGGGGTGTCCGTCGGCATCGCGAAGCAACGCATTCACGATGACCGTTTCGCCTGGACGATAGATATCGCGCGGACCAAAAACAAACAGCTGTTTGTCATAGCCCTGCGGCCCCGCGACCGGGAATTCAGCGAGATCCAGCGCCGGACGCGCCAGGTCGATCATTGAGGTCTGTTCTCCCTGAATTGCCAGCAGGAGCTTGCCTTTTTCATACGCCTTGAGGCTCAGATGACCGGTGCTGTCACTGGTACCGCTTTGCAGCACCTGCCCCTTCTCATCCAGCAACCTGACGCTGACCCCGGAAAGCGGCTGACCGTCTGCCAGACTCTGGGCGAACAGTTCGAACCGGGTCGGGAAGCGATGCAGTGACAGGCCAATATCGCTGAGGGTGAAAAGCGTGGCGGGCTGGCTGTAGCGATAAGTACCGGCCTGCTTCATCACCGCCAGATAGACGCCCGGCTGCTGAAGTGCGGTAATGTCACGCATCGGCAGCTGCAATTTTTCACGCGTGTTACGCGCCGGGTTGAGCTCAAAGCGTCCGCTATAGACCAGCTGGCTGCTTTTCAGCAGCTCCTGCGACTGCCAGCTTGAGAGGTTGTTGCCGTAATTCCACTGCGAGAGAAATTCCGCCAGGCCGGCATTCTTTATCCGGAAGAAATCGACATCGACCTGGTCAACATTCAGCGCCAGCACCGGCAGTCCCTGCGTGATACGCAGCGGCAGCAGTGAACCGCGACTGGCAAAGCCCACCATCGGCTGGATATCACGGGTGGCGATTTTCTGACTGTAATCGGCGGCAAGCGTCTCTCCGCTGGCCGCGCGCAGTCCCGCATCCACCGTGACGGTGAAGTGACGTGACGGCTCGGGATGGCGGAAGCGCAACGTTTTGCGGTTAGCGGAAAGCTCCCAGCCGCCATCCACCCGGCCCTGTTTATCGTCGGTCAGCCTGACTTTTTGCGCGATATCCTGTTTATCATCAAGCGGCTGACTGAAGGTTAAGACCAGCGCAGCGGCATTATCGATCTGCAGTTCCGAGAGATCGATAATCGTCAGCGGTTTGCTGACCTGGGAGGTTGCGGGTGCTTCTGCCGCCTGGAGAGGCAAAACAGGTAACAGGGTCGCTGACAGCAGCGAACCACCGATCAGCATGCTGAGCAGCAGCCGGGTATTGCGTTTCTTCATGGTAGTTCCTTCACCGGGACGCAGGGAGTGTCGTTTGATTACGCAGCGCAATTTCATATCAATGCTCGCATTTAATCAACGCTTCTCTTGAGATGGTGCGCACATTCCCTGACACTGGTATGACAGATTGCTGAGATGAGGTTGTTATGACGACGCCACTGTTTGTGTCCGCCGACTGGTTACAAGAGCACTACAACGATGAGCGGCTTCAGGTGCTGGATGCACGGTTGTTGCCACCCGGTATGGAAGCGGTTCGCGATATCCAGGCCGAATATCTGGCGGGTCATTTACCCGACGCCCCTTACTTCGATATTGAAGCGCTTTCCGATCACACCAGCCCTTACCCCCATATGCTGCCCCGCGCCGAAAGTTTTGCCGTCGCGATGCGTGAACTGGGTGTCAGCAGTGATAAGCACCTGGTGGTGTATGACGAGGGTAATCTCTTTTCTGCGCCACGCGCCTGGTGGATGCTGAAAACCTTTGGTGTGGCTCAGGTGTCGATTCTGGCCGGGGGCTTGCAGGGCTGGAAAGAAGCTGGTTTTGCGCTGGCAACCGGCGAAGTGAATCTGCCGGAAGGTGAGTTTGAGGCCCACGCAGATGAAAGCCGGGTGAAACGCCTGACGGACGTACTGCTGATCAGCCATGAAGGCGGCGCACAGATTATTGATGCGCGTCCTGCCAATCGCTTTAACGCCGAAGTGGATGAGCCGCGTCCCGGATTGCATCGCGGACACATTCCCAACAGCCTGAACGTGCCGTGGAACAGCCTGGTTGAACAGGGAAAACTCAAGCCGGAGGCGGAACTTCAGACGCTGTTTGCCGATGCGGGCGTCGATATTACCCAACCGGTGGTCGCCAGCTGTGGCTCAGGCGTGACGGCGGTGGTGGTGATTCTGGCGCTGACGGCGCTGGGCGCACGGGATGTCACGCTGTATGACGGATCCTGGGGCGAATGGGGCAGTCGCGACGACTTACCTATCGCGAAATAAAAAACAGGCGGCCCATGAGCCGCCTGTTTACGTTGTTGTCTCAGATAATCCGCTCACTGCCCTTGAAGTCGCGCAGGAAACTGCCCCAGCGACGCTCATAGAATGGCGTGATATGGGCGGTAAAGAAGTGGCTGATGCCGCGATCGTTCAGCGTCACCTCACAGATATCAACCGGCGCATCGTCCGGCAGCGTATCGGTTGCCACGCTGCCCGCCGCCTGAATGATCGTCTCAATATTGCTGTCCGCTTCAATGCCAATCAGCAGATTGGGCGCTTCGTCAGCCCGCTCACGGATACTGGCGATAAACGCGCGACGCACCTGCTTATGCTTGCTGAAGAGCTGAGTCAGTGAGTCGATCATCTGGGCAGGGGGTTCAGCCACCTCAGACAGCAAGAGTGACTGTCCGCCTTCCAGCACGGTTTGCTGGCTTAGTGCACTGCCCTCTTCAGCCAGCAGATGGGTGATCTCGGCCGCAGTAAACTCTTTACCGGAAGGCAGTTTGGGATTGAGAAACAGCGTCTCGCCGCGCGTAATCTCAAACAGCGTTCGTACCGGCAGACGCAGCCAGGACTGCTCACCGCTCACCGCTTCACTCATCGCCTCTTCTGACGTGAAAAAAGGAATGATGCTGCTGCCATCCTCTTTTTCCCAGTGCTGCAGATCAACGGGCGTGCTGGCATCAAGCTGTTGCGTGGTGCTTTCACCTGGCACCCACGCATCAGATTCCAGCAGCAGCTGAAAAAATTCGGGCCGATGGGCAGGCTCAGTGGCCGCCAGCTTCAGCACCTCTTCAAGACGGTTCATAGTTTTCCTTTGAACAGCGGCGGCATCAGCCACCGCTGAGATCGGCTTATTTCAGTAACAGATTGGCGAGGGTACGCACGCCAAGACCTGTTGCACCCGCCGCCCACTGGTCAACTGCGCCTTTGCGATAGGTCGCGGAGCAGTCGATGTGCAGCCAGCCCTGCTGATAGTTACTGACGAAGTGTGACAGGAACGCTGCCGCGCTGCTGGCACCCGCCGCATGTGACGGGCTGGCGATGTTATTGAGATCGGCGAAGTTAGACGGCAGATGGCTGCGATGGAATTCGGCCAGCGGCAGACGCCAGAAAGGTTCGTTCTCACTCACCGCGCTGCCCATCAGCGACTGTGCCATCACATCATCAAAGGTAAACAGCGCATGGTAATCGTTGCCCAGCGCCGTCTTAGCCGCACCGGTCAGCGTCGCAGCATCGATGATCATCGTCGGGTTCTGCTCGCTGGCGTCGATTAAACCGTCGGCCAGGACCAGACGCCCTTCCGCATCGGTGTTCATCACTTCCACCGATTTACCGTTGCGATAGCGAATGATGTCGCCCAGTTTAAAGGCGTTGCTGCTGACCATGTTATCGGCACAGCAGAGGTAGAGTTTGACGCGCTTGTTAAGACCGCGCGAAATCGCCATGGCCAGCGCGCCGGTGACGGTCGCCGCGCCGCCCATGTCAGATTTCATTGAGTCCATGAAGCTGCTCTGCTTCAGGCTGTAGCCACCGGTATCAAAGGTGATGCCTTTACCGACCAGACAGGCGTAGACCGGGGCATCGTCGTCGCCGGTCGGGTTGTAATCGAGCGCCAGAAATACCGGCGGACGATTTGAACCGCGTCCAACGGTGTGCAGGCCCATATACCCCTGTACCCGCAGATCGTCGCCTTTGGTGATGCGATAGCTGACGGCACTGCCGCCCACTTCACTGATCAGATCGACTGCATTGTGTGCCAGCTGTTCTGGCCCAAGATCTTCCGCAGGCAGGTTAATAACGTTGCGAACCCAGTCGATAATTTTCAGACGGCGATCAAACTCCGCCTGCTCATGTTCGCCCAGCGCCGGCCACTCAACCTGACGCTGGCCTTTCGGACCACGGAAGCCCTGCCAGAATGCCCAGCACTGCTCAAGGTGCCAGCCTTCGCCGGTCAGCGCCACATGGCGGATCCCCTGGCTGTCGATTTTGTGAGCCGCACGCTGAATGATATTCAGCGCATCCGCGCCGGTCAGATGCAGTGTCATGCCGCTGTCGTTGCTGCTGAGAATCGCTTTTTCGCCCCAGCGCGCATCGGCGGGCTGGCTGCTAAGCGTAATATTCATGGGTTGTGTGGTCATCGAAAAGCTCCATAATCGTTATCTGTTTCATCCAGCCTGATTGTTATAACGGCTTTAATAAGATGTTAAATATAATTCGCAGAGAGACCTGATAACAGATTCCGTCAGGTGTTGCCAGAGAAGTGCAAATATAGGCGCAATTTCCGGACTATGACCGGATATCAGGATTTCATTAAGGCCCGCAGACGGGTCACTGATTTCTGCACCAGGGCAATGGCGTAGTCGATCTCTTCCTCGGTTGTGAAGCGTCCCAGCGAGAAGCGCAACGAACTGTGCGCCAGCTCTTCACTCAGGCCCAGCGCCCGCAATACATAGGAAGGCTCCAGGCTGGCGGAGGTGCAGGCCGATCCGGAAGAGAGCGCCAGATCTTTCAGCGCCATGATCAGTGATTCACCCTCAACGTCAGCAAAACTGAGGTTAAGAATGTTCGGTGCGCTCTGCTGCAGATCGCCATTGAGGGTGACGTCGGGCAGTGTGCTGATGCCCTGCCACAGACGATCGCGCAGAGTATGCAGGCGCGCCATCTCGGTTTCGCGCTCTTCTGCTGCGATACGATACGCCTCGCCCATGCCAACAATCTGATGCACCGGCAATGTCCCGGATCGCATACCGCGTTCATGTCCGCCGCCGTGGATCTGCGCAGCAATCTGCACACGCGGTTTACGCCGTACATAGAGTGCGCCGATGCCTTTCGGGCCATAGAGTTTGTGGGCAGAAAAGGACATCAAATCAACCGGTAACTGGCTGAGATCGATAGGCAGCTTGCCGACGCTCTGGGTCGCATCCACATGAATCAGAATCTCACGTTCGCGGCAGAGTTCGCCAAAGGCGGCGATATCCTGAATCACTCCGGTTTCATTATTAACGTGCATCAGGGTGACTAAAATCGTGTCGTCGCGCAGCGCCGCACGCAACTGGTCAGGCGAGATAATGCCGTTAGCCGCCGGGGTGAGATAAGTGACAGCAAAGCCTTCACGCTCAAGCTGCTGGCAGCTATCAAGCACCGCTTTATGTTCTGTCTGGCTGGTGATGATATGTTTGCCGCGCGCCTGATGGGCGTGAGCTGCACCTTTAATCGCGAGGTTATCGGATTCAGTGGCGCCAGAGGTAAAGATGATTTCACGCGGATCGGCATTGACCAGTTCGGCGATCTGATTACGCGCAACATCAACCGCTTCTTCAGACTGCCAGCCAAAACGGTGCGATCGCGAGGCCGGATTACCGAACGTGCCATCCAGCGTCAGAAACTGCATCATTTTGCTGGCCACACGCGGATCGGCCGGCGTGGTGGCGGCGTAATCCAGGTAAATCGGTAATTTCATTGCGCTACAGCTCCGTATAAAAAATCATACGTCTTTATAGCAGATTCGGCCCTGACCGCGTTAGCAGTAAGGGCCGCAACAGCGGGGATTACGAGGCGCGTTGGTTGACGTTAATTTCCTGCGTGCGCGGGCTCTGGAAGCGACGATTATCAATCGCATTCTGACGATCGGCTACATCCAGGATCTCCTGATTATTCACCAGCTCAGCCAGTGTAATATTGTTCAGGAAGTCACTGATACGCACGCTCAGATCGCGCCACAGCACGTGAGTCAGGCAACGCTCGCCGCCCTGGCAGCCTTCTTTACCCTGACATTTGGTGGCATCGACAGACTCATCAACGGCGGTGATCACTTCACCGACAGAGATGGTATTAGACGCTTTGCCCAACAGATAACCGCCGCCCGGACCACGTACGCTGGACACCAGCTCATTTTTACGCAATCGGGAGAATAACTGCTCCAGATAGGAGAGCGAAATGCCCTGACGCTCTGAAATATCAGCCAGCGGGACCGGACCTTCATGGGAGTGAAGGGCAACGTCCAGCATTGCAGTAACGGCATAACGTCCTTTGGATGTCAGTCTCATAGCGTACGACCTCAATAGCGTCCGGTTATCGGAGGATTAGCAACAGATGCTCTGAAGTCTGCCATTCCCGAGTAAATTGGTCAACTATTTAACCTGGTAAATTAGTCAGGTATTTAACCTGGTAATTCACTCAACTATTATCTGCTTCTTTTTTATCGTTTTTTCGCTTTTCAAACGACGAAAGCATGCCGCGCAGGATGTTCAGTTCGTCGCGTTCCGGGCGGGCGCGGGTGTAAAGACGACGCAGTTTGCTCATCACCTGGCCAGGATTGGCTTCACGGATAAAGCCGCTGTTCAGCATCATCTGTTCCATATGCTGATAGAAGCGCTCGAGATCATCCACCAGCGGATAAGGTGACTCTTCATACTGTGGCGGCGGGCTGGCCTGCTCCTGCGCCTGTAACCATGCCATGCGCACTTCATAGGCAATAATCTGTACGGCCATCGCCAGGTTCAGCGAGCTGTATTCCGGGTTTGCCTGAATCGCGACGTGATAATGGCACTTCTGCAACTCGTCATTGGTCAGGCCGACACGTTCACGACCAAAAACCAGCGCAACCGGTGCCTGCTGGCCCTCTTCCACGCTTTTCACGCCACATTCGCGCGCATCCAGCATCGGCCAGGGCAGCGAGCGGGAACGTGCGCTGGTGCCGACCACCAGACTGCATCCGGCAATGGCCTCATCCAGCGAGTCGACAATTTTTGCGTCGCCGATAACGTCGCTGGCACCGGCCGCGAGTGAGATAGCCTGTGAGTCAGGCTTGACCAGCGGGTTAACCAGATAGAGGTTGGTTAAGCCCATGGTTTTCATGGCGCGCGCAACGGAGCCCATGTTACCGGTGTGAGAAGTCTCGACCAGCACGATACGAATATTTTGCAACATGATTAGGGATACTCAGAAACGGGTCAGTAAAATCAGTAGAGAGAATATTAACATAAAGCAGGACATTTACCGAACACGCTGCTATACTCCGCGCCGTTTTCCCCGTTCTTTAACATCCAGCGAGAGATACCGATGCATCCAATGCTCAACATTGCCGTGCGCGCAGCGCGCAAGGCCGGAAATTTAATTGCCAAATATTATGAAACCCCGGACGCTGTCGAAGCCAGCCAGAAAGGCAGCAACGACTTCGTAACGAATGTTGACCGCGAAGCAGAACGCCTGATTATCGAAATTATTCGTAAATCTTACCCGAAACATACCATCATCACTGAAGAAAGCGGTGAACTGGCGGGCGAAGATCAGGATGTTCAATGGGTTATCGATCCGCTGGATGGCACCTCAAACTTCATCAAACGTTTACCCCACTTTGCTGTTTCTATCGCTGTGCGCATTAAAGGCCGCACCGAAGTCGCCGTCGTTTACGATCCAATGCGCAATGAACTCTTCACCTCTTCACGCGGTCAGGGCGCTCAGCTGAATGGCTATCGTCTGCGTGGCAGCACGGCCCGCGATCTGGATGGCACCGTTCTGGCGACCGGCTTCCCGTTCAAAATGAAGCAGCACGCGCCGGCTTACATGAATATCATGACCAAACTCTTTACCCAGTGTGCTGACTTCCGCCGCACCGGTTCTGCTGCGCTGGATCTGGCCTATGTGGCTGCCGGTCGCGTAGATGGCTATTTTGAGATTGGCCTGAAGCCGTGGGATTTTGCGGCGGGGGAACTGCTGGTCCGTGAAGCGGGCGGTCTGGTGACTGATTTCACCGGCAACCACGGCTATCTGCAGTCAGGTAACCTGGTCGCGGGTAACCCACGTGTGGTGAAATCGATGCTGTCGAACATGCGTGATGAGCTGAGCGAAGCGTTAAAACGCTAAGTCTCAGTACAGAAAAAGGCGGCTTCTCAGCCGCCTTTTTTATTGCCTGTTACTCAGTGATGATTAACGACGTTCGTGTGACAGCACCTGACGGGGCTGAGTACGACGACCTACCATACCCATCACGCCTGCCAGCACCGCTTCGATGATCAGCAGAATCAGGGCATACCAGCTCGCTTTCGCAGTCGCGGCAGCGGCTTTTTCACCGGCTTCACGCGCTTTCTGTTCAGCCTGCTGTTTCAGTTCCTGATACTTCTGAACGGCCTGCTGATAGCTCTGTTCAGTTTTGGCCACGATCTGATCCACTTCCTGATCGCTTTTGCCGGTGCGCGCTTTGATAATATTTTTCAGCGCATCACGATCGGCTGCCTGCAGGGTATCGGAATGACGATCCATCACCCCTTTTAACCAGTTAGCCAGATCAGTATCCGCTGTCTGTGGATGGTTTGCGGTGTTGTTAGCCTGGTTTTCAGCATTCTGCGCTTCTTTATTTGCATCCTGCTTTAAGTTCTCTGGCTGTAATTCCGGTTTCCCGGTCTGGCGTAAAGTCGTTTCCAGTTCGTTCTGCAGGTTATCTAAATTAATATTACTCTCCTGCAGTTTGTCTTTTGCCATTTGGGTAACGGATGGCGCAGCGGCGGAAATACCACTACCCAGCGCCTGGAAGCCTGAGCCCACAATATTCATCGCGCCGCCTAATACACTGGTCGCCAGCGCAATAGCCAGGTAAATAGTGAAAATTGTGCTAAGGCCAAACATCAGTAAACCGTGCAGTGCGCCTTCGCGCTGAGCCAGTCGGCCTGCAACATAACTACCTGCAGCCATCGCGACCAGCATTTCAATGGCAGTCCAGACCAGCGCGCCTGTGCCCAGGCCGTCGAGTGGATTCTGTTCTTTCATCGGATCAATGGTTGTTGCACCAATGGCGGTTCCCAGCAGCGTCAGAATAATGTGAACGATCAACGCACAAATGACACCGGCAAACACGGCGCTCCAGGAAATACGTTTTAACGGCAATCCAGCAGGCCCGGTCGCCAGCGTTTCGGTGTAGCCATTATTAATACGGGTATCAGCCATGAAATATACTCCTCGCAATAAACAGAAAGCGGTCTTGATCTTTTATCATCCCGACGGCGGAATGCCGTTTTGGTATTATCAGCGTAGACAGGGAATAGTCATTTCACCACTAAACCAGCCAGAGAAAAAAATAAAGAGATGAATTCAGAGATAATTAACGAAGAGAAGAGCGCAGCGGCAATTTTATTTCCGCTGCGCTTTTATTCAGAAGGGTCGAATTCCGCCACCCAGCGTCATCTGCGCTGACTGCCATAGCGCGATACCCGCTACGATTAAAATCAGGCTGCCGGTTAAGGCCAGCGCGGGGATCAGCAGTCGCGTCATGCCTGCGGTAACGCCAGGCTGTGCCAGCCGTTGTGCCACCGTGCGCGCCTGCTGAACCAGCAGGCCAATCGCCGAAATGGTCAGTGCCGTGCCCAGCGCCATCACCGCAGCAGAGATCACCCCCCAGCCATAGACACCAATCACTTTGGCAAACAGCAGCATCATAATCGCGCCGGAACAGGGACGTAATCCCATCGACACCACCACCAGCAGCTGGGTTTTCACGCTGAGATTGCCGCTCATCTGCTGCGGTGTCGGAAGATGCGCGTGTCCGCATCCGCACTGATCGTCATGCTGATGGTGAGGTTTGAAGGCGCGAAATACCGGGGCCGGACGCGGACGCAATGTCCGCCACAGCGAACGCAGCGCCCGATAACCGATCATCACACCCAGCCCGATCACCAGCAGATAACTGCCCTTCTCCAGCCAGAAACTGCTGAGATGCAGCTGTCGCGATGACGTTTTCAGCAGCACCAGCATCACCGTCACCAGGGCAATCGCCACCGAACCCTGCAGCAGTGAGGCGAGCAGCGTCAGCCTGATACTGGTTTTCACTCTGGTGGGATGGGTTGCCAGAAAGGTCGCGATCACCACTTTGCCATGGCCCGGCCCCAGCGCGTGCAGTACGCCATACAGCAGGCTGAATATCACCAGCGAAATGCCTGCCTGGTGGGGCTGCTCCGCAACCTGCTGTAGCAACTGAGTCATCTGCCGATGCAGATCTTTTTGCCACAGTACGCTCTGCATCAGAATCTGCGGCCAGTAGAGCCAGACCAGCAATGCGCTGCTCAGCAGCACGCCCGCCATCAGCCACAGCGGCCAGAGGCGGAAAGCCCGTAACGGAGTGGAGATTACTGACATGTCAGTATCACCGTCTGGGCAAACTGGCGGCCTAAATCCATCTCCTCTGCAGGCGCGTCGGCTTTATCCAGCGACAGCGCATACTGCTTCAGTGAATCATTGGGCTTTGGCGTGTTCAGCGCGAACTTGCAGCGCGCCTGCAGCGCCGGCGGCAGCGTTAATGCACCGGGATTGTCATAGAACATATCGACGAAATAGGTGGGATCAAAAGTCAGGATCTCAAAGCGCTGCCCGGTCAGCTTCGGGGGTTCCGCCAGCGGCAGAATAAATTCCAGCACCGCTTTATGGCCGTTACGTGACAGGTTGTATTCGGTTGGCAGATTCAAAAACTTTACCCGCTGTTGGTTGTGCCAGATTTCAGAAAAGTAGTGCTGGCCCAGCACGTTCGCCATCACGCCTGCCGCCAGCTTCTTCCACACCACGCTGCCTGGTTTCGCCTCGCCCGCGTCGTAAAGCAGATCGGCGGAGGTAATCTCATCCATGGTCCAGGTCATCTTTAATCCGGTAAAGGTGTCATCCTGCGCCACCAGTTCAGTTTTCATATCGATGAAGCTGTGAGGATGTGCCATTACAGCCGGACTTAATACCATCAAGAGGGCAAAGAGTGTGCGTTTCATAATGTTATAAAGTAACGTTCCCGATGAAAAGAATCTATAAGTAACAAAATTTTGTGACCCGCCTTAAACCTCCGGCAAATAAACCGCGTAAACCGCGCAGGCGCTGACGGGGTTGACTATTCTTAGCTCAAAATAGCCTGCTGGAAACCTGATTGATGAGTTCTGCTACCCCTTTGGCACCACTCTTCACCCGCTCACAGCGTCAGTGCCATCTTTTATTGCTGCTGTTTCTGCCGACACCCGTGCTTACGCTTGAAAAAGTCTGCCAGCTGAATGGCGTCGATCCTGCTGTTGCCCGACAGGATATCGCGGATGTGGGCCTTGAGATACAGCGATATCACCAGCTGGAATTGCATCAGATGGTGGATGGCAGCTTTCGTCTTCATGGCACAGAGTTGGATCGGCGCCTCTGTCTGCTGCACAACCTGCGACGCAGTTTGCGTTTATCGCAGGATTTCGTCTGCGACCATTTTGCAGCTCCCCTGCGTCAGCGCCTGAAGGTGATGAAGATTGAGAAGGCGCTGTGGGATGAGACCAATTTACAGGCGCTGATCCAGCACTGTAGCCTGCGTCTGAAGCGCGATTTCAGCGAACGCGACCGGCTTTTTCTGCAGATTTTCATGAAATATGGATTGTGCCAGCGCCAGCCGGTGCTGTTCAGTGAAGCGCAGTGTCACTGGCTGCAGCAGAAGGCTGAGCGGCAGGCCGCTGAGGATGTGATTCACCACTGGCGCAAACGCTGCCACCTTGCGCCGCCCGTCAGTGAAACCGACTTCTGGACACTGCTGTTCAGCCAGATACATACGCCTGTCGTGGATGCGATTGCCCATCCTGCTGAGCAGCAGTTAATGGCTGCGACCCAGCAGTTAATTAATGACTTTGAACGGTGTGCCGACATCACTTTTGCTGATCGCGACGAGCTGCTTAACCAGCTTTATCCTCATCTGGCGCAGGCGCTGGATCGCACCCACTTCACTATCGGCATCGACAACAGCGTGGCGCTGGATGTCAGCCGCCTCTATCCCCGCCTGTTGCGCACCACTCAGCAGGCGCTGCAGGCGTTTGAGCAGCAATACGGGATTGCGTTCAGCCCGGAAGAGGTGAGCTTAATTACCGTTATTTTTGGTGCCTGGCTGATGCAGGAGAATGCGTTGCAGGAGAAGCAGGTGCTGATTCTGACGGGTGACGATACCGATCTGGAGCAGGATGTGGAGCAGCAGATCCGGGAGATCACGCTGCTGCCGATCAATATTACCTATCAGGACGTGAAACAGTTTCAGCGGGATGGCGCACCGCGGGATGTGGACATCATCATTTCGCCCTACCCCACCTCGCTGCCACTCTTCTCTCCGCCGCTGGTGCATGCGGAACTGCCGCTGACGTTACACCATCAGCAGCGGATTCGTTATTTACTGGAGTCGTAGCCGGGACGCAGAAATAGCGCGGGCAGCGCCACCAGTGCCATCACCCAGAACAGATGCCCCTGCAGATGAGCGAACAGGACGCCGCAGATCATGGTCATTATCGCAATGCCACCCCCCATCGCCAACGCGGAATAGAGCGACTGCAGACGGATCACTTCCGCTCCCTGACGCGCCGCAATAAAACGCATCGCCGCCAGATGACAGACGGTGAAGCTGCCACAGTGGAGGATTTGCGCCACAATCAGCAGCGGCAGCGCGGTAGTGGCCCCCATCAGACTCCAGCGGATCAACGCACAAATGCCCGAAAGCAGCAGCAGATCGCGCGCGCTCCAGCGGCGGAACAACCGGTTGCTCAAAGCAAACACGACGATTTCGGCCACCACGCCCAGCGACCAGAGATAACCCACCGTGGAGGCGGAATAGCCACTCTCCTGCCACCAGATAGCACTGAAGCCGTAATAGGCGGCGTGCGCACCCTGCAGCAGTGTTACGCAGAGCATAAATCGCCATACCGCATTCTCACGCAGCAATGCACGCCACACCTGCCAGCCGCCGCCCGCCGCGCCCTGCCGTTCATTACCCTGTGGCTGGGTGGCGGGTGTCAGCATCATGCCTGCCAGCATAGAGATGACGCCGACGGAAAGCAGCAGCAGAATGGCGTTTGAAGAGTAAGCACTGACCAGCACGCCGGTTAATGCCGAGCTGATCACAAAGGCCAGCGAACCCCACAGCCTGACCGGCCCATACGCCAGCCCTATCTGCTGTGTCCAGGTGGCGGCCAGCGCATCGCTGAGCGGGACCAGCGGCGAGAAAAAGAGGTTAAAGCCGATCATGACCGTCAGCAGCCACATCCACTGCTCACCCACCCAGAAACCGGCAGCGAACAGGCAGGTCATCAGCGCCAGCAGACGCAGCGCCGTAATCAACCGTGAAGGATTTTTGACCTGAGAGGCGATAAGCAGACTGCCGACAAAGCGTGCCACCATGCCACAGCCGAGCAACAGGCCAATCTTTTCAGCATCGAGACCGGTGCCTTTCAGCCACACGCCCCAGAATGGCAGATAAATGCCGTAACAGAAGAAGTAAGTGAAGTAGCCCAATCCGAGCCATCTGGCGGAGCCGATTGCCATATTCCCTCCAGCAAGAGTGCTGCCTGGCAGCATGAGTGGGCGCTACTCTGGCAGAGCGCCGCAGGACAGGCAATAAAAAAGGATGGCTGATGCCATCCTTTCAGAACACTAACCAATCCAAATCAGAGCGCCTCTTGCCGCTACATCTGAATTTCACGCGCAGGAAACACGGTCAGAGGAGGAAAGCGTCCCGCGCCATGGACAAAAACGCCGGGAGCGTTTTTGAACAACGCAACGCGTTGGCCCGGTTACGGGCGCACCTCAGGGATGAGGTGCGTAATCGCGCGGGCCGAGCGGCCAGGGATTGGCTTTAGCGACTTTCCGATCTGACCGTGTTTCCTGAGCAACTCCGGTATCACAGCTAACACGCACTCGTTTTTTAACAATAAAAAAGGATGGCTGATGCCATCCTTTGTATGCTGTCTCACAACAGGTTAACGATTAAGCGTAGACCGGCAGACGGCTGCAGATTTCCAGCACTTTCTTTTTGGTGCGCTCAATGGTCGCTTCGTCATTGACGTTATCCAGCACATCCGCGATCCAGCCAGCCAGTTCACGCACGTCCGCTTCATTGAAGCCACGACGGGTAACAGCTGGCGTACCGATACGGATACCAGAAGTCACAAACGGGCTTTTCGGATCGTTAGGCACGCTGTTTTTGTTAACCGTGATGTTGGCACGGCCCAATGCCGCATCCGCTTCTTTACCGGTCAGGTTTTTGCTCACCAGATCGATCAGGAACAGATGGTTATAGGTGCCACCAGAAACGATGTCATAGCCACGCTCAATCAGCACCTCAACCATCGCTTTGGCGTTTTTTGCCACCTGCTGCTGGTAGGTTTTGAATTCCGGCTCCATCGCCTCTTTGAACGCAACCGCTTTACCAGCGATAACGTGCATCAGAGGACCGCCCTGACCGCCAGGGAAGACAGCAGAGTTCAGTTTCTTATAGAAATCTTCGTCGCCGTTTTTCGCCAGAATGATACCACCGCGCGGACCCGCCAGCGTTTTGTGAGTGGTAGAGGTCACGATGTGCGCATGCGGGATCGGACTCGGGTAAACGTCTGCAGCAATCAGGCCGGCAACGTGTGCCATGTCCACAAACAGCCATGCACCTACGCTATCCGCGATTTCGCGCATTTTCGCCCAGTCGCAAACGCCGGAGTAAGCTGAGAATCCGCCAACGATCATTTTTGGCTTGTGGGTTTTCGCCAGTTCAGCCAGTTCGTCGTAGTCAATTTTACCGGTCTCATCGATACCGTAAGCCACAACGTTATAGAGTTTGCCCGACAGGTTAACCGGTGAGCCGTGAGTCAGGTGTCCACCGTGCGCCAGGTTCATCCCCAGAATAGTATCGCCCGGCTGCAGCAGCGCGGTGTAAACCGCAAAGTTAGCCTGTGAACCTGAGTGTGGCTGCACGTTAGCGTAATCGGCACCAAACAGTTCTTTTGCGCGATCGATCGCCAGTTGCTCAACGATATCAACGTACTCACAGCCGCCGTAGTAGCGTTTGCCCGGATAGCCTTCAGCGTATTTATTGGTGAGCTGAGAACCTTGTGCCTGCATAACACGCGGGCTGGTGTAGTTTTCAGAAGCAATCAGTTCAATGTGCTCTTCCTGACGCACTGTCTCCTGCTCCATCGCCTGCCACAACTCGGCATCGTAATCGGCAATGTTCATATCACGCTTTAACATCCGGATCTCCTGACTCAGCTAACTTTCTGACGGTATTTACCCCCCTTCAGGGGCGAAGGCCCACAGTGTAAACCGTTTTAAGAGGTGAAGGTAGGGTGAACCTCCTCTTTTTACGCAAACGATTGGCTGGCTACTGGCAGGGCTTTTTTACACCTTTTCACCCTGTTCAGACGCCACGATTTTTCTTCAGGATGTGACGGCGGCTTCTCAGGATGCACCAAAAAGTTGCCACTTTGACAACCGGGAAATTTATCGGGTTATTTACACCACAGGCGAGACGGCTATAAGATGTATTTAAAATACATCTTTAAATGAGAGGCCGTTTTTATGCTTGATGCACACACTATCGCCACGGTTAAATCGACCCTGCCTGCCATCGCCGCCTGTGGTCCTGCGCTTACCGCACACTTCTATGACCGCATGCTGTCGCACCATCCGGAACTCAAAAATGTTTTCAATATGAACAACCAGCGCAATGGCGATCAGCGTGAAGCGCTGTTCAACGCCATTTGCGCCTATGGCGCGAATCTGGAGAACCTGGCCGTGCTGCTGCCCGCAGTGGAAAAAATTGCGCAGAAACATACCAGCCTGAATATTCAGCCTGCGCAATACGCCATCGTCGGTGAAAATCTGCTGGCAACCATTAAAGAGCTGCTGAATCCGGGTGAAGAGGCGCTGGCAGCCTGGGGCCGGGCCTATGGCGTACTGGCGGATGTGTTCATTAATCGCGAAGAGGAAATTTATCAGGCGACGGAGCAGCAAACCGGTGGCTGGCGCGGCACTCGTGCGTTTCGCATCAGTGCTATTGAGCAGCAGAGCGAGGTGATTAAAAGCTTTACCTTCAGTCCGGTCAATGGCGGCCCGGTGGCGGCCTTTAAACCGGGTCAGTATCTGACGGTGCATCTGCAGCCCGCCAGTTTCGAACATCACCAGATTCGTCAGTACTCGCTTACTCACCTTAGTAATG
Source organism: Pantoea sp. CFSAN033090 (assembly GCF_001264395.1). Classification (NCBI taxonomy): domain Bacteria; kingdom Pseudomonadati; phylum Pseudomonadota; class Gammaproteobacteria; order Enterobacterales; family Erwiniaceae; genus Pantoea; species Pantoea sp. CFSAN033090. Next base: position 80,448 of record NZ_LGYX01000014.1, on the reverse strand, counting down.
GCAAAGATTATCGGATTGCGGTGAAACGTGAAGCGCAGGGCACCGTCTCCGGCTGGCTGCATCAGAATGGCAAAGTGGGTGATGAGCTGATGCTGGCCGCACCGCATGGCGACTTCTTCCTTGAGGTCGATGCTGCAACCCCGGTGGCGCTGATATCCGCGGGCGTGGGTCAGACGCCGATGCTGGCCATGCTGCATGCACTGGCGGCCCGCCAGCACCGCGCGCCGGTCAGCTGGCTGCACGCAGCAGAGAACGGCAAACAGCATGCATTTGGCCCGGAAGTGATAGCAACGGGCGCTCAGCTCACCGATTTCATCAGTCAGGTCTGGTATCGCGATCCCGCCGCTGAAGATGCCGGTCGCTATGACGCGCAGGGTCTGATGGATATCACCGCGATCTCCGCACGTCTCGCCTCACCCGACACCCACTTCTACCTCTGCGGTCCGCTGCCCTTTATGCAGCATGTGGTGGCGCAACTGCGTGATGCCAGCGTGGCAGATACACGCATTCATTACGAACTTTTTGGACCGCACAAAGGGATGTAATTGAGCAATAAAAAAAGCCCGCAGCGCGGGCTTCTTTATGCTGATAAAGAGCTGATAAAGATATAATCAGATCGCCTCTTCATCCTCTTCGCCAGTACGGATGCGCACCACGCGCGCCACGTCGAAGACAAAGATTTTACCATCACCGATTTTGCCGGTCTGCGCAGTACGCATAATGGTCTCGACGCAGGTATCAACGATATCGTCGCCCACCACCATCTCGATTTTCACTTTAGGCAAAAAGTCGACCATATACTCTGCGCCGCGGTAAAGCTCGGTGTGCCCTTTCTGGCGGCCAAAACCTTTTACTTCACTCACGGTCATCCCGGTGATGCCGACTTCCGCTAAGGCTTCACGGACATCATCGAGTTTGAATGGTTTGATAATCGCATCAATCTTTTTCATGTCAGACCCTTTTTCACTCCCTCCATGGTCAGAGGGTTTATCAAGTATAAATGTTGCTGGCGCTGTCGGGCGGTAATATCCGGGATTCTTCAGGTTGCCGCAAGCGCTGCCAGATTATGCTGACCGCACCCATTCTGATTCGGGCCTGAGCAGACAACCTGCCGGTATCACTCCGCAGCCTCCGCTACTCTTTGAAATCACTGGCATCCAGCTCATGACGAGACAGCAGCTTATAGAACTCCGTGCGGTTGCGTCCAGCCAGACGTGCGGCATTGGTCACATTGCCTTTGGTCATCTGCAACAGCTTACGCAGATAGTTCAGCTCAAACTGATTGCGCGCCTCAGCAAAGGTCGGCAAAGCGCTGTTCTCACCGCTTAACGCCTGCTCCACCAGCGCATCGCTGATCACCGGCGATGAACTCAGCGCCACACACTGCTCAATAACGTTAACCAGCTGACGCACGTTGCCCGGCCAGCTGGCCGCCATCAACCGCTTCATCGCATCAACGGAAAAACTGCGGATCTGCGGTTTATGCCGTTCCGCCGCCTGACGCAACAGATGATTAGCCAGCAGCGGAATATCTTCAGTGCGCTGATGCAGCGCCGGAATCTTCAGGTTCACCACATTAAGACGATAGAAGAGATCCTCACGAAACTCCTTTTTCTCCATCGCCTTCGGCAGATCGCGATGCGTGGCTGAAATAATGCGCACGTCGATCTCAATATCATGATCGCTGCCCAGCGGCCTGACCTTACGCTCCTGCAATACCCGCAGCAACTTAACCTGTAGCGGTTGCGGCATATCGCCAATCTCATCCAGGAACAGCGTGCCACCACCTGCAGTTTTAAACAGACCATCACGGGCACTGACTGCGCCGGTAAAGGCCCCTTTGGCATGCCCGAACAGCTCTGACTCCAGCAACTGCTCCGGCAGTGCGCCACAGTTAATGGCGACAAAGGGCTTGCCGTTTCGCGGGCTGGCGGCGTGAATCGCCTGTGCCAGCATCTCTTTACCGGTACCGCTCTGCCCGTTAATCAGCACGCTGACGTCCGACTGCGCCACCATATGCGCCTGCTCCAGCAGCCGTAACATCAGCGGGCTGCGGGTGACGATCGCTTCCCGCCAGCGGTCATCACTGACCGGCGCCTGCTGAGCCAGTGCTTCATCGATCGCTTTGTAAAGCGCATCTTTATCCACCGGTTTAGTCAGGAAGCTGAAGACGCCCTGCTGCGTGGCGGAAACCGCGTCCGGGATTGAGCCGTGTGCCGTCAGGATAATCACTGGCAGACCGGTGTGGCGTTTCTGGATCTCGCCAAACAGCGCCAGACCATCCATCTCATCCATCCGCAGATCGCTGATCACCAGCTCGATTTTTTCTTTCTGCAGCAGACGCAACGCTTCGGGTCCGCTGGCCGCGGTGGTGACCTGATAACCTTCGCTGCGAAGACGCATGCCCAGCAGCTTCAGCAGGCTGGGATCGTCATCCACCAGCAGCAGTTTTGCCGCTTGTCTGACCATTATTGCTCCTCATCCTGCGGCAGCGCAGTGCCATGGCCGCTGTCAGAAACATCCGGGGCTTTCCGCGATGAAAGCTGGCGCTCAATATCAGTAAGTCGCTCCAGCTTATGCTGCGTGTCGCTGAGCTGCTGCTGCTGTTTAACCATCTGCTGGCGTATCGCCTCCAGCTGCGTATCGCTGCTCTGTTGCAGATGAACATAACGGGTGCGCGCTTCACTCAGGTCGAGCTGCGCGGCCTGATTACTGCGCCACAACTGGAGCAGCGGACGCACAGACTGCGGGAAATCGCCGCTGTAGCGATCCAGGGTTTCAACATAGCGACGACGCTCCACTGGCGTCACGTTGCCGTTCGACATCAGCACGCCCTGCTTGAAGGCGCGCGACCAGCTCTCAACCGGCCAGCGGTGAGCTTCGGCTCGGGCCTCGGCGGGGGAAAGGCGTTCAGCACAATCGATCGCCCGCATCCAGTAGAGGGGATTACTCAGTGCCGCACTATTCTCTATCGTCCACAGGTCACTGCAGCGGGTCGCCAGGTAATCAGCCACGCTGACCTCGGGTTCCGCTACCTGATGGCCTGACGGCAGGGATGAGGTGGCCGGGGAGGTCGTACATCCGCTGAGCAGCAGCGTGGTCAGTGTGCTCAACAGCAAAGCGGGTAAATATTTCATCAGTCAGACTTTCCCGGCTGTGGTGTTCAGTTCAATTCGAAAACAGACATCAGCCTGCTCGCAGGAGACCAGCGTCAGGTCGCCATGCATCCGGCGCAGGCAATCTTTGGCAATACTCAATCCCAGCCCGCTGCCTTTTACCGGCCCTTTGCGCTGCTGGCTACCCTGGAAGAAAGGTTCGAAAATCATTGCCTGCTCTTCCGGCGGGATCGGCGTGCCGCTGTTCGCGACATCAATCCAGACCCGATCGCCCTGCTGCTGACTGCGCAGCCAGATGGTACCGGATTCGCTGCCGTAGTTCACGGCGTTCGAATAGAGATTATCGATGACCCGCATCAGTAACATCGGTTCGGCAAGGCAGTGACTGACCGCCAGATCGACAACCGTCTGCATGAGTTTGGCGCGCGCCGAGAGTGCATGTGCATTCACCACCCCCTCCACAATTTCCGCCACGCTGACCGGTTCCAGCTGGATCGGGCCATCTGCCAGTTTACGGTTGTAATCAAGCAGCTGTTCAATCAGCCGCTGCAGATGACGGCTGCTGCCGTCGAGGATAGTGACCACCTCTTTTTGATCGGCGTTCAGCGACCCGGCTACCTCGTCCGCCAGCAGTTCGGTGCCTTCACGCAGGCTGGCCAGCGGCGTTTTCAGTTCGTGAGAAAGATGGCGCAGGAATTCATGGCGCTGCGATTCCAGCCACTGAAGCCGTTCGCTGAGCCAGACGATGCGCTGTCCCAGCGAGCGTAACTCGCGCGGGCCGCGAAATGTCACGCTGTTACCCAGTTCCCGGCCTTCGCCAAGCCGGTTGATCATCCGCTCAATACGCTTGACCGGCCCGATAATCATGCCGGTAAACAGCGTCATCAACGCCAGACTGATGATAAACAGAATCAGCGCCTGCCAGCCAAAAAACTGGCCGCGATCGGCAATTTCGCGCTGCAGCTGAAGGCCGCGCGAAAACACCACTTCGCGCGTGTCCTGCACCATCTGCGCATTGGTGGCAGAAAAACGATCCAGCGCCTCTGCGGCAGGCGTAACCGGATTACCGTTATCGCACTTTAACGGTGTCAGCAGCGGCAACGTCGCCTGTAAAGTCTGGAATGCGGGCAGCTCGGGCAGGCTGGCGCTGTGCGAACTCAGCATCTGGCTGTAGCGGGTGTGCTGGGTCTGATAAAGGCGCGCCAGCGAGGCATCATCCAGCACGCAGTACTGGCGATAGCTGCGCTCCAGCTCAACCGCCGTTCGCGCCATCGCCTCACTTCTGCGAACGTCGGTGAAGGTATTGCGGTTGGTATCCGCTGCCTGTTCGCTTAACGCAGAGAGACTTTCCCACGCCTGCCAGGCCAGCACCAGCAACGGCAGCAGCACCAGTACAAACGCCATCAGCACCAGCTGACGCAGAGAACGGGGAAATAAACGCCATTTTTTCACGCAGCCGCTTCCTTAAGATTTGCTGTCTGGATGCTAACGGACTCTGTCAGCGGAAGAAAGGTGTCGTCGGAAGAAAGGGGAACAAAAGAAAACGGCAGGCTCGATGGCCTGCCGCTGGCACGACGCGTGATGCATCGCGTAAAAATGGGTGGAGCCTTACTCAACGTTACGTCCGGTGTTTGATAACGCAAGCGATTATCGGTCAGTTGGACGGCAGGCTCCGTTTGGTGCGTCATTCGGGCTTTATGAGCTCTTCTCCGCTAAGCGGGGCAATCATAAACAGGTGAATGAGCAGCTGCATGAGTATAGCAAGTTCCATGCCAGGAAATAAATCATTATATTTTTCAGCAGATTGAATAAGCTTACCGGACAACTGTTGCGCAAAATCTGATTACAGTAAGTGAAAACTGTCTCCGCTGAGCGACATGAAATCGCGCCGGAGAGGCGCCCATTAAAAATCAACGAGATAGATGTCGCCAAAAAGAGACAGTACGACATGCTCATTGTCGCCATTTGCCAACAGAGCCACAAAAAAGAGCAGGAGGCACACTGGCCTCCTGCTCTTTTCAGCGGATTACATTAACCCAGCTGTCTGCGCGCATTGCGGAAAATACGCATCCACGGGCTGTCTTCGCCCCACTCTGCCGGATGCCAGGAGTTGCTGACGGTGCGGAATACCCGCTCCGGATGCGGCATCATGATAGTGACGCGACCACTTTCATTAGTCACGGCAGTGATGCCGTTTGGTGAGCCATTCGGGTTAGCCGGATAGGTTTCTGTTACCTTGCCGAAGTTATCGACAAAGCGCAGTGCCACCAGCCCTTTCGACTCCAGCGCCGCCAGATGCGAAGCATCACGCACTTCAACAAAGCCTTCACCGTGCGAAACGGCGATGGGCATATGCGAACCGGCCATGCCGTCCAGCAACAGCGATGGACTGGCGGCCACTTCTACCAGACTGAAACGCGCTTCAAAGCGCTCAGACTGGTTACGCACAAAGCGCGGCCAGAGATCGCTGCCTGGGATCAGTTCACGCAGATTAGACATCATCTGGCAGCCGTTGCAGACGCCCAGCGCCAGGGTTTGCGGACGGTGGAAGAAGGTTTCGAACTCGTCACGCACGCGCGGATTAAACAGAATCGATTTCGCCCAGCCCTCACCGGCACCCAGCACATCGCCGTAGGAGAAGCCGCCACAGGCGACCAGCGCCTGGAACTCTTCCAGACCGCGACGTCCGGCCAGCAGATCGCTCATGTGAACGTCAATGGCGGTGAAACCTGCCCGATCAAAGGCGGCGGCCATCTCTACATGGGAGTTCACGCCCTGCTCACGCAGCACCGCGACCCTTGGACGTGCGCCAGTGGCGATCATCGGGGCAGCAACATCTTCCTGCGGATTAAATGTCAGATTAACGTTCAGGCCAGGATCGCTGTCGTTTTTCTTCGCTTCATGTTCCTGATCGGCACACGCCGGGTTGTCGCGCAGACGCTGCATCTGCCAGGTGGTTTCCGCCCACCAGGTACGCAACGTGTTGCGGCTTTCACTGTAGACCGCACTGTCACCAGAACGGATCACAAAGCGATCGCCCGGCTGCGCGCTGCCCAGCAGATGCGTCGAGTCGGCAAGGCCGTGATCCGCCAGGATCTGCTCAACCACGGCGCGATCGGCGGCGTTGATCTGAATCACCGCGCCCAGCTCCTCGGTAAACAGGGAGGCCAGCGCATCGTTACCCAGCGAGGCGATGTCAACGTCGATGCCGCAGTGACCGGCAAACGCCATCTCGGCCAGCGTCACCAGCAGACCACCGTCGGAACGATCGTGATAAGCCAGCAGTTTCTGCTCAGCCACCAGCGCCTGGATGGCATTGAAGAAGCCCGCCAGCTGAGCGGCATCGCGCACGTCGGCAGGTTTGTCGCCAAGCTGACGGTAAACCTGCGACAGCGCGGTTGCGCCCAGCGTATTCGCGCCGTTGCCCAGATCGATCAGCAGCAGCAGGTTATCCTGATCGGCCTGCAGTTGTGGCGTGACGGTGCGACGGACATCTTCGACGCGGGCAAAAGCGGTAATCACCAGCGACAGCGGTGAGGTCATTTCGCGCTGTTCGCTGCCTTCCTGCCAGCGTGTTTTCATCGACATCGAATCTTTACCGACCGGGATGGTGATCCCCAGCGCCGGGCAAAGCTCTTCGCCGACCGCTTTCACCGCCGCATATAAACCGGCATCTTCACCCGGATGACCGGCTGCGGACATCCAGTTTGCGGAAAGCTTCACACGCTTCAGCGAACCAATATGGGTAGCCGCCAGGTTGGTCAGTGCTTCACCGACGGCCAGACGACCCGAGGCCGCGAAGTCCAGCAGCGCAACCGGTGAACGTTCGCCCAGGGCAAACGCTTCGCCGTGATAGCTGTCGAGGCTGGCGGTAGTCACTGCACAGTTGGCAACCGGGATCTGCCACGGTCCCACCATCTGGTCGCGCGCAACCATGCCGGTCACGCTGCGGTCACCGATGGTGATCAGGAAGGTTTTTTCCGCCACGGCAGGCAGATGCAGCACGCGGTTTACCGCATCGACCAGCGTAATGCCGTCACGCTGCAGGGCAGTGGCCTGCGTCTGCTGCGTCACCACATCCCGCGTCATCTTCGGCGTTTTGCCCAGCAGGACATCAAGTGGCATATCGATCGGCTTATTACCGAAATGACTATCTTCCAGGCTCAGGTGCAGCTCTTCGGTGGCTTCACCAATGACCGCGAACGGTGCGCGTTCACGCTGGCAAATTGCCTCAAACTGCGCCAGCTGATCGGGTGCCACTGCCATCACATAACGTTCCTGTGATTCGTTACACCAGACCTCCAGCGGACTCATGCCTGGCTCATCACTCAGGATGTCACGCAGGTTAAACCGGCCGCCACGACCGCCATCGCTGACCAGCTCCGGCATCGCATTGGAGAGACCGCCAGCGCCCACGTCGTGGATAAACAGAATCGGGTTCTCATCGCCCAGTTGCCAGCAGCGGTCGATCACTTCCTGACAACGGCGCTCCATCTCCGGGTTATCACGCTGTACCGAGGCAAAGTCGAGATCGGCATCAGACTGACCCGAGGCCATCGATGACGCCGCGCCGCCGCCCAGGCCGATGTTCATTGCCGGACCGCCCAGCACCACCAGCTTCGCGCCTACGGTGATTTCACCTTTCTGCACGTGATCGGCACGGATATTCCCGATGCCGCCCGCCAGCATAATCGGCTTATGGTAGCCACGCAGCTCAGTGCCGTTGTGGCTGGTGACCTGCTCTTCATAGGTACGGAAGTAACCATTCAGAGCCGGACGACCAAATTCATTGTTAAATGCAGCGCCGCCCAGTGGGCCATCGGTCATAATTTCCAGCGCGCTGACGATGCGGGCCGGTTTGCCGAAGTCCTCTTCCCACGGCTGTTCAAAGCCTGGGATACGCAGGTTCGATACGGAGAAACCGACGAGGCCCGCTTTTGGCTTCGAACCCCTTCCGGTTGCGCCTTCATCACGGATTTCACCACCGGAACCGGTCGCAGCACCAGGCCACGGCGAGATGGCCGTTGGGTGGTTATGGGTTTCCACCTTCATCAGGATGTGTGCGGCTTCCTGATGCCAGCGGTATTCGCTCTCTCCGGCGTCAGCAAAGAAGCGGCCAACCTCTGAGCCTTCCATCACGGCGGCGTTATCTTTGTAAGCAGAGAGCACGTAGTCCGGCGTCTGCTCCATGGTGTTTTTGATCATCTTAAACAGCGACTTTGGCTGTTTCTCGCCGTCGATAATCCAGTCGGCGTTGAAGATCTTGTGACGACAGTGCTCAGAGTTCGCCTGCGCAAACATGTAGAGTTCAATGTCGTTGGGATTGCGGCCCAGTGCGGTAAACGCCGCCACCAGATAGTCGATTTCATCGTCGGCCAGCGCCAGACCCAGTGAGATATTCGCCTGAACCAGCGCCTGACGGCCCTCACCCAGCAGATCGACACTTTTCACCGGCTGTGGCGTGTGATGCGCGAACAGCTGTTCAGCCTGCGCCAGATCGCCGAAGACCGTTTCCATCATCCGATCGTGCAGCAGTGTGCCCAGCGTTTGCCACTGCGCTTCCGTCAGTTGTGGGGCATGCACATAAAAGGCCAGGCCGCGCTCCAGGCGACGTACCTGCGGCAGGCCGCAGTTGTGGGCAATGTCCGTGGCTTTGGATGACCAGGGCGAAATGGTGCCGGGACGAGGCGTCACCAGCAGCAGACGCCCCTGTGGGGCATGTTCAGCGAGAGAGGGACCATATTTCAGCAGGCGCTGCAGACGGCTCTGTTCGTCAGCGCTTAAGGGCGTGCTGACATCAGCAAAATGGATGTACTCAGCGTAAATATCACTCACCGGCAGATGAGCGTCCTGAAAGCGGGTCAGCAGTTTGTTTACACGAAATGCCGACAGGGCGGGCGAACCACGCAGAATTTCCATTAATAAATCTCTCGTCAGGGCGCCGGGCGACGCTTCATTGGGCGCAACAGGGAAAACGGGGCGTATTATAGAGAAAGCGACCTCGCGACGAAACCGTTTGCGCACAATTTTTGGCGACCCGGATTTGCCTGAATTTTGCGCAAAAGCTGCTATAAAAGTTGCTCAGCGTGATTTTGTTGCGCAAAATGCCCCTCGCTCTGGGAGTTCAAAGAAGACAAATACTGCCTTTAAAAGACAGAGGCCTTAGAGCCAGCGAGAGATAACTATTTGAAACGCCTAAAATTTAATTATCTGTTTATCGGTCTGGTTGCCGTGCTGTTAGCGTTAGCGCTATGGCCATCCATTCCCTGGTATGGGGGTGGGCAGGACCAGATTTCACAGATTAAATCACGGGGAGTACTGCGTGTCAGTACCATCAATTCCCCGTTGACTTACTACACAGTGAACCAATCTCCGGCCGGTATGGATTATGAGCTGGCAAAACGCTTCGCCGATTATCTGGGCGTCAAACTCAAGGTGACAGTACGTCCCAACCTGAGCGATCTGTTTGACGATTTAGATGATGGCAAAGCCGATTTGCTGGCCGCGGGTCTGAACTACAACAGCGAACGCCTGACCCGCTATCAGACCGGGCCAGGCTACTACAACGTTTCGCAGCAGCTGGTCTATCGCGTGGATAAGCCGCGCCCTAAAAACCTCGGTGACTTAAAGGGGCGGCTGACTGTTGCGTCAGGATCGGCTTATCTGTCAACGCTGAAGAGCGCGCGGTCAAACCAGTACCCCGATCTGGACTGGGCGATCTCCACCGATCAAAGTCCTAAAGCCCTGCTGGAAGCGGTGGCAGACGGCAAGCTCGACTATACGATTGGCGACTCCGTGACCATCGCTCTGCTGCAGCGCATCTATCCGCAGCTGGCGGTGGCGTTTGACGTCACTGATGAAGAGCCGGTCACCTGGTATGTGCGGCACAGCGATGACGACAGCCTGAATGCCGCGATGCTCGACTTCTTTAACGGTATGGGTGAAGAAGGGGCGATGGCGCGGCTGGAGGAGAAATATCTCGGCCACGTCGGCACCTTTGATTATGTCGATACCCGCACTTTCCTGCGCGCCATCGATAACACGCTGCCTGACATCAAACCGCTGTTTGAGAAGTACGCCACCAGCATTGACTGGCGACTGCTGGCGGCGATCTCCTATCAGGAGTCGCACTGGAACCCGCAGGCCACCTCCCCTACCGGCGTGCGCGGCATGATGATGCTGACCCGTAACACCGCTGAGAGCCTGGATGTGGGCGACCGGACCGATCCCGAACAGAGCATTCGCGGCGGCAGTCAGTATCTGCAGGATATGATGGCGAAGGTGCCGCAGACCATCCCGGAAGATGAGCGCATCTGGTTTGCGCTGGCGGCCTATAACATGGGCTATGCCCATATGCTGGATGTCCGTAAACTCACTGCCCGCCAGGGGGGTAATCCGGATAGCTGGGCGGATGTGAAGCTGCGTCTGCCCATGCTGAGCCAGAAGCGTTACTACACTCAGACAGCTTATGGCTATGCCCGTGGGCATGAAGCCTATAACTATGTGGAGAACATCCGCAAATATCAGTTAAGCCTAGTGGGTTATCTGCAGGAGCAGGAAAAACGCCTGGCGCAGCAGGCTGAAGCACAACAAGCACAGGCCGAACTGGCCAAAGGCTATCCGGCGGTCGAACCAAAGATCGCCATGAATTAATTCTGGCGTTGCGCCTGCCGCAGCGCTTTTTTCTGCTCGCGACGCATACGGAAGAAGTCGCTCAGCATAGCGGCACACTCTTCAGCCAGCACGCCGCTCTGTAATTCAACCTGATGATTCATGCCGGGGTGCCCCAGCACATCGAGCAGCGATCCTGCCGCTCCACTTTTGATATCGTGCGCACCGTAGACCAGCCGGCTGATGCGGCTGTGAACCATGGCGCCGGCGCACATCACGCACGGCTCCAGCGTCACGTAGAGCGTGGTGTCCAGCAGACGATAATTTTCCAGTACTTTACCGCCCTGCCGCAACGCCATAATCTCCGCATGCGCCGTCGGATCGTGCTGGCCGATGGGCCGGTTCCAGCCTTCACCGATCACCCGGTCATTCTGAACCAGCACCGCACCCACCGGCACTTCGCCCTGCTCCCAGGCCCGGCGCGCCAGGTCAAGCGCATGGCGCATCCAGTATTCATCTTGTTGTTTCATGCTGACCACTCCGGGCGACAGAAAAGCGGCGCATTATAGCGGTCTCACCGATCCTTTAGAAACTTATTCCAGCTGTTGCAGCTCACCTGCGGGTGTTACGCGCCAGCGATGCTGACAGAAAAACAGCAGCGGGTTGTCCTGTTTGCTGTCGCTATAGCCGCTGTAGAGCTGTAGCGGCGTGCCGATTTTCTCTTCCAGCTGTGCCACTTTCTCATGGCCGAGGCAGCGCATTGCCAGTACCCGCCCGCCCCAGCCGCGCTGCATCTGACTGGCAATCAGCTTCACGCGTGGCAGAAACGCGGAGTCGTAATAGACCTGCTCCACCAGAGACTGTGGCGATCCGGTGATAAGCCAGACGTCAGCATCATCACTGCCGAGGTAATCGGTCAGGCGCTGCTGAACCACCGGAAAGGCTTTAACGCGCAGGCGGAACCACTGCGCAAATTCGGCTTCGAGTTGCAGCAGCGTCCGCTCAGAACGGCCAAAAGTAATAGACCAGAGCAGCAGGCTCATGGGCCAGCGTGCCGCCCGGCCTTTAAACAGCAAGCCGATACCCACTACCGGCAATAACGGCACCACCAGCAGCAGATTAAGCGGGCGGCGACGCAGCAGATAGCGCATAAAAGTGCCGAACATGTCCTGCTGGTGCAAAGTGCCATCCAGGTCAAAAAATACGACGCGACGTTGTGTTCCCCTGGTCAAACAACTCTCCTTCAGGCTGATTCTGGAATGATAAAGAGTAGTGTAGCCATCATCAGGCGCTACGGCGATGACTGTCATTTTTAATTCCGATGACTACAATGCCTGATGAATAGTTTATTCTTCACAGATTATCCCTGAATTACGAGGATTGGGCATGAGTTCATTGCTGCGCATTCGCCAGCTTTATCCACGTCTGGCATTGAACGAGCGTCGGCTGGCTGATTTTCTACTGTCGCAACCCGATCGGGCGCGCCACCTGAGTTCGCAAAAGCTGGCGGAAGAGTCTGGCGTCAGCCAGTCGAGCGTGGTGAAGTTTGCTCAGAAACTGGGATACAAAGGTTTTCCGGCTCTTAAGCTGGCCCTGAGTGAGTCACTGGCGGACAAAGATGCCATTACCGTACATAACCATATCCTCAGCGACGATCCCCTTAAAATGGTGGGTGAGAAGCTGCTGACGGAGAAACTCTCGGCAATCCGCGCCACGCTGGATATCAACAGCGAAGAGAAGCTCAACGATGTGTTACAGCTGCTGAAAAATGCCCGGCGTATTTTACTGGTGGGCATCGGCGCTTCGGGTCTGGTGGCGAAGGACTTCTCCTGGAAGCTGATGAAGATCGGCATCAATGCGGTGGCGGAGCAGGATATGCACGCCCTGCTGGCCAGCGTGCAGGCGATGGGGCCCGGCGATGTGCTGCTCGCCATCTCTTACACCGGTGAACGGCGGGAGATCAATCTGGCCGCGCAGGAAGCAGTTCAGGTGGGCGCCGATGTGGTGGCCTTTACCGGCTTTACGCCGAATACGCTGCAGCAGAGCGCCAGTTACTGTCTCTATACGGTGGCGGAGGAGCAGAGTACCCGCAGCGCGGCCATCTCCTCGACCACGGCGCAGCTGGCCCTGACCGATCTGCTGTTTATGGCACTGGTGCAAAACGATCCGGAACGCGCGTCCAGTCATATTCGCCACAGCGAAGCGCTGGTGAAAAAGCTGGTCTGATCAGCGGCAGCGCGTATAATACCCGCGCTTTTTCTGTTGTTATCAGGTGGGTAAAATGGCGCTGTTGATTACGTCCAGATGCATTAACTGCGATATGTGTGAACCGGAGTGCCCGAACCAGGCCATTTCACTGGGCGATGCGATCTATGAGATTGATGTCAGCCGCTGCACGGAATGCGTCGGGCACTATGAGACGCCAACCTGTCAGCAGGTATGCCCCATCGACAACACCATCATCATTGACCCACAGCACACCGAATCACGTGATGCGCTGTGGGAGAAGTTCGTGCTGCTGCACGGCTAGCTTTCAATGATCACCGTGGCGCAGGCGTAGTGACGCTCATCGGCCAGCGTCACGTGAACGTGTTTAACGCCCAGCCTCTCTGCCACTTCAGCGGCATGCTGAAAGAAGCGTAATCCCGGTTTTCCCAGCGCATCGTTGTAAACTTCAAACTGATTAAACGCCAGACCACCGCGAATGCCGGTGCCAAAGGCTTTTGCCGCCGCCTCTTTTACCGCAAAGCGTTTAGAGAGAAAGCGCACCGGCTGCTTGTGCGACTGATATTGCTGCCATTCTGCTTCGCTCAGCACCCGCCGTGCCAGCCGGTCGCCGGAGCGCTCTATCACCCCGGCGATACGTTCAATCTCAACGATGTCCGTACCCAGTCCCAGAATAGCCATCAGCGACGGGCTTCACGCAGCAGTTGCTTCATCTCTTTCACCGCATCCGGCAGGCCACTCATCACCGCACGACCAATAATCGCATGGCCGATATTCAGCTCATGCATTTCCGGCAGCGCCGCAATCGGCAGCACGTTGTGATAGGTCAGACCGTGACCGGCATTGACCTTCAGTCCCAGGCTGGCGGCAAAGGTCGCGGCGTGGCGGATACGCGCCAGCTCAGCGTCACGCGCCAGTCCCTCTGGTGCTTCGGCGTAAGCGCCGGTATGAATTTCGATGTAAGGCGCGCCGCTGGCCACGGCCGCTTCAATCTGACGGTGATCGGCATCGATAAACAGCGAAACCAGAATGCCCGCGTCACTCAGCAGTCGTACGGCCGCGTTCATCTTCTCCTGCTGCCCCGCCACATCCAGCCCGCCTTCAGTGGTCACTTCCTGACGCTTTTCCGGCACCAGGCAGCAGAAATGGGGCTGGATATCACAGGCGATGCCGATCATTTCATCGGTGACCGCCATCTCCAGATTCATCCGCGTCTGGATGGTGTCACGCAGGATACGCACGTCGCGGTCAGTGATGTGACGGCGATCTTCGCGCAGGTGCACGGTAATGCCGTCTGCGCCCGCCTGCTCGGCGATAAACGCCGCCTGCACCGGATCGGGATAGTTTGTCCCACGGGCGTTACGCACCGTGGCAATGTGATCGATATTGACGCCTAACAGCAACTCAGCCATGACCGTCCTCACTTGTTTTTCATCGTGATGTTGAGTGTACCGCGCAAAGTGAAACAGGCGGTACGACCCGCGCTATTCTTCTGCCTGTTCAGGCTTTTTCTTCGGGATAAACTGGCGGAACAGCTCCTGACTCTTCAGCGGCTTGCCACCAAGATAGGGCTTCAGGGCGATGCGGGTAAACCGCTTCGCGGCGCGCAGAGTGTCGGCATCGGGAAACTCTCGCTCGCACAGGGCGCGCAATTCGCGGCCGGTAAAGCTGCGCTGATTGACCACCAGGCTGGCAATAAAGCCGCGCTCTTCGCGGTAGCTGTACGTCATGTTGTCGCTGACCGGCTCGCCGCTGCCGGCGCAGTGCAGGAAATCGACGCCATAACCCAGGTGACCGAGCAGCGCCAGTTCAAAACGCCGCAGCGCCGGTTCGGGCTTGCCGTGCGTTGAGGCTAATGCCTGAAGGCAGTTGAGATAGTCGAAGAAGAGTTCTGAGAAGGGGAATTCCTGCTGCAATACGCGAGAGACCAGCTCATTGACGTAGAGACCGCAGTAGAGCGTGATGCCGCTGAGCGGTAAGGCCAGCGACACCGCTTCGGCATTGCGCAGGGTTTTGACTTCCCCGCGCCCGCTCCAGCGAACCAGCAGCGGGGTAAAAGGCTGTAACGCCCCCTTCAGCTGCGAGCGCCGCGAACGTGCGCCCTTGGCCAGAACCCGCACCCGCCCTTCGCTTTCGCTGAACAGGTCGAGCAGCAGACTGGTTTCGCTGAAGGGGCGACTATGCAGCACAAAGGCGCGTTGCCAGCCTTCCATTGAATCAGAGATCGTCTGTATAACCCAGGCTGCGCAGCGCACGTTCGTCATCTGCCCAGCCGGATTTCACTTTCACCCACAGTTCGAGATGCACTTTCGCTTCGAACATCTCTTCCATGTCTCGGCGCGCTTCTGTGCCGATGACTTTGATTTTGGCGCCTTTATTGCCAATCACCATCTTCTTCTGCCCTTCGCGCTCAACCAGAATCAGACCGTGAATGTCGTAACCGCCACGTTCGTTGGTCACGAAGCGCTCGATCTCAACCGTAACGGAGTAAGGCAGTTCAGCACCCAGGAAGCGCATCAGTTTTTCACGGATCATCTCTGACGCCATGAAACGCTGTGAGCGGTCGGTGATGTAATCTTCCGGGAAGTGATGATCGGCCTGCGGCAGATGCTTGCGGGTAATCGCCGCAATGGTATCGACGTTTTTGCCGCTCTCAGCAGAAATAGGTACGATATCGAGGAAGTTCATCTGCTGGCTCAGGAACTGCAGATGCGGCAGCAGAATGCTTTTATCCTGGATGTTATCGACCTTATTGATCGCCAGCACCACCGGCACTTTATTGTCGCGCAGTTTGCCCAATACCATCTCATCATCGGGCGTCCAGCGGGTGCCTTCAACCACGAAAATCACCAGTTCAACGTCGCCAATAGAACTGCTGGCTGCGCGGTTCATCAGACGGTTAATGGCGCGCTTCTCTTCCATGTGCAGACCTGGGGTATCGACGTAGATCGCCTGATATTCGCCTTCGGTATGAATGCCCATGATGCGGTGGCGCGTGGTTTGCGGCTTACGCGAGGTGATCGACACCTTCTGCCCCAGCAACTGGTTCAGTAAGGTGGATTTACCGACGTTTGGTCGGCCAACAATCGCGACAAAGCCGCAATAAGTAACGTTTTCGCTCATTCGAGTCCTGAATTGTTCAGCGCCTGATGCGGCGCCGAAAGAGTGCTATTCGAGTCATGTGTCATTCAGCGTCTTCTGACGCCGGGATAGAATGTCAGGTTAATGGTCAGTGCCGGTTCCGGCACTGTCATCCCGACAGATCTATTCAAGACCTAATTTTATCAGTGCCTGTTCAGCCGCTGCCTGCTCAGCTTTACGACGGCTGGAGCCGACGCCGACAACCGGCTCGGCCATGCCACTCACCTGACAGTGAATGGTGAATTCCTGATCGTGGGCTTCGCCACGTACCTGTACTACCAGATAACTTGGCAGCGGCAGATGACGCCCCTGCAGATACTCCTGCAGACGCGTTTTCGGATCTTTTTGTTTGTCGCCAGGACTGATTTCGTCGAGGCGGGTCTGATACCAGTCGAGGATCAGCTGCTCTACCCGCTCAATACTGCTGTCGAGGAAGATACCGCCAATCAGCGCTTCCACCGTATCCGCCAGGATCGATTCACGACGGAAACCGCCGCTTTTCAGCTCACCGGGTCCCAGGCGCAGGCACTCGCCAAGATCAAATTCGCGTGCCATTTCAGCCAGCGTGTTGCCCCGTACCAGCGTGGCGCGCATGCGGCTCATGTCACCTTCATCAACCCGCGGGAAGCGGTGATAAAGGGCATTAGCAATCACATAGCTAAGAATAGAATCGCCAAGAAATTCCAGGCGTTCGTTGTGCTTACTGCTGGCGCTGCGGTGAGTCAGGGCCTGCTGTAACAGTTCCGAATGAGTAAAAGTGTAGCCCAGTTTGCGCTGAAGCTTGTTAATCAGGATGGGGTTCATGCGATTCCAGTTCTTTGTTGCGTCTGTGACTCTGCATACCAAACGGGGCTGGTAATCCAACACGTTCCGTTTGGTGTGCAGTGGCCTCCCTGAGGAGGCCACCCGATTTGCCTGTTAATCAGACAATAATATTAGTGGATACCACCGATGCGACTGAATCGCACGCCGGTTGGCCACTGGCCTTCTTGTTTCTCAAAGCTCATCCAGATAGCGACCGCTTTACCGACCAGATTACGCTCCGGGACAAAGCCCCAGTAGCGGCTGTCGGCGCTGTTATCACGGTTGTCGCCCATCATGAAGTATTGCCCTTTCGGCACGACCCAGCTCGCCTGCGGCTGACCCGGCTGCTGATAATACATGCCTGCCTGACTCTGCGCTTCGTTTACCAGCAGAATGTCATGCGTCACGTTACCGATTGTCTCTTTGCGGGTTCCCAGGCGCAAACCACCGCGCAGGGTATCGCCCTGCGGCACCTGATAAAAACCGTTGCCGGTTTCGTTGCCATCAAAGCCGCTAAAGGTCTGAACAAAGTTGCTTGGCTCAACGTCGGTGTAAGTTACCGCTAACGCTGTGTCACAGGCTTTATCATCGGAGCAGGTCGGTTTCACCGTCAGCGTTTTGCTGTAAGGATCATAAATGACTTTGTCGCCCGGCAGACCGATAACGCGCTTAATGTAATCCAGGCTCGGATCTTTCGGGTATTTAAATACCGCGATATCGCCGCGCTTCGGCTGACCGGTTGGGATCAGCGTCGTCTGGGTGATCGGATCCTTGATGCCGTAAGCAAACTTCTCCACCAGGATAAAGTCACCAATCAGCAGTGTCGGCATCATCGAGCCAGAGGGAATCTGGAATGGTTCGTAGATAAACGAACGCACGATGAAAACCACGGCCAGCACCGGGAACACGGATGCGGTCGTTTCAACCCAGCCTGGCTTTGCAGCGACCTTCGCCAGCGTTTTGCTGTCGAGCGCGTTACCGGTCTGGGCCTGAGCCTCAGCCTGTTTCGCGCGACGCGCGGGTGCCCATTTAAAACGATCAATTACCCATACGATGCCAGTAATCAGCGTCGCTATCGCCAGAATCAGGGCGAACATATTAGCCATTGGAAATCCTTATTTGCTGTCCTTACCGACATGCAGAATGGCGAGGAACGCTTCCTGTGGCAGCTCAACGTTACCAACCTGCTTCATTCGCTTCTTACCATCTTTCTGCTTCTGCAACAGTTTCTTCTTACGGCTGACGTCACCGCCATAACACTTGGCGAGAACGTTTTTACGCAGCTGTTTCACCGTTGAACGCGCGATAATGTGGTTGCCGATGGCAGCCTGAATCGCAATATCAAACTGCTGACGCGGGATGAGCTCTTTCATTTTCTCAACCAGATCGCGTCCGCGATAAGGCGCGTTGTCACGGTGGGTAATCAGCGCCAGCGCATCCACACGCTCAGAGTTAATCAGTACGTCGACGCGTACCATGTCTGAAGGCTGGAAACGTTTAAAGTTGTAATCCAGCGAGGCATAACCGCGCGAGGTTGATTTCAGACGGTCAAAGAAGTCGAGTACCACTTCAGCCATCGGAATTTCGTAAGTCAGTGCCACCTGATTGCCGTGGTAAACCATGTTGGTCTGCACGCCACGCTTCTCAATACAGAGCGTGATGACGTTGCCCAGATACTCCTGCGGCAGCAGCATGTGACATTCGGCAATCGGTTCACGCAGCTCTTCGATATTGTTCAGTGCCGGCAGCTTGGATGGGCTGTCGACATGAACGATTTCGCCGCTGGTGGTCACGACTTCATACACCACCGTCGGTGCAGTAGTGATCAGATCGAGATCGTATTCGCGCTCCAGACGCTCCTGGATGATCTCCATGTGCAGCAGACCGAGGAAGCCGCAGCGGAAACCAAAGCCCAGCGCCGTTGAGCTTTCTGGCTCATAGAACAGCGAGGCGTCGTTCAGGCTCAGCTTACCGAGCGCATCACGGAACGCTTCATAGTCGTCAGAGCTGATTGGGAACAGACCGGCGTAAACCTGCGGCTTCACTTTTTTAAAGCCTGGCAGCGCTTTGTCTGCCGGGTTACGTGCGGTAGTCAGCGTATCGCCCACGGGTGCGCCGAGAATATCTTTAATGGCGCAGACCAGCCAGCCTACTTCACCACAGTTCAGCTCATTACGATCAACCCGTTTCGGGGTAAAGATACCCAAGCGGTCAGCGTTATAAACCTGACCGGTGCTCAGGACTTTGATCTTGTCGCCTTTGCGCATGGTGCCGTTTTTCACGCGCACCAGGGAAACAACACCCAGGTAGTTATCGAACCAGGAGTCGATAATCAGTGCCTGCAGCGGCGCTTCCGGATCGCCTTCTGGCGGCGGAATGTCGCGCACTAAGCGTTCCAGCACTTCCGGAACGCCGACGCCGGTTTTGGCTGAGCAGCGCACCGCGTCAGTTGCATCAATGCCGACGATATCTTCAATTTCCTGTGCGGCGCGATCGGGATCGGCAGCGGGCAGGTCAATTTTGTTCAGAACCGGCACCACTTCCAGATCCATCTCCATCGCGGTGTAGCAGTTCGCCAGTGTCTGCGCTTCAACACCCTGACCGGCATCCACCACCAGCAGCGCGCCTTCGCAGGCGGCCAGTGAGCGGGAAACTTCATAGGAGAAGTCTACGTGGCCTGGGGTATCGATGAAATTGAGCTGGTAAGTTTGGCCGTCTTTCGCGTGATAATCGAGTGTGACGCTCTGTGCTTTGATGGTGATGCCACGCTCGCGCTCCAGATCCATAGAGTCAAGAACCTGCGCAGCCATTTCACGAGCGGTGAGGCCGCCGCAAATCTGAATCAGGCGGTCAGAGAGCGTAGATTTGCCATGGTCGATATGAGCGATGATGGAGAAATTTCTTATGTGCTTCATTTATTGGGATATCTTCGCTTAAAATTCAGTTGAAAACCTGAGCACAGACACATTCAGGAAGATCGCTCTTTACCCACAATCCTGTCAGCCTCATTAATGACGACGCATATTACACTGTTAACGCCGCGCATAAAAGAATGGAACGTGGTGGAAGCGAAACAGATATCTGCGCGAGGCAGAACAGACAAAGGCCGCGGGATGCGCGGCCTGGACGTGCGTTACGCTTCGCTTTCAACACGCAGCGCATCGGGAGGCAAGGCGATGTTCAGAATGACCGGCTGAAAGGCTTCCCGATCGCCGAATTTCATTGAAACGCCTTTGGCGACAATAAAACCCCCGATACCGCCCAGCAGCGCACCGCAGGCGGCGGCCAGATCGCTGCTGAACAGCGCCTGAAACAGCCCGGAAACCAGGAACAGGCCAAACAGCGGCGTCATGTAGACCAGCAACGCTGAACCCAGCAGGCTGCTCTCTTTGATACCGAGTTCGATCCGCTGCCCCGGCTGCAGCGGCTTGCTGCTGGCGATTTGCATCACGTGGGCATTCTTCGGACCGAGCTTATTCAGCATATGGCTGCCGCAGCCTTTACGCGCCTGGCAGCTGTTGCAGGAGGTTTTAGCTTCAGTGTGCAGCGTGGCGATGCCATCCTGCCATGCCACCACGGTGGCCCATTCTCTCATCATTTTTGTGACCCAAGGTCGATGCTGTCCGCAATACGTTTTGCGGTCGAGGGCGGTAATTCGCCGATCACCGCTATTTCGTTATTATTGCGCACAACGGTCTGTACCGTACGACGCCCAGTGCGCAATGTCTGCGTTGTGCTGGTTTTATCGGCCGGCGTCACGTTGATAGCGAAACTAAACAGGCCATCACTGTAGAGCTTCGATTCCATATTTTTATTCAGACCGGGTAGCGTGCGGCGATTCTGCGACACCAGCGACATACCGGCAGGTATCCAGCCTGGCTGCCAGGTGAGCGTGACCGCATCCCCTTTCGGCACCGAAAGCGACGGAGGCAGATTGGCTTTCTCCAGCCCCTGCATCAGATTACGCACCCCTTCGTCCACCGCAAAGCTGATGACGCGGAACTGCTCCAGCGTTTCGCCATCACGATCGAGCAGGTCGATGCGCAGCGGCAGCTTGGTGTCCACATCCAGCCAGACCACATAGCTGTAACGGGTGCCATCGCGTGAAACGATGCGCAACACATCACACATCTGATCGGCAATGCGCGAGCGGCCCACGGTAATAAAATCATAGGCTGTGGCGAGCTTGGTGAAGTCAGCAAAAATTACCGACGGTAAAGCATCGATAATGTGATTGCCGGGGAGCGAAAAGGGATCGAGGCCGGGTTCGAAGTAACTGATATCATTGCCGCGCTGGATCACTTCCCGACGTGGCCCGTCCATCTGCAACAGCTGAGCGAATATCCGGTTATCGATTACAGCATGACGATAACGCAGCGATTCGATGCCGATGCGGGAAACGTTGATATAGGCGAATTCGTAGTTGAGGTTCTGACTTGCCTGCTCCATCTGCTGCAATAGCGCCCCGGACGCAGAAGGTTGCGCCGGGGCGGCAGATGACCACAACAGGCTGCCTGTCAGCAGGCTAGCAGCATACCAAAGCGGCTTCATTACTGCTGTTGCTGTCCTAATGATTGATTTCCGGGAACATCAACCTGCGCCTGTTTTGGCGCAGTGGTTTCAAACTGCAGCTGGTCAGCGTGCAGGCGACGTTGCAGTTCGTAATCCTGCAGCATGGCATTTACGCGACGACGCTGGTCCTGAACCTGCTGGTTAGAACTGTTGGTGTCAAATGCATCAGACGGTACGCCCAGGCTCACCGGAGACGCTTTGCCCATCATCGGCATCGTATTGAACACCGGAGAGTCAGAGGTCTGCGTGGCGCTGCCCTCTGGCTGGTTATAGTGCTGAACGCCTACGATCACGGCCAGTGAAACACAGGCAGCGACACCGACCTGGGTCAGTTGCGCAGCCCACGGGCGCGCTTTTTTCCAGAACGGCATTTTTTCCCAGCGGGAAGGTTCTGGCTGAGCTTCAGGGATCAGCGTTGTAACCGTACGCAACGGTTCTTTTTCGATGGCAGCAGCGACGCGCGCAGAAATATCAAAATGCAGGACATCGCCCACATCACCGCGCATGGTATCGCGAATGAGATGATAGCTTGCCCAGCTTTTCTGTAGTTCTGCGTCCTTAGACAAGGCGGAAAACAGCTCGTTATCTAAGGTCTCACCATCCATTAAAGCGGAAAGTTTTTCTTTCTGCATGCCTATGTACCCTTCCAGTAGCCGTTATCACTGACGTTGGATAAGCGGTTGAACTTTGTTATCAATGGCCTCTCGCGCACGAAAGATACGTGATCGAACAGTGCCTACCGGGCAATCCATAATGACGGCGATCTCTTCATAACTCAGACCGTCCAGTTCCCTGAGGGTGATTGCCATACGCAAGTCCTCGGGTAGCGCCTCGATGGTACGAAAGACAATTTGTTTCAATTCTTCTGACAACATTAAGTTCTCAGGGTTCGAAATTTCTTTTAATGCACCCGCACTTTCGAAATTTTCTGCGTCAATAGCATCCACATCGCTGGATGGCGGACGACGCCCCTGAGCAACCAGGTAATTTTTCGCTGTATTTACCGCAATGCGGTACAGCCAGGTATAAAACGCGCTATCGCCCCGGAATGAGTCCAGTGCGCGATACGCTTTAATAAACGATTCCTGTACTACATCAGGTACGTCGCCCGAGGGAACATAGCGTGAAACCAGGCTCGCCACTTTATGCTGGTAACGAATCACCAGTAAGTTGAAAGCTTTTTGATCTCCCTTCTGTACGCGCTCGACAAGGACCTGGTCCGTCAACTGCTCGCTCATCCGAGGTAATGTCTCCCCAAATTTTTCATACGCATAAAGTAACTGCCAGCACATCTCATGGTTCTGAGCAAGCATGCGCTTAGAGTTGTGATGTGGTGCGAAGTTCACTTCTCGCCCTGATATTTACCGCTCCGATGGACATTACACAGGTTCTTCGTTTTCGTTCAGTGTAAGGAGCGTAAATCGCAGGCAGAGTAACCTATGACAACAGCTTTTTCATCATTAAATCCTTTAGGTTTAATAAGTTTGCTAGAAAAAACCGCGCCAAAAGCAGTCCGGTTTTAACTCACTGATATTAAGTAACTTTGGGAAATCATCAGACAAAAACCTGCGCCAGATGTTTAAAATACTTCACAGCAACCCCCATTGCGCTTATGCTCAGCCCTATTCTTGTTTAGTAAATTAAACATTATGATGAATGCGAACCCGGATTATCAGTGTGATGTACTCATTGTGGGCAGCGGTGCTGCTGGCCTGTCGCTGGCGTTGCGGCTGGCAAAACAGTATCAGGTGACAGTTCTCAGTAAAGCGCAGGTCAATGAGGGGTCAACCCTTTACGCCCAGGGCGGTATTGCTGCGGTATTTGATGAGACTGACAGCATCGAGTCGCACATCGAAGATACGCTGATTGCCGGAGCAGGATTATGCGACCGTGAAGCCGTCTCGTTTATCGCCAGTAATGCCCGGCATTGCGTGCAGTGGCTGATCGACAACGGTGTCGCCTTTGATCTCGATCCGCAGGCGGCCGGCGACATGCGTTATCACCTGACGCGGGAAGGCGGCCACAGTCATCGCCGTATCCTGCACAGCGCTGACGCTACCGGCCATGCGGTTGAAACGACGCTGGTAAGCCAGGCGTTGAGCCATCCCAACATCCGGATTCTGGAACGCACCAACGCGGTCGATCTGATTCTTTCAGATAAAATCGGCCTGCCAGGCCCACGCCGTGTAGTAGGCGCGTGGATCTGGAACCGTAATCGCGAACAGGTGGAAACCTGTCGGGCACGGGCCGTGGTGGTTGCAACCGGTGGTGCCGCCAAGGTCTATCAATATACGACTAATCCCGACATCGCCTCCGGTGACGGCATCGCGATGGCCTGGCGTGCCGGCTGCCGGGTTGCCAATCTGGAATTTAATCAGTTCCACCCGACCTGCCTGTTTCATCCGCAGGCGCAGAATTTCCTGTTAACCGAAGCGTTACGCGGAGAAGGTGCCTGGCTGTTGCGTCCCGATGGCAGCCGTTTCATGCCTGATTTCGATGAGCGTGCCGAACTCGCCCCGCGCGATATCGTCGCCCGGGCCATCGATCATGAGATGAAGCGACTGGGCGTTGACTGTATGTATCTGGATATCAGCCACCAGCCTGAGGAGTTTGTTCGCGCGCACTTCCCGATGATCTATGAGAAGTTGCTGACCTTTGGCTTTGACCTCACCAAAGAACCCATCCCGATTGTGCCTGCCGCGCACTATACCTGTGGCGGCGTAGTCGTTGATCAGTATGGCCAGACCGACGTAAGTGGCCTCTATGCCATCGGTGAGGTGAGTTATACCGGCCTGCATGGCGCTAACCGCATGGCATCCAATTCGCTGCTGGAGTGTCTGGTTTATGGCTGGTCCGCCGCAGAGGAGCTGATTCGCACCCTGCCCGCCATCGAAGCCGTTACTGCGCTACCCGCATGGGATGAAAGCCAGGTCGATGACGCCGATGAGCGCGTGGTGATCCAGCATAACTGGCACGAGCTGCGGTTATTCATGTGGGATTACATGGGAATCGTCCGCACGACCCGGCGGCTGGAGCGGGCGCTGCGCCGCATCAACCTGCTTCAGCAGGAGATCGATGAATATTATCGTCATTTCCGCCTCTCCAATAATCTGCTGGAGCTACGGAATCTGGTGCAGGTCGCTGACCTGATGGTGCGCTGTGCGCTGGAGCGAAAAGAGAGTCGCGGCCTGCACTATATCCGCGACTACCCGGATTTACTGCCCGAGGCGCGGCCAACCATCCTGACGCCGCCGGACTACATAAAAAGGTAGAACTCCCGCGTCAGGCTACACCACTCATCAGAATAGCGGGTGTCCGGCGTGCGGATAGCAAGGCGCTCCAGCAGGGTTTCCCCGGCCTGCGGCGACAGCCCCAGCAGGACGCGGTGCGGCGGACGATGGGCATATTCCGCCACGTCCAGCCGGAAACGCAGATGCCAGCCATCCGCCTGCGCCAGGGCGATGAATTCCTGGCCGGTCGCGGTGGGCAGCACCACGCAGAACATCCCCTCTTCTTCAATCAGTAATGCAGCACTGCGCAACAGTGTCTGATGATCGAGCGAGGCAGTCGCACGGGCGCTGTCCCGTGCCGCAGTAGAACAGGCCACGCCAGGTGCAAAATAAGGCGGATTGCTGACGATTAGCGAGTAACGTTTATCGCACTGTTCAGCCCAGTCGGCGATATCACGCTGATGAACCTGAATACGTTCAGGCCACGGCGACTGCTGCACATTCTCCTGCGCCTGAAGCGCGGCTTGCGGTTCTAACTCAACCGCATCGATGTTGACCGGCGACGGCGTACGCTGCGCCAGCATCAGCGCGATAAGCCCGCTGCCGCTGCCAATATCCAGAATACGTTTTACTTCGGCAACCGGCGCCCAGGCCCCAAGCAGAATGGCATCGGTGCCCACTTTCATCGCACAGCGATCGTGCGCGACAAAAAATTGTTTAAAGGTAAAACCGTTCTTGTTTAACTGTGGCCGTTCACGCGGCTTATCCTGCATCATTCGTCACTACCATCGTTTTTTTCCTGCCGTACGGCAGCGCATGAGTGTAACGTGACAACAGAGGGAATTCACGCGGCAGACAACCCCAGGCGCAGCCGAAACGGATTAACAGATGAAGATTCAGTCTGATCTGTCTATAATCAGCGCCCCAAACTGAGGTAGACCATGACAGTAACCACATTTTCCGAACTCGAACTCGACGAAAGCCTGCTACAAGCGTTGCAGGAAAAAGGCTTTACGCGCCCAACAGTGATCCAGGCTGCTGCAATTCCGCCCGCGCTGGAGGGCCGTGACGTTCTGGGTTCGGCACCTACAGGGACCGGGAAAACCGCCGCGTATCTGTTACCGGCGTTGCAGCACCTCCTTGATTTTCCGCGTAAGAAATCTGGCCCGCCACGCATCCTGATTGTGACCCCGACCCGCGAACTGGCGATGCAGGTCGCCGATCATGCACGTGAGCTGGCGAAACATACCCATCTGGACATCGCCACCATTACCGGCGGCGTGGCCTATATGAACCATGCCGAAGTGTTCAGCGAAAACCAGGACATCGTGGTCGCCACCACCGGCCGTCTGCTGCAGTACATCAAAGAAGAGAACTTTGACTGCCGTGCAGTAGAAACCCTGGTGCTGGATGAAGCGGACCGCATGCTCGATATGGGCTTTGCCCAGGATATCGAAACCATCGCGGCTGAAACGCGCTGGCGCAAGCAGACTCTGCTGTTCTCGGCCACGCTGGAAGGCGACAATATTCGTGACTTCGCCGAGCGTCTGCTGAACGATCCGGTTGAGCTGGAAGCGGACCCAAGCCGCCGTGAGCGCAAAAAGATCCAGCAGTGGTACTACCGTGCTGACGATCTGCAGCACAAGACCAAATTACTGATCCATCTGCTGAAACAGCCGGATGTGACGCGCAGCATCGTGTTCGTGCGTAAGCGTGAACGTCTGCATGAGCTGGTGAGCTGGCTGCACGAAGCGGGGATTCGTAGCAGCTATCTTGAAGGCGAAATGGTGCAGGCAAAGCGTAACGAAGCGATTAAACGTCTGAGTGAAGGCCGCGTTAACGTGCTGGTTGCGACGGATATCGCCGCGCGCGGCATTGACGTTGAAGATGTCAGTCACGTCTTCAACTATGACATGACGCGCACCGCCGATACCTATCTGCACCGCATCGGGCGTACCGGTCGTGCGGGCCGTAAAGGCATCGCCATCTCACTGGTTGAAGCGCACGATTTCGTGCTGCTGGGCAAAATCACCCGCTACGTGAACGAGCCGATCAAAGCGCGCGTGATTGATGAGCTGCGTCCTGAGACGCGGGCGCCAAGTGCCAAAACGACCGGCAAACCGTCGAAAAAGGTTCTGGCGAAGCGTGCAGAGCAGAAAGCCAGTGAAACAGAAAAACCGCGTGTGAAAAAACGCCATCGTGATGCCAAAAATGTCGGCAAACGCCGCAAGGCAAGCGGCAGTACGCCAGCTAACGAGAATGCGGAATAAATCATCGCAGCTATAAAAAAATCGCCTCACAGGAGGCGATTTTTTTTATCTGATAATCAGTAACAGCCCTTTCACAATCTTTTATCTGCCAGAGCGCTTTCTTCACGATACTGGCATCAGCGTGCCGGGCAGTCAGCTGCTTATCTTATTCATAATATTAATAAAAATTGCTGTGTGCGCTTTGCGCTAATTTTCAGCAACCGATAACTCAGGCTGCTCAAAGACTTTCAGTAAAGGTACGGGTAATTACGTCGCGCTGCTGCTCAGGTGTCAGTGAGTTAAAACGCACGGCATAGCCTGAAACGCGGATAGTCAGCTGCGGATAGTTTTCAGGATGTTTAACTGCATCTTCCAGCGTTTCGCGGCGCAGAACGTTGACGTTCAGATGCTGTCCACCTTCAACACGTACCTGAGGTTTGATTTCAACCGGCACCTCGCGGAAAGCGAATTCGCCCAGTTCGCTGATGGCGACAACCTGATCTTCTTCGTAGCCCGCTTTTGCACACAGGCAACGCGCTTCGGCTTTCTCTTCGTCCAGCAGCCAGAAGGAGTTCAGTAGTTGTGAATTGTTTGATTGAGTGATCTGGATACCAGTGATCATGATTGCGTCTCTCGGGTAATACGTGGATAAATCAAATTTGAGGCCCCGGTATATCACCTTTGATTTCGGACAGCTTTGACCTGTATCAATATTAATCAGGCATTCCGACCGCTTTTAAGCTAACCCGTTGATCTCAATACCCCTGCCACCTAAACTTAATTTGTATTATTCAAATTATTTTTGCCTTCAGGTCAGCGACAGGAACCGCTAAGCTTATGGCACTAACGTTAAGGGAGTTAAACATGGCTGAAAAGCTGACCTGGCACGACGTGCTGGCTGAAGAGAAAGAGAAACCCTATTTTATCGAGACGCTGAAGCAGGTCGCCGATCAACGCGCCGCAGGTGTCACGGTCTATCCGCCGCAGAAAGATGTCTTCAACGCCTTTCGCCTGACGGAACTGGGCGACGTCAACGTCGTGATACTCGGTCAGGATCCCTATCACGGGCCTCATCAGGCGCACGGCCTGGCCTTCTCGGTACTGCCCGGCGTCCAGGTGCCGCCCTCTCTGCAGAATATCTATAAAGAGCTGATGCAGGATATTCCAGGCTTTCAGAAGCCCAATCACGGCTTTCTTGAAAGCTGGGCAAAACAGGGCGTGATGTTGCTGAACACCGTGTTGACAGTTGAGGCGGGCAAAGCGCATTCCCATGCGCGATTTGGCTGGGAGACCTTTACGGATAATGTGATTGCGGCGATTAACCAGCACTGTGAAGGGGTGATTTTTCTGCTGTGGGGTTCACATGCGCAGAAAAAAGGCAGCATTATCGATCGCCAGCGCCATCACGTGTTGCAGGCACCCCATCCCTCGCCGCTCTCCGCGCACCGTGGCTTTTTCGGCTGCAAACACTTTTCAACAACTAATGAGCTGCTGAGCGCTGCCGGTAAAAAGCCGGTGGACTGGACGCCGGTTTTACCTGACTAACGCCAGAAAGCACACGGCCGCGTCAGTGCGCGGCCGTGTAACGGGATTCAGGCGTTGAATCAGCTTTTAGCTTTGGAAACCGCAACCATCGCCGGGCGCAGCAGGCGACCATTCAGCGTATAGCCACGCTGCATCACCAGCATGACATGGTTTGGCTCAAACTCTTCAGACTCCATCATCGACATCGCCTGATGCACTTCCGGGTTAAACGGCACACCGGTTTCGCCGACCACTTCAACACCGAATTTACGTACGGCACCCAGCAGGCCTTTCAGGGTCAGTTCAATCCCTTCAATCATCGAAGCCAGCTGTGGATCCTCTTTGTTCGCCACTTCCAGCGCACGTTCGAGACTGTCGATCACCGGCAGCAGTTCGTTGGCAAACTTCTCAAGCGCAAATTTGTGCGCCTTTTCAACGTCCATCTCGGCACGACGACGAATGTTCTCAATCTCTGCCTGCGCACGCAGCTGGGCATCGCGCACACCGGTCTGCGACTGCGCTAATTCAGCTTCGAGCTGAGCAATACGCTCATCACGCGGATCCACCTCTGCCGCTGTCTCCGCTTCCTGAGGTTGCTGCTGATCCTGCTGAATTTCGTCTGAGACTTGCTCGTTTGGGGTGTTCTGTTCTTTACTACTCATGAATTTCTCCGCGTTTTGCACATTCATTTCGCTGGTTGGCTTATTATGGGGATTGGTATGACGGATTCAAGGGAACCTATCACATTGCCTTACCGTTTTGGCTTATAAGGAACACCGACCAGATGAACAAACACTTTAACTGCATTGGTATTGTGGGTCATCCGCGCCATCCCACCGCGTTAACCACGCATGAGATGCTCTGGCGCTGGCTGACAGCCAAAGGTTATCAAGTGATCGTTGAGAAGCAAATTGCGCAGGAGCTGTCGCTTCACGACGTGCAGACGGGCACGCTGGCGGAGATTGGTCAGCAGGCCGATTTAGCTGTCGTGGTGGGCGGTGATGGCAATATGCTGGGCGCAGCGCGAGTGCTGGCGCGCTACGACATTAAAGTGATTGGGATTAACCGCGGTAATCTCGGCTTTCTCACCGATCTTGATCCGGACAATGCGCAGCAGCAGCTGGATGAGGTGCTGCAGGGCAACTATTTCGTCGAGAGCCGCTTTCTGCTTGAAGCGCAGGTGTGCAAATCTGACTGCTCGCCGCGCATTGGCTCCGCTATCAACGAAGTGGTGCTGCATCCCGGAAAAGTCGCGCACATGATCGAATTTGAAGTCTACATCGATGAAGTGTTCGCCTTCTCCCAGCGATCAGATGGGCTGATTATTTCGACACCCACCGGCTCGACCGCCTATTCACTCTCTGCGGGCGGCCCGATTCTGACGCCGTCACTTGAAGCGATTGTGCTGGTGCCGATGTTCCCGCATACGCTGTCAGCGCGGCCACTGGTCATCAACAGCAGCAGTACCATCCGTTTGCGCTTTTCCTCGCGTCGCAGCGACCTGGAAATCAGCTGTGACAGCCAGATTGCGCTGCCGATTCAGGAAGGCGAGGATGTACTGATACGACGCAGCGCCAACCACCTGAACCTGATTCATCCTAAAAACTACAGCTATTTCAATACGCTGAGTTCAAAACTGGGCTGGTCAAAAAAATTGTTCTGAAATGCGGCCTCCCCTCTTTACTGGATAAAAAACCAGTTTATACTGTATGAAAAACCATATGTGTTTATTCATACAGGTGAACCTATGCTGGCCCAACTGACCATCAGTAATTTCGCTATCGTTCGTGAGCTCGACATTGATTTTCAACGCGGCATGACAGCAATCACTGGTGAGACCGGTGCCGGTAAGTCTATCGCGATTGATGCGCTGGGATTATGCCTGGGCGGTCGTGCTGATGCCGACATGGTCCGTCAGGGTGCCAGCCGGGCCGACCTCTGCGCCCGCTTCCAGCTTAAGTCCTCCCCTTCTGCTCAGCGCTGGCTGATAGATAATCATCTGGATGACGGCAACGAATGTCTGCTGCGCCGGGTTATCAGCGCTGACGGACGTTCCCGCGGCTTTATCAACGGCACGGCAGTGCCGCTCTCTCAGCTGCG
This sequence comes from Pantoea sp. CFSAN033090, assembly GCF_001264395.1. NCBI lineage: Bacteria > Pseudomonadati > Pseudomonadota > Gammaproteobacteria > Enterobacterales > Erwiniaceae > Pantoea > Pantoea sp. CFSAN033090. The sequence continues at coordinate 49,875 of NZ_LGYX01000014.1, read as the reverse complement.
CGATCTCGGCCAGTTACTGATTCAGATTCACGGCCAGCATGCCCATCAGCTTCTGCTCAAACCAGACCATCAGAAACATCTGCTGGATGCCTATGCCGGTCACGACGATCTGCTGCAGCAAATGCGCGCCAGCTATCAGACCTGGCATCAGAGCTGCCGCACCCTGGCGCTGCATCAGCAGCAGGCGCAGGAGCGCGAATCCCGCCGCGAGCTGTTGCAGTATCAGCTGAAAGAGCTGAACGACTTCGCTCCGCAGCAGGGTGAATATGAGCAGATCGACGAAGAGTATAAGCGTCTGGCCAACAGCGGACAGTTGCTGTCGACCAGCCAGCAGGCACTGCAACTGTTAGCAGACAGCGATGACAATAATCTCAACAGCCTGCTCTACAGCGCCCGTGAGATGATTTCAGAACTGACCTCGCTGGATGAGAAACTGAACGGCGTTCACAACCTGCTGGAAGAGGCGGCGATTCAGCTGAGCGAAGCCAGTGACGAACTGCGCCACTACTGCGACAGCCTCGATCTGGATCCTAACCGCTTGTATGAACTGGAACAGCGTATTTCGCGCCAGATCGCCTTAGCCCGTAAGCATCACGTCACCCCTGAAGGGCTGCCTGAACTGCATCAGCAACTGCTGGCGGAAGCGGAATTGCTGTCTCAGCAGGAGAGCGATCAGGAGAGCCTGCAATTACTGGTGGGTGAACACTATCAGGCCGCGCTGCAAAGCGCAGAGCAGCTGCATCAGCAGCGCAGCCACTATGCCGATGAGTTGCAGCTGCTGATTACCCAGAGTATGCACCTGCTCTCGATGCCGCATGGCCAGTTTAAAATCGCGCTGACCTTTAATCCGGATCAGCTGACCGCAGACGGTGCGAGCCGCGTTGATTTCCAGGTCACGACTAACCCAGGTCAGCCACTGCAGCCGCTGGGCAAAGTCGCTTCGGGCGGTGAACTGTCACGTATCGCTCTGGCGATTCAGGTCATCACCGCGAAGAAAATGGAAACGCCGGCGATGATTTTCGATGAAGTGGATGTCGGGATCAGCGGCCCGACCGCCGCTGTGGTGGGTAAACTGTTGCGCCAGCTGGGCGAATCAACCCAGGTAATGTGCGTAACCCACCTGCCGCAGGTTGCCGGTTGTGGTCATCAGCACTTTTATGTCAGCAAAGAGACCGATGGTGCGATGACCGAGACCCATATGCAGCCGCTGGACAAGCGTGCACGTCTGCAGGAACTGGCGCGACTGCTGGGTGGCAGCGAGGTCACACGTAACACCCTGGCCAACGCAAAAGAACTTTTAGCCGCATAGCAGCGCACTTTTTTAACCGGCTGGGGTCATAAGCTTGCTCTGTAGAGGTTTCCAATAGCGAAAAGGTTTATTATCATCGGCACTTATGTCGCCAAAGTAATAAAGCCTGCCGCAGGCAGAGTTCAGATTTTGATGGCAAGAAAACCGCCTGTAAAAGGCGTTTGGCCCCGGAAAAGGAATGTATAGATGCGCTGTAAAACGCTGACTGCCGCGGCAGTAGTAATGTTGATGATGACCGCCGGATGTTCCACCTTAGAGCGCGTGGTCTATCGTCCTGATATCAACCAGGGTAACTATCTGGTAGCTAACGACGTAGCCAAGATCCATACCGGTATGACACAGCAACAGGTGGCTTACACCCTCGGTACGCCGATGATGAAAGACCCGTTTGGCAGCAACGTATGGTATTACGTGTTCCGTCAGGAGCCAGGTCATGAGCGCGTGAAACAGCAGACGCTGACGCTGAACTTTGATGGCAACGGTGTTCTGACTAACATCGACAATAAGCAGAATCTGGCCAGAAACAGCGACTGATTGAACGTAAGACCGTTTAAACAACAGACAGCAAAAAGGCGCACTGAGCGCCTTTTTTTATGCCCGCTATCCACTGAGCCTGACAGGATAGCGACTTATTTTTTGCTTTCTGCCGCTCGCTCTGCGCGCTGACGGCGCAGCTCTTTGGGATCGGCAATCAGCGGACGATAGATCTCAATACGATCGCCCTCATTAACCTCATCACCCAGCTTCACTGGCCGACTGTAGATGCCGACTTTGTTACTGGTGAGGTCAATCTCCCGACGCAGTTCCAGTAGTCCTGACTTTTGGATGGCCTGCTCTACCGTACTGCCCTGCTCCACTTTCACGTAAAGCTGATACTGTTTTTCAGGTAAGGCGTAGACCACCTCAACGGAGATCTCAGGCACTGTAGACCTCTTTGGCACGCTGAGTGAAAGCCTGCACCATGCTGTTGGCAAGCTCTTTGAAGATACGTCCAAAGGCCATCTCTACCAGCATGTTGGTGAATTCAAACTCCAGGCTTAATTCAACCTTGCAGGCGTCATCGCCCAGCGAGACGAACTTCCAGCCGCCGGTCAGCTTGCGGAACGGTCCATCAACCAGTTGCATATGGATGCTCTGGTTATCTGTCAGGGTATTGCGGGTGGTAAATGTCTTGCTGATGCCCGCTTTCGACACATCCACGGACGCAATCATCTGATTATCTGACGCATCCAGCACGCGGCTTCCGGTGCAACCCGGCAGGAATTGCGGATAGGCATCCACATCATTTACAAGTTTGTACATCTGCCCGGCACTAAACGGGACCAGCGCCGAACGACTAATCTGAGCCATAATGGTTCCTGTTCATCACGAAACCGCTGAATAATAGCATTTTCAGCGATTAAACAAAAATGTCCCCGAGTGAGGGTGTGCTAGAATATCCCGTTTCCTGCCGCCCCGCTGGACTGGGGATGCGATAACCGACTAAGTGATGTAAAATACGCCGCACTATGACAAAGAAAAAAGCACACAAACCCGGTTCTGCCACTGTTGCCATGAACAAACGCGCCCGTCACGAGTACTTCATTGAAGAGGAGTACGAAGCGGGATTGTCGTTACAAGGATGGGAAGTTAAGTCACTTCGTGCTGGTAAAGCCAACATCAGCGACAGCTATATTCTGCTGCGCGATGGCGAAGCCTTTCTGTTCGGTTCAACCTTTCAACCCTTAGCCGTTGCTTCCAGTCACGTGGTCTGTGACCCGACGCGCAGCCGTAAGCTGCTGCTGAAGCAACGTGAACTCGACTCCCTGTATGGCCGCGTCAACCGCGAAGGCTACACCATCGTGGCGCTGTCGCTGTACTGGAAGAACGCCTGGTGCAAACTGAAGATTGGTGTTGCACGCGGTAAAAAAGAGCACGACAAGCGCGATGATATCAAAGACCGCGAATGGCAATTAGACAAAGCACGTATCATGAAGAATTCAAAGCGTTAAGCACTGGATTTTGACTTGTTTTGTTGTTAGTATTTGAGGTTCTGGGGCTGATTCTGGACTCGACGGGATTGTGAAGCCTTAGGAGCATGCCGAGGGGCGGTTTGCCTCGTAAAAAGCCGCAAAAAAATAGTCGCAAACGACGAAAACTACGCACTAGCAGCTTAATAACCTGCTTAGAGCCTTCTCTCCCTAGCTTCCGCTCTTAAGACGGGGATCAAGAGAAGTCAAACCCAAAAGAGATCGCGTGGATGCCTTGCCTGGGGTTGAAGCGTTAAATCCAATCAGGCTAGTCTGTTAGTGGCGTGTCTGTTCGCAGCTAACCGGCGAATGTAAAAACTGACTAAGCATGTAGTGCCGACGGTGTAGTAATTTCGGACGCGGGTTCAACTCCCGCCAGCTCCACCAAATTCTTGGTTGATGGTTACCAGAACCATCATCGAAGTCCTAAGAGCCCGCAAGGTGAAAGCTTTGCGGGTTTTTTTGTGTTTGTGATCTTCCGAAGAGATCCAGCCAAATCCAGTGATTATTGGTATACGGTAATATGCATCCTAAAATGTATACCAATTCACGCAGGAACACCCAGTATGGCAAGAAAAACGCGCCCTTTAACCAACACTGAAGTGCTTCGCTCAAAAGCCAATAACAAAGATATAACCCTGCATGATGCCGACGGGGTTTTTATGGTTGTAAAACCACAGGCTAGAAGCTCTAGCGTTTTCGCTACCAGAGGCCAAATAGCAGTCGTCGCACAAATCTAAGTCTTGGTTCCTACTCTACTTTAAGACTCGCTGCCGCACGTCAGATGCGTGACCAATATCTGTCGCTGTTTGCTCAAGGAATCGATCCACAACAGCAATAGGAAGAAGGCTCCGAGCAACGCCAAATCGAGTTAGATAGCATTTTCTCTGTAGTTGCTAGAAATTGGTTTCAGCTAAAAAGCAAAAGCGTTACAGTGGATTATGCGAAGGATATTTGGCGATCCTTGGAGAAAGACATTTTCCCTGTAATTGGCGAGATACCAGTGCAAGCAATTAAAGCTAGAACATTTGTTGAAGCATTGGAGCCAATCAAGGCCCGTGGGGCACTTGAAACCGTCAGACGATTAGCGCAACGGATCAATGAAATAATGATTTTGCCGTAAAAACTGGTTTAACGAACATGAACCCTGCCTCTGGAATTGGTATGACATTTGAAAAACCATCGAAAAAGCATATGCCGACGCTAAGGCCGGAAGATGTTTTTAAATTCATGCAAAGTATGTACATGTGGAACTTGTCGGTGGTGACTCGCTGTCTTATAGAATGGCAACTGTTAACTTTAGTGCGTCCCTTGGAGGCATCTGGAACTAAATGGGACGAGATTAACTTCGAACTTAGCTTGTGGGAAATCCCAGCAGCCAGAAGGAAGGCTAAACGTGAACATTTAGTACCTCTATCCCCTCAATCAATTGAAACACTGAGAGTTATGGAGAAAATTAGTAGAAACCGAGAATATGTTTTTCCAAATAGAAATGACCCACTAAATCCAATGAATAGTCATACTGCCAACGCAGCTTTTAAAAGAATAGGCTATAACGGGAAACTAGTGGCTCATGGACTACGTTCAATCGCTAGTACAACAATCAATGAAGCTGAGTTTAATTCATATGTGATTGAGTCAGCTTTAGCTCACATAGATAAACATGAAGTTCGACGTGCGTATAATAGGTCAATTTACTTTGACTAACGAGTTACCCTAATGAATTGGTGGGGTATTTTTGTGAAAGAAAACATGGATAATCGAAAATGATAACCAAAGAACTTGTACTTACCGCTTTTAACTCTCTTAAAAATTATGCTTACTATGAAAATCTTAATTTCTTCTTAAAAGCTGAAGTTGCATTATTTGAAAATAGAGACTTTGATAATTGCATTCAGTTAATAACGGATTATTTAATTGAGCCAAAAGAAGACGTTTTTCAACATTGGCTTGAAGGCATAAGAGTAGAGATCTTACCAAAAAAAATAACCAGCCCTCTTGATGTAAAACAAAATGACAAATCTTTATTCTTAAATAATAAAAAAACAGCTGAACACTACACTATAAATTCCGTCAATTACTTAATTTCAGCACCAATTGAGATATATATTATAGAAACTCTTTGGTCAATAATTGTAGGATCGATGCTTGATGAAGAAATGACAGATTCCAGTTATGGAAATCGAGTATCAGAATTCATTATTGAATTAAGAAAAAAACTCAGTTTTGAACGAGTTAATAACGCCAAAAACATATTCAGTATATATATTGAAAATTATAACAAATGGCGTGATCGGGCAATCGAAAAAGCAATACAAGAAGTCGAAGAAAATGATAAAGATGTAGCAATCCTTTCACTTGATCTAAAAGGGTTTTATTATAACATTAAAATTGACTTTTCAAAAATATCCAAGTTCATTGATAAAAGTCAAGTTAATGAGCTTTTAGAATTGTCTCACTTCCTAAATAATAAGCTTGAAGAAATTCATGATAAATACAACTCAATTATTTCTGATGACTTATCAATCACACATCCTCATTTAGAACATGGAGGTATACCCATTGGATTTACTTCTTCTGCAATTCTTGCAAATTGGCACATGATTAATTTTGATGAGGATATATTAAAGCTGTTAAAGCCTTCATATTATGGTCGTTATGTCGACGATATTCTGTTCGTATTCACATCTCCTGAAATAGGAGAAGATAATTATGGGAATGAAGTATCTCATTTCATCAAAGAGACACTTAGTGATTTCATTGAGAAAAACAACCATGATAGCAATGAATTAAATTTAACAGAAAAATATCATTCATTGCCAATTCAGAAAGACAAATTAATATTTCACTTCTTTAGTAAAGAGCACAGCCTTGCGGGACTTAAAGTATTTAAACAGGAAATAGAGAATAGAAGCAGCGCATTCAGATTCCTTCCTGATGAACACATTACAAGTGAACTAGACAGATTTGCCTATGATATCATGTATGATGGTTCTGCAAACAAGTTCAGAAGCATTGTAGGAATGGCTGAAAATGAAACCGAGCTGTCAAAGTATTTGTCGTCTCATATTATAGCTCATCGTTTGTGCAAGACACCGTCTGATGAAAATACACTTGAACAAATCAGCCTTTTTTTCAAAGGTGAAAATGCTCTTCGTTTTAGCAGGCTATGGGAAAAAGTTTTATCCTATACTCTTATAACAAAAAAATATGAGTTTACCGTTTCATTTTATAATTACATAAAGAAAACAATATCTAAAGCAAAATGGAATAATGGGGACGAAAATTTAACGCTTAAACTTCAAGATGCTTTACATAATTACATCGATATTTCTCTTTCGCTTAATTTAGCTCTATTAGACCAAAAATTATTATTCAAAAAGAAGAAAACTAAAGACATTAACTTATCGTGCATAGCAAATATAGCTGAAGAAAACCAAATTATTGGGAATTTAGTTAAGCAATTTAGATATAGTAACTTAATTAGGCATAACCTTGTATCTTGGCCTTTAGCAAATTACACCAGCTATACTGGAGATCTGACTGATGAAGTTGCTTTTTTAAAAATAGGAAAGCTTAAGTTAAGCAAACGAAAAAAAAGGACATCACCTAGATACATTAACCATGATGAATATCAGCTATTCCATTTGATTGATGCAATCAACACCAACACTCTAAGTGTTTTCACTGAGCAAAACAGCTATCACAAAAATAACTGTGAGGTCAAGCCATTCAAAAAAAAACCAGCAATAAAGATTAAAGTTAAAAGCCCAGAAAAATCTAAAAAAATAAAAATAGCCTTGGCAAACATTAAAGTTGATAGATCCTCAATAGAAGATGCATGTCGTGAAGACCGTAATCCAAACCTTAGCTATGAAAGACAAAAAAATCTTTACAAAGTACTGAACTCTGCGAATGAAGAAGATGCGGACATTTTACTACTTCCTGAGCTTTCAATACCTGTATCATGGCTTCCTTTCATGGCGGCTCATTCCAGAAGAAAGCAAATAGCTTTGATATTTGGATTAGAGCACTGGGTCATTAATGGAATCGCCTATAATATTATAGTTGAATGTTTACCATACACCTCAGAGAATAAATTCAAATCCAGCCTTCTCGTTTTCAGAATTAAGAATCATTATGCTCCTGGTGAAATTGATATACTAAATTCATTTAGGCTCGGCATTGGCTCTCCACACGAAGAAAATCACAAGTACCACTTAATAAAATGGAAAGGCATCACCTTTGCGACTTATAATTGTTTCGAGCTAGCAAATATTAAGCACAGAGCTTTATTCCGCTCTCAAATTGATATTTTGTTCGCTTGCGTCTGGAATAAAGACACCAAGTATTATCAGCATATCACTGAATCAGCAGCCAGAGACTTGCACTGTTACGTCGCACAAGCCAATACATCTCATTACGGTGGCTCATGTGTATTACAGCCTACTAAAAGTGATATTTCTAATAAAATTTATGTGAAGGGTGGTGAAAACAATTGTATTTTGACCACTACATTAGATATCACATCTCTTCGAGAAGCCCAATATCGTTCCTCCAGAGTAATTAATGACATTATCAAACCTAACCCCCCCGGTTTTGATCACGGAAAACTTTTAAAGAGAAGCACAGATGAATAATTTTCTTGATACACTTCTTACATCTACTGTAGCTCTTGCTGCTATCGGCGCCACCTGTAAGATTTTTTTACAACACATAGACAAACGAGAACTAGAGTCTTTTAAGTTAAAAATAAAGAATGAGAGCGACAGGCTCATATTAATAAGAAACCATGAGATAGAGAAAACAAATAAAACAGCAATTGAACTAGGTCGCTGGAGCAACACATTACTTAGCGCTACAAATGGATACATCGGCAGGCTGAAATACATTAAATCCAACACGCCTGACATTAATGATGATTACTTATTAAAAAGCACTCGATTTTATATTGCTCAATACTTGTGCTGGGAGCAAATATATAGAAAAAGCAGAGACACCACTTTACTTTCGCCAGTCAACGATGAGGTATTAATTGGTGATTTAATGAAGAACATATCTATAGTTATGAGAAAGCATGATTCTAACCACCCATCACTAAGGTCTTTGGAGCAAAGTTATATTGGCGAAAAGATGATGCATGATAACAAATGCATTGGGTACTCTGAATATATGGAGTCATCTCTGACACTCGATCTTACTGTGTTAAATAAATTTTCCGATTCAATTTTAGGAAAGAATGATCTCACACTTATAGACGCCCTTATATGTCATCTAGAAAAACTACAATCTCATTTCAAGGCGGTATTAATAAAATCGCAAAACCCCTAAACTCATTATAACTCTTAATGCGCGCAATGCTATCCCCGCCACGCCTGCCTGCTTTATGCATTGCTTTTCATGCAGGTGCATTATGTAGGCCGCGCCGCGCCCTGTATGGCCTGAACTGGGGAAAGTGGTACATGATTTTGCATGCAGATCCATGCGCGCTATACATGCACGGCTCTTTATAAAGCGGCTTGCCAGAAAAAGGGCTTCAGAAAGACCCGGGACAGGCATAAAAAAGCCACTGATCGTGCAGCGGCTATGCGGGATTAATGAACTTGGCGGAATGCAGAACCATAGCGGCCCAGCGTCTGACATTCTCTTACTGGTTCCGGTGGTGCTTCCGGTACTTTTTCCGGCTGCGGCGGTGCGGTGATCACCTTTGTGATGCTCTCATTCGTCTTGAATGTGCATGAACAGTCCAGGTTAGTGCACTGGTGAGAACGCTCTTTCACCTATTCGGACATATAGCGGCTCGACTTGGTGTGCGCCGCACTTTTGCAGTATGGACAGTGCATCATTTCCGGCTGCCCTCATCAAGCTTTGCACGCTGCGTCCGGATTAGTTCAGCCTGCTTATGGCGGCGCATGGGCTGACAATAAAGCTCCATATCGACTCCCGTCAGTGCCGGTCGATGCAGGCCGATATTCTCCAGCAGCGGAGCCTCATTTAGTATGCTGTCCGGCAGAACCACAGCCGCCCGCGTCAGCGCTTCAACAACCAGATAAGCTACATCTTTAATCCGGTCCCGGTCGTCACCAGCAAAGGTCGGTGACAGTTCTTCACGGCGGATACTCAGCTTAATTGCCCACAACAGCGACGGACTCACGTTAAGCAGGGCTGCCGGCCTCGGCGGCAGCGGCAAGAGCTTGATAGCCTCAATAGACACCCTGCAGGCTGGATAAGATAAGACAACACCACGACAGCTGCCATTGACACGCTGACATCATCCCGCGAGCGCGCTAGGGTGGTGGTCTTCTCGCTGATTATTTTGTCTGACCAGGAGAAATGGAGAGGCGATGGCGCAGGCATCAAGGCGGTTACTGACGGTGATGCGGTGACAATCGACCCGAAATACCGTGACTTCTACTCAACACACATCCCGGCGGTGATTCTGGCGGTAAACAACAATCCGGTGCGCTTCAGCGATCATAGCGGTGGCCTTTCGCGCAATCGGGTGATCTTAAAGCTCCCGGAAGTCATACCAGCAAAAGAGCGAGACCACGCATGACAACAAGCTCAGCTTAGAGCAAGAAGCATACATAACGTTATCTTTAATGTACTTCGTAGATTAGTAATTAAACTATTTCTCATGCATGCCGATACTGATCGAGAAAAAATAAATTTTGATTTTAAAAAAGGAAATTTGAGTTGAAAAAAACTACAGGAATCGCTGTTTTATGTCTGGCGCTGTTGGGATGCAGCTCTGTACCTTCAGAAAACAGAACGCTTTACCTGAAAACGGAAATGCAATCATCAGTTTCAGGACAAAATGGTGCAACCGTGACAGCAGATAACTTTCTGAAAAAAGAAAAAACTCGCAACTTTGTACTGTATGCACTCCGTCCATTGCCTGGAAAAAAATTCAGCTCCGAGCTGGAAAGAAAATTTATAGCAGTGACGATGTATATCGATTTGTCCCCTGGTACAATAAAAAGAACTGCCGAGGTTAGTGGTGAGATAAATTACTATGATCATGAGCGATATGAAAATGCTCGCCTGGTAGGAGACAGTGTCAAAACAATACCTTTTGCACACCAGACTGTTTCGTTGACACTCAACAAGCCAGTATCAATTGTACTACCGCAGCATATTCATTACTCCATCATGTTGACGGACAGTCAACCTTAAACATGGCCATATTGTCATTACAAATGTGTAATTCCCTCACATCAACCGGCTTATGCCGGTTTTTAAATCTGTACAAAGTGATTACCCTTAGTGCACACTTGTATACACCCAGCCTTAAATCCTTTACTACCTAATCGTTTAGATTTAATAAGCAAAAAAATACTGAATAGTGTGAACATTTATTCCTAAAACCATTTTATTTTGATTATAGGCTGGCTGTTGATTATCCTAGCAAAGCCGTTCCGGGGTATGTGATCCAATAATAGGTACACTTTTAGGCACTCGAAAAAAGTTTAATCAAAAAAACCTGTTATTACATTAGGTTGTAAAACCTATTCAGATTCCGCCAGCAAATTCGCAAGATAAAAATCTTGCGGCCTTTCCTGTGTCTGCGATCTTCCTTAAAACATACCTCCTGACTGACGCAATGCCCACTTCATCGTCTGACTAACTTCATAAACTAATAAAACCAGCTTGCACTTGCTATATGAGTTAATCCCTATAGTTAGTGACCTAAGTATATTATTTTAAAAATAAATAATGAATAATTCAGATAACGAAGCTTTAAAGAAACAGTATTTATTTAAGGTAGATATGAGCAAGGTACATACCTGCCTGGTTTAAAAAGGATGTCGTTCACACAGATGGAGTTGAATCATGGATGATGAGTTAAAAATTGTATTGTCTCCTGTGCAGCTGGCTGCTGCCCTTTCTGACAAGTCAGTCACCGAATCTGAGACAATGTCTAACCGTCTTATGGGCGGGCTGGGGCTGGTAATGGGAACGCTGGAGCTTGCCGGGGCAACTGCGCTTTGTATGGCACCCGAGCCTACAGGCTTAACAAAGGCGGCCTGCATCGTTGTTGGCGCGCACAGCATGGACAGTATCAATACCGCAGCAAATCAGGTTCTGAGCGGCAAGAATGTTCGTAGTGCAACATATCGGGCCGCCATTGAGATGGCAAAACAGTTTGGCGCTGATGAAGATACCGCCTGGAAGGTAGGTTTGACCTTCGATGTTGCTGTACCTGTTGCTCTTTCTCTGGGGGCAGGAGCGGCGAGAATTGCAGCCATTCGCACAGGACGCATCAAACTTATTCAACATGAATCAGTAACTGGTCATACGCCCGGAGGCCATGCAATTTTAAAGCATATTGGTAAAACCCAGCATGAATTAGCAGCCCGGTTAAAAAGCACAGAAAATATGGCTCGCCCGCCAAATGCCATTAGTTCTTTCACCAATATAGATCTGGCCGAAAAATCAGTATCCGATGCCATAAAGGTAAATAAAGAGTGGATAAAGATTTGGGCGGCAAGCAGACCAGGGCATAATTTAAATATCAAATATGACACCGGGAAAGTCATTGGTTATTCCCTGTTCAGGGGTAGTCAAAAACTGACTCCGGCAACGAAAGTCAAAGTTGTTCTTAAATATGAATTGTACAACGGCAAGCCTTACTATATTCTGACTGCATTCCCGGAGGTTTAAATTATGTTACTAACTACTAATATAGATATTCTGATTGAAGGGACATTAAATCAGGACTTTGACTTTATTACAGGTGCTGACACCATTGATGAAGCTATTGATATTTATACAGCTGAATTAACACTCCAGGATCGTGAAGATCTAAAAAAAGAAGTGATGAACTTTCTGACATATGATGATGAAATGATAAAATCAGAGTTCAGAGACAGGTATATTAACGCCTTTGCACCGGAAGATGGTAAAGGGTTGCTTCTGCGAATACTCGAAAGCATCAACAAGCATAGTGACCATGGCAATCCCTTATAAACGAGCATCGGTGTTCGATGGAGGGTTACCAGAACTTCGTCGAACTCCTTAAAGCCCGCGAGATAAACGTACTGCGGGCTTTTTTTGTCTGTGCAGCCCTGCGGCCTTCCGTGCGAATGCGCTTCAGGCATGTCTATCAAGATTTTCTGCAACGTCATTACTATACTTCCTTCCGCCTCCCCACTCCCCCTTTACAGCCCCAACCCAAACACGAAATAATACCCCTTTACGCCGGGCCACAATGCCCTGCCAACGCTTAAACCCAAACTCAACTCTGCGGACACCCTATGAATAACGAAATCTCTCTCAAATACTATGATGTCGCAGATGAGTATGCGACGGAGTCCGCTAAGCCGGTGAGCGAAGCTGAACGTACCCCGCTGGCGCATTACTTCCAGCTGCTGATCACCCGTCTGATGAACAACGAAGAGATCAGTGAAGAGTCGCAGCAGGATATGGCGCGTGAAGCGGGTATCGATGAGCAGCGTATTGATGAAATTGCCGAGTTCCTGAACCGCTGGGGCAACGAGTAACAGACACTCACCGGCAGACGAGCTTTGCGCAGTTCGCCGGTTAATCAGCCTGACTCAACAATCTGATTCGACACAGCGCCGGTATCCCCGCAACAACGCCCAGTGCTGACAGCCACGTATCTCACGTGGCTGATGTCCGTTCCCGGCTCTACCGACCCATCACTTCGTTTTTATCTGCCGCTACACACACTCCATCACACTCGCCTTCATCCGCCACAAAGCACCCTTCCGCCGCTCACCCTCTGGCGCACCTGAAAATTATCATCCAGACTTATATAGTCTGCGCAGGCATTGTGTTTTACACTGCGCGCTGTAAAAAACTGAGTAGATTAAGCAGGCAAAAATGGCGATGAACGGAACGATCACAACCTGGTTTGAAGATAAAGGTTTTGGCTTTATCAAAGATGAAAACGGTGATAACCGCTATTTTCATGTGATTAAGGTCGCCAATCCTGATCTGATCAAAAAAGATGCGGCGGTGACGTTTGAACCCACCACCAACAACAAGGGCTTATCCGCCTATGCGGTGAAGGTCGCGCCGACCAGCAAATACATCTATATCGCAGGCGAGCGGCTCAAGATCACCTCGATTAAGTCTTATCTGGTCTACAACGAAGAAGTCCCGGTCGATGCCGGTGTCGATAAAGAGAACGCGGTGTTGTCAGTGGGACTGCTGCTGAATAATATCCGGCCGAAAACTGCCCCGAACGCCAATGAGATGCGCTCGCTGAAAAAGCTGGCGGTCGCCACCTTCCAGGGTACGACACTGATCTTCTCTGAAGATGAGATCGACATTGAAAGCACGGTTAAAGTGCTTAAAGGCCTGAAGTAATCCCGAATGCGGGCCGAAATTCTGTTGGCAGGATTTCGGCCTTCAGCCTCCCGCCAGCCTGCTATTCAGGCACATTTCTCTGACACGAAATCCCCGCCCACAGGGCTGATACATAACAAAGCGTTGCTCTGGCGGATAAAACCGTCCTGCTCTCCCCTCTAATCCATTGTTTATGATAAAACAAAGGTCAAAAGCGCAGCTCATCAAGGTTCATCCCCACAAAGCGACTTTCCAGGGTAGAATTAGAAACTTTGTTCAGTCATTGCCAATGTTTTCCATCATCGCAAAGTGATACGAAAAGCGGGTGAAATAAGGTATAAAGCCGCATGAAAATCCCAAACAGAATCCAGCCCCTGGTCGATGACGGCCTGATTGACGATGTCCTGCAGCGGCTGAAAAGCGGCAAAGAAGCGGACGTCTATACCGTGCTATGCGGCGGCAAGGTGCAGTGCGCCAAAGTCTATAAAGAAGCGACCCAGCGCAGCTTCAAGCAGGCGGTGCAGTATCAGGAAGGTCGTAAAACCCGCAATAGTCGCAACGCGCGCGCCATGCAGAAAGGCACAAAGTTCGGCCGTAAGCAGCAGGAAGAGTCCTGGCAGACCGCCGAAGTAGATGCCCTGTTCCGCCTGGCGAATGCCGGTGTTCGCGTGCCGCAGCCTTATCTCTGCATCGACGGTGTGTTACTGATGGAGCTGGTGACCGATGCCAATGGCTCGGTCGCGCCACGTCTCAGCGATGTCTCTCTGTCTGAAGAGCAGGCGGTGACGGATTTCCACACCATGATCCGCAACATCGTCCGTATGCTCTGTGCCGGTATCGTTCACGGTGACTTATCCGAGTTCAACGTACTGCTGGATGACCAGGGCCCGGTGATTATCGACCTGCCACAGGCAGTTGATGCGGCGGCCAATAACCATGCCGAGTCGATGTTTGAACGTGACGTGGACAATATCACCTCTTACTACGGTCAGTTCGCTCCGCAGCTGCTGAAGACGCGCTACGCCAAAGAGATCTGGCTGCTCTATGAAGATGGCAAGCTGACGCCGGAAACACCGCTTACCGGGAAGTTTGTGGAAGAGGAGCGCGTAGTCGATATGGATTCTCTGATGGATGAGATCATCACCGCAGAAGATGAATATTACGAGCGCCAGCGCGCCAGCCGTGAGCGCGACGAAGAGTAACTGCATCAATAAAAAAAGGCAGCGAGTCGCCTCGCTGCCTCTCACTTACCGCACTATCACAACGCCATCACCGCACGATGACCGTCAGCGCAATCAGAGTTAAGCCGATGATCATCACGCCGACAAAGACCTTATCGAGCCTGCTTTTTTTCATCTTCTCCTCCCTAGAACCACTGACCAAAGCGACGGATGTAGAAACGCTTCATGCCCTGCGCCACCAGGCAGTAGCTGAATAGCGTCAGCACCAGCCACGGGAAATATTGCCATGGCAGTGGCACCAGACCGACCATCGCACCCAGCGGTGAGAACGGGATCAGGATGCCCAGCGCCATCACCGCCAGCGTAGTCAGCATGACCGGTAAGGTGGCGCGGCTCTGAATAAACGGAATCTTCCGGGTACGCAGCATATGCACCACCAGCGTCTGTGACAGCAGCCCCTCAATAAACCAGCCGGACTGGAACAGCGACTGCACGCCTGCATGGTTAGCGCCGAAAACAAACCACATCAATGCAAAGGTGGTGACGTCAAAAATTGACGAAGTCGGACCCATCCACAGCATGAAGCGCTTGATGTTGCCGGCATCCCATTTACGCGGCTTATTCAGAAACTCACGGTCAACCTTGTCCCACGGCAGCGCCAGCTGGGAAACGTCATACATCAGGTTCTGAATCAGCAGATGAATCGACAGCATCGGCAGAAACGGAATAAAGGCACTGGCCACCAGCAGCGAGAAAACGTTGCCGAAGTTGGAGCTGGCGGTCATGTTGAGATACTTGATGATGTTGCCAAAGGTCTCGCGTCCTTTGAGTACACCCTCATTCAGCACCTGTAAATCCTTCTCCAGCAGGATGATGTCCGATGAGGCTTTCGCCACATCCGCCGCGCTGTCCACGGAAATCCCGGTGTCGGCTGCCCGCAGCGCAGGCGCGTCGTTAATGCCATCGCCCAGGAACCCGACGGTGTGACCGTTCTGCTGCATCAGCCGCACCAGACGGGATTTCTGCAGCGGCGTCAGCTGAGCAAACAGGGTGCAGTGCTCGGCTTCCTGCGCCAGCTCATCATCGTTCATCGCCTCAATCTGATCGCCGGTCAGCATGGCCGGATCGGTCAGCCCGACATCGGCACAGACCCGCAGCGTCACCAGCGGATTGTCACCGGTCAGTACTTTCACCGTCACACCGCTGTCACGCAGGGCTTTAATCGCTTTGCCCGCGCTGGCTTTAGGCGGATCGCGGAAGGTCAGCATTCCCTGAATAATCAGATCGCGCTCATCACTGTCGCTGAGCGGCGCGTGTAGCTCGCAATCACGGGTTGCCACCAGCAGCACGCGATAGCCCTGCTGATGATAGTGTTCAGTCTGCGCCAGCAGCGCCGCACGCTGTGCCGCATCCAGTGCGACCACCGTGTCGCCCTGCCGCACGGCAATGCTCACTGCCAGCATCTCTTCCACTGCGCCTTTACAGATCAGTTGTGAACGATGCTGAGTCAGATCTTCCACCAGCACTGACACCCGACGGCGGGTAAAATCAAACGGCAGCTCATCGATCAACTGGAACTGGCTGCGCTGAGACTGTGAAATGACCTTGTCGCCCGCGCAGAGTAAGGCGCGATCCATCAGGTTTTTCGCGCCACTCTGGCTGCCGCTGTTGAGCCATGCCAGCAGCAGCACCTGTGCATCTTCGTTGCCCCGCGCATCCAGATGATGCGCCAGCAGGATGGTGTCCTGGGTCAGCGTGCCGGTTTTATCGGTGCAGAGCACATCCATCGCGCCGAGGTTCTGAATGGCGTTGAGCTTTTTAACGATCACTTTGCGACGTGACATCGCAATCGCGCCCTTAGCCAGGTTGGCGCTGACAATCATCGGCAGCATTTCCGGAGTCAGTCCGACCGCGACCGCCAGTGCAAACAGCGTGGCATCCATCCAGTCGCCTTTGGTGAAGCCGTTAATCAGCAGCACCACCGGGACCATCACCAGCATAAAGCGGATCAGCAGCTTGCTGACGCTGTTCACCCCGCGGTCAAAGGCGGTCTGCGGACGGCTTCCGGTCAGCGATGAGGCCAGTGAGCCGAACCAGGTTTCGCCGCCCGTCGCTACCACGACTGCGCTGGCTGTGCCGCTGGCCACGCTGGTGCCCATCAGGCAGATATTCGGTGATGCCAGCCGCTCCTGAGCGGTCTGACCTCCGGCATCGATACCCGCATCGCAGCTCTGTTTCTCAACCGGCAGCGACTCGCCGGTCAGTACTGCTTCACTGATAAACAGATTACGTGAACTCAGCAGGCGGACATCGGCAGGCACCTGATCGCCGGTGCTGAGCAGAATGATATCGCCCGGCACCAGTTCGCTCATATCCACATCCTGACGCTGCGCGGTTTCGCTGCCCGGCTCACGGCGCAGCACGGTGACCTGGCTGCGCACCAGTGACTTCAGTGCCTGCGCGGCACGGTTGGTGCGAAACTCCTGCCAGAAGCGCAGCAGCCCGCTCAGCATCACCATGGTGAAGATGATGATCACGCCGGAAAGATCGGTCTCCTGACCGGCGCGCAGCGGCAGAATATAGTCGGTAAACAGGCTCACCAGCGCCAGGACCAGTAATACATAGATAAACGGGTTATTAAACGCCATCAGCAGCTGAATCAGCGCAGGTGGCGCTTTCTCATGCGCCACTTCATTACGGCCATACAAAGCCAGTCGTTTCGCCGCTTCAGCCTGAGTCAGACCCTGACGCTGGCTGCGCAGGTTCGCCAGCGTCATATCAATGTGCTGGTCTGCCTGCTGCGCCACAGCAAACATTTTTTTACTTTTTTTATCATTACGGTTGCCGGATGAAGTGATCGCAACCTGTTCCAGTTTCATGTCGCTCATTTCGACATCTCCCTGATTTAAAGCAATAGTTGTCCTGCACGGGAAATAACGTGCATGGATAAAACCTGGCGTGGCCGGGTTATTTAATGGGGTGACTTTCAGAAACAGTCAGGTTATTCCTCCGGCGCGCTAAATAATGACGCACGCAGGGTTACCTGACGCCGGTTATACGCGGCGTTTTAAAAGTCTGATATCAGCGATTTGGCGCAGCCTGGGCTACGCCAGACGGGGCGGAGGAAAAAGAGCGAATATAAACAGCAGCATAACGCGCACTCCTGGTGATGACAGGATTAAAAATAAGGAGCGCGATCGTTAATTAAAGCGGGGATCGCTGCTCGCCGGTTGGCAAGCAGCAGAGGAAACTCAGCTTGCCAGAATAAAGGTTAATCTCGGGTGACTGTCCAACTGAATTCTCCTGAAGTTATCTGCCGCCATTATAAAGAGAGGCCGGCTTCGGTAAAGCAATAACGTATTGAATAACGGTTTCGTTGAGGATTTGTTTCTGCTCAGGTTGCCGCTTCGGTAACAGCGTGGCGATCTTCTTATAACCTCCAGGTAATGCTTATAACCTTTTGGCATATGATTAGCCCATATTCGACTATTCTTCGCATCGGCCCTTTCGTAAACTCGCGTAACTTTTTAGAGGCAAGGAAATTTCATGAAAACTATAATTCCATCACTGCTGGCGCTGACGCTGGCTGCCGCCTTCACAGCCCAGGCCGCAACACCAAAAGATACGCTGGTGATTGCACAATCAACTGACGACGCAGACAGCTTCGACCCGGCCAAAGGGTTTGAACTGACCAGCGTTCAGGCTTTTACGAACATCTATCAGCGCCTGGTACAGTCTGACCCGCAGAATCCGGTGGACCTGAAACCTACACTGGCCACCTCTTGGCAGCCCGGCAGCGACAACCGCAGCCTGACCTTTGAACTGCGTAAAGATGCGAAATTCTCTACCGGCAACCCGCTGCGTCCGGAAGATGTGATCTTCTCGCTGGGCCGCGTGGTGAAGCTGAACCTCGATCCCTCTTTCATCCTGACGCAGCTCGGCTGGAACAAAGATAACGTCGATGGCTTCCTGAAGAAAGTCGACGACAATCATGTGCAGATCAGCTGGACCGCCAACGTCAGCCCGACCTACGTCCTAAGCCTGCTCTCTGCCCCGGTTTCGTCCATCATTGATGAAAAAACCGCGATGGCGAACCAGAAGAACGGCGATTTCGGTAACGCCTGGCTGGCCACCCACTCGGCGGGCAGCGGCCCGTATCAGATCCGCAAAGTGGTGATGCATCAGGTGGTGCTGCTCAGCGCTAACCCGACCTCACCAGCGGGCGCGCCAAAAATGAAGAACATCCTGATCAAGAACGTGCCTGAACCCGCTGCGCGTCGTCTGCTGCTGGAACAGGGTGATGCCGATATCGCCCGTAACCTGGGTGCCGATCAGATTGCTGCACTGAACGGCAAACCGGGCGTGAAGACGGAAGCGATTCCCATGGCGTCGCTCTACTACATCCAGTTCAACATCGGCGCGAACGAGACGATGAAGAACCCGGCCTTCTGGGAAGCAGCACGCTACCTGTGGGATTACAAAGGCATCGCCAGTGAGCTGCTGAAAGGCCAGTTCGATGTGCATCAGAGCTTCCTGCCTAAGGGCTTCCTGGGCGCGATCAACGACACGCCATACAGCTACGATCCGGAAAAAGCCAAAGCGATTCTGAAGAAAGCGGGCCTGAACAACGTCACCTTCAAGCTCTCCACCAGCAACCAGCCGCCTTATCTGGATATCGCACAGGCGCTGCAGGGCAGCTTCGCCAAAGCGGGCGTGAAAGTGGAAGTGGTGCCGGGTCTGAGCTCCGAAGTGTCGACCAACGTGAAAGCGCATAAATATGAAGCGACGCTGAACGCCTGGGGCTCCGACTACTTCGATCCCAACACCAATGCCGCCTCGTTTGCTTACAACCCGGAAGATGGCAGCAAAACCATCGCCTTCCGTTCAGACTGGCACATTCCTGAGCTGAACAAGCAGGTGATTGCGGCGACGGCTGAAAGCGATCCGAAGAAACGCGTGGCATTGTATGAAGCGATGCAGCGTGAAGTGATGAAGAACTCACCGTATGTGATTGGGATGCAGGCGAAGAACCTCATCGCCCTGCGCGACAACCTGAAAGGCTATGTGCAGGGCATTAACCCTGACATGGTGTATTACTCGCAGGTCACTAAGTAATGGCACAGTCTGTTCCTTCAGCCGGGTTCGCCCGGCTTTTTTGGCAGCGTGGCGGGCGCCTGATCGGTAGCGTACTGTCGCTGCTGGTTACGCTGCTTGGCCTGCTCGCCTTTACCTTTATGCTGTCGCATCTCTCGCCGATCGATCCGGTGCAGCAGATCGCCGGCGATCACGCCAGTGAAGCGACTTATGAGCAGGTGCGTCATGACCTGGGTCTCGACCAGCCGGTGCTGATGCAGTTCTGGCGCTACGTCGAACATCTGGCGCAGGGCGATCTGGGTGTCTCCCGTCTCACTAATCAGTCGGTGAGCGGCGACCTGATGACCACCTTCCCCGCCACCATCGAGCTGGCGACCTGTGCGATGATCTTCGCGGTGGTGTTCGGCGTGACGCTGGCGCTGCTGGCCGCCTGGAAACCGGGCAGCTGGATCGATAATCTCGCCCGCTTTGTCTCGCTGCTGGGCTACTCGGTGCCGGTGTTCTGGCTCGGCCTGCTGGGCCTGCTGCTCTTCTATGCGGTGCTGCACTGGTCCGCCGGACCGGGACGGCTGGATGATATCTGGGTTTATACTCTGGAGCCGAAGACCGGCTTTGTGCTGATCGACAGCTGGCTGTCGGGTGAACCGGAGATGTTCCGCAATGCGATTGCGCACCTCTGGCTGCCAGTGGTGATCCTCGGCCTGCTGGCGATGGCGGGCATTACCCGCCTGCTGCGTGCTGCGCTGCTGGAAGAGAGCAGCAAAGAGTATGTGGTGCTGGCGCGTGCTAAAGGCGCGGGTCGGGTGCGCATCCTGCTGCGCCATATCTTCCCCAACGTGCTGGGCACGCTGGTCACGGTGATCGCCCTCTCCTACGCCACGCTGCTGGAAGGCTCGGTGCTGACAGAAACCGTCTTCGCCTGGCCAGGTGTGGGTCGCTATATGACCAATGCGCTGTTCTCCGGCGATGTGCCGGCGATTCTGGGCTCAACCCTGTTAATCGGCAGCTGCTTTATCCTGATTAACACCCTGGCGGATGTTTTAACCTGGTTAACCGATCCGAGAACCCGATGACGCAACAACTCTCTGAACTCGAAACGCTGCGACCACGCCGTCGCCGTCAACGCGTTACCTCGTTAACCGTTGGGCTGACGCTGGTGGCGATTCTTATCCTGATGGCACTGCTGGCGCCGCTGATTGCGCCGTTCGATCCGAACGTGCAGACCATGTCGAGCCGTCTGCTGGCGCCGTCGGCACAGCACTGGTTCGGCACCGACGGCTTTGGCCGCGATCTGCTGTCGCGCGTGATTTACGGCGCGCGTCCGACTCTGCTGCTGGTGTCGCTGATTCTGGTGCTGACCATTCCGGCCGGGCTGCTGATCGGCATCACCGCCGGTTACGTGGGCGGCTGGACCGAACGACTGCTGATGCGCATTACCGATATCTTTCTGTCACTGCCCAACCTGGTAATCGCGCTGGCGCTGGTGGCGATTCTCGGCCCTGGCCTGATGAACGGCGCACTGGCGCTGGCACTGACCAGCTGGCCGCCGTTTGCCCGTCAGGCACGCGCTGAAACCCTGGCACTGCGCCGCAGCGACTACCTTGCTGCCGCGCGGATGCAGGGGATTACGGGCTTTCGCCTGATGTTCGGTCATATCCTGCCGCTCTGCATGCCGACGGCGGTAGTCCGCGCTGCACTGAGCCTGGGCGGGATTATCCTGGCCGCGGCCGGGCTCGGTTTCCTCGGTATGGGCGTTCAGCCGCCGACGGCGGAATGGGGTTCGATGGTGGCCGAAGGCAGTAAAGTCATTTTTGATCAGTGGTGGGTTGCTGCTGCACCGGGCGCGGCGATTCTGTTTGCCAGCCTGGCCTTTAACCTGACAGGCGATGGCCTGCGCGACCGACTGGATACCCGTCATGCAAAATAATCTGCTCCATGCCGAGGGGCTGACCATTCGCAGCGACGATGCGCTGCTGGTCGATAACATCAGTTTTTCCGTAGGCCGCGAACGTGTGGCGCTGGTCGGTGAGTCCGGTTCCGGCAAGTCACTGACCGCCCGCAGCCTGATGGGCTTACTTTCACCTGCGCTGCATCTGCAGGCCAGCCAGCTTCAGGTGGCCGGTGAGAATGCGCTGACGCTAAGCGAGCGTCACTGGAACCAGCTGCGCGGTAACCGCGTGGCGATGGTGATGCAGGACCCGAAGTATGCCCTTAACCCGACGCGCACCATTGGCTGGCAGGTGGAAGAGCCGCTGATCCTGCATCGCCGTCTGAGCCGTGCCGAGCGTAAAGAGAAAGTGTGTGAAATGCTGGATGCGGTCGGCCTGCCCGATCCGCGTCGTCTGATGCAGCAGTATCCGCATCAGCTCTCTGGCGGCATGGGCCAGCGCGTGATGCTGGCGATCGCCCTGATTACCGATCCGGACTTCCTGATCGCCGATGAACCGACCTCCGCGCTGGATCATGCCATGCGCGATCAGGTGCTGGCACTGATCCGCGGTCTGGTGGAGGCGCGCAACATGGGCCTGCTGCTGATCAGTCATGATTTGCAGCAGGTTTCAGAACATTGCGAGCGGGTGATGGTGATGTATAAAGGCCGGTTGCTGGATACGCTGCCCGCCGCCGATCTGCCGCACGCTACCCATCCCTACACCCGTACGCTGTGGGCCTGCCGTCCGGGCAAAGCGACCCACGGACAGACTTTACCGGTGCTGGATCGTGCTGCGCTGGAGGCGAATGATGATTAAGTTGCAGGATCTAAGCGTTGCCCACAAACAGGGTTACGAGCTGCGCACCGTGGTGCATGAGGTTAACCTGGAGGTTAACGCTGGCGAGTGTTTTGGTCTGGTGGGTCCGTCAGGCTGCGGCAAGTCGTCGCTGCTGTGGGTGCTGGCGGGTCTGAACCCACACTGGCAGGGTCAGATGCAGCTTGCCGGTCACGAGGTTCAGCCGGGTAAAGCCTTCACCGGCGCGCTGCGTCAGGAAGTGCAGATGGTGTTTCAGGATCCCTATGCCTCGCTGCATCCGCGTCACCGACTGCGTCGCACGCTGGCCGAGCCGCTGAAGCTGCTGAAACGCGACAATATCAACGATCGTATCGATCAGGGCTTCCGTCACGTCGGGCTCGATCCCGCCCTGGCGGATCGCTATCCGCATCAGCTCTCCGGCGGTCAGCGTCAGCGCGTCGCCATCGTGCGCGCCCTGCTGCTGCAGCCGAAGATCCTGCTGCTGGATGAGCCGACGTCGGCGCTGGATATGTCAGTGCAGGCGGAGATCCTCAATCTGCTCAACGATCTGAAACAGCAGGATGGCCTGACCATGGTGCTGGTGAGCCACGATCCCGACGTGATCGATCACATGTGCGATCGCGCCGTGCACATGTCGCAGGGTCGCATCATCGAACAGATCTCTGCCTGAAATCAGGCCGGACGGCGTTCACATGCCGTCCGGCGCTGCTGTATCCGCTGCACCTTTCCGTAAAATCCTCTTCTTCCGCCTTTATCCTCATCCTCTCTATTGCCAGAATGGCGCGCTGTTCTCTTCCTCTGAGTCATTAGATTGCCACGCGGCGCTGTAAACCTTTACAGACTGAAGCAGGCAGCGAATGCGACAGCGCAAAACGCAGCGGCTGGCTGATGCGGTATACTCGCGACCATTATTTGATGAGAGGAAAAGGCAATGACGGTAAAATTGCGTCCGCTGGAGCGGGAAGATCTGCACTTTGTCCATCAGCTGGATAACAACGCCAGCGTGATGCGTTACTGGTTTGAGGAGCCGTATGAGGCGTTTGTGGAGCTGTCCGATCTCTACAACAAGCACATTCACGATCAGACCGAACGTCGCTTTGTGGTCGAGCACAGCGGGCAGAAAGCGGGATTAGTGGAACTGGTGGAAATCAACCATGTGCACCGCCGCGCCGAGTTTCAGATCATTATCGATCCGGCCCATCAGGGCAAAGGACTGGCAACCCAGGCGGCAAAACTGGCGATGGATTACGGCTTTTCGGTGCTGAATCTCTACAAGCTCTACCTGATTGTCGATCAGGAGAACGAAAAAGCGATCCACATCTACACCAAGCTCGGCTTCGAGATCGAAGGCGTGCTTAAACATGAGTTTTTCATCAACGGGGAGTACCGCAACACCATCCGCATGTGCATTTTCCAGCATCAGTATCTGGAACGCCATAAAACGCCAGGCGGAATGGTGAAGCCAACCGCGCAGTAATCAGCCGCGCGCGCCAACCGGGTTCATAAAGGGACGCGGGTGTTCAGGCTTGAGGTCGTACATGCCGCCATAGAAGGGATCGACCAGCAGCCAGCCGGGGAAGCCACCCAGCGGGATATTGCCCAGCAGATACCACAGGTTAGCGCGTGCCTCGATAGGCACCGTGACCGGCACGTAGCCAGGGCTTTCCAGCATCAGCAGATAGTGCTTTTTGCCGAAGTAGCGGCCGGTAGATTTTTCCAGTTCAACGGTCTGCGGCGTGAAACCCTGCGCAACCGCATAGCCACGCTCATCCTGCACGGTAAAGCGCGCGCCCTGCGGCAAGGAGTCGATGCGCACCAGTTGGGTTTCATTGCCGACAATGGTGGCACAGCCGCTAAGCAGCAGCGCGGCGGCCAGGGCCAGAATTCGCTGTTTCATGAAGGGGTCCACAGAGTGATCAGTGATCAGAGTGTAGACCGCCCTCTCCGCCTCAATCGGGCTATCATCGCCCGATTCAGCCAGCTTATTGCGGTTGACAAGCGCGGGCGATAGCCGCGATGTCGTTGGGTGAGGTGCGACAGCAGCCGCCAATCAGCTTCGCGCCCGCCTGCTGCCACTCTGCCAGTTTGTCATGCAACGTGCAGCCTGATGGCGCTGAGTGCCAGGTTTTGCTGCTGGCATCATACTGCTCGCCGGAGTTGGGATAGACCACCAGCGGCTTGTCGGTCAGCTTCTGCAACTGCTGCAGCGCAGGCGTCACGCTCTCAAGTGCCACACAGTTGATCCCCACCGCTACCACCTGCGGCTGCTGATTCAGCCAGCTCACGACGTCTGACAGCGGCGTGCCGTCGCTGATGTGTCCGGCGTCACGCAGGGTAAACGAGAACCAGGCGCGGCCTTCAGGAAATTCAGCCAGCAGCTTCACCAGCGCCTGCGCTTCGGCAAACGAAGGCAGGGTTTCGCAGGCCAGCAGATCGGCACCCGCCGCCAGCAGCGCCTGCACGCGTGGGCGATGAAACGCCATCATCTCCGCTTCCGGCAGCGCATAGTCGCCGCGATATTCCGAACCATCCGCCAGGAAGGCGCCATAGGGACCGACCGATCCCGCTACCAGCAGCGTTTTCGCGTCGGGCCGGACCGCCAGATAATCGTGACGGGCGCGCCGCGCCAGCTCGACGCTCTGCGCGATCAACGCCAGTGACTCCGCCTCATCAAGGCCACGTGTTGCAAAGCCCTGCGGCGTCGCCTGGTAGCTGGCGGTAATGGCACAGCGCGCGCCAGCGACAAAATAGTCGTAGTGCACCTGATAGATCAGCTCAGGATTTTCCATCAGCACCTTAGCTGACCATAACGCATCGGCCAGATGACAGCCGCGGGCTTCCAGCTCGGTGGCCAGGGCACCATCCAGAATCAGCAGCGGTGACTCCGTTAAAGCCTGCGCGACAGGGTTATGCGACATCATTGGCCTCCTCAGGCTTCGGGGATGATTTGTGGGTCAGATGGTAAGCGGCATAGCAGAACAGCACAAACGGGATGCCACACCACAGCGCGATACGCTGAGTCGGATCAAACGCCAGACCGACACAGGCCAGCAGGCAGAGCAGGAAACCCAGCACCGGCGTCAATGGATAGAGCGGCGCACGGTAGGCCAGATCGGCCAGCGATTTGCCCTGCTGAAGATGACGACGACGGAAAACAAAATGCGAAGCGCAGATGCTGAGCCAGACCGCTACCACCGCAAAGCCGGAGATGGCCGACAGCGCCACAAACACCGTGTCGGGCGCGACCACGCTGGAGACCAGCGCCAGCAAACCACCCACCATGCTGACGGTGATCGCCAGCATCGGCACGCCGCGCTTGTTCACCCGGGCAAAGGCGCGCGGCAGCGTATTTTCATTGGCCAGCGACCAGAGCATCCGCCCGGAGGCATAGAGTCCGGAGTTGGCCGCAGACAGGATAGCGGTCAGAATCACAAAGTTAATAATGTCAGCCGCCCACGGGATGCCGATCTTTTCGAAGACCAGCACGAACGGGCTTTTCACGATACCCGCCTGATCCATAGGAATCAGCGCCGCCAGCACAAATACCGTGCCGATGAAGAAGATAATCAGCCGGGCCACGGTAGTACGGATCGCCAGCGGCAGCACTTTCTCCGGCTGCTGGGTTTCACCGGCTGCAATACCGATCAGCTCAGTGCCGGAAAAAGCGAAGTTGACTGCCACCATGGTCATCAGAATCGGCAGTACGCCGTTGGGCAGCCAGCCGTGCGCCGTCAGATTGCTCAGGCCCGGTGCGGGCGTGCCATCCTTCATCGGGATAAACCCGAACATCGCCGCGCCACCGAGCACGATAAAGGCGACAATCGTCACCACCTTAATCAGCGAGAACCAGAACTCCCCTTCGGCGAAGAAGCGGGTTGAGATGACGTTCAGCAGATAGATGGCGCAGCAGAAGACCAGACACCAGATCCATACCGGGATCTGCGGGAACCAGTACTGCATACAGAAGCCCGCCGCCGTCAGGCTGGAGCCGAGGGCGACGGTCCAGGTGAGCCAGTAGAGCCAGGCCACGGTGTAGCCGGTTGCCGGGCTGAGATAGCGTGCGGCATAGACGTGGAACGCGCCGGTTTCCGGCATCGCCACCGAGAGTTCGCCCAGACAGACCATCACCAGCCAGACCACCAGCGCGCCAATCAGATAGGCGAGCAGCGTCCCCGCCGCCCCGGTGGTTGAAATGATGTAGCCGGTGTTAAAAAACAGGCCGGTGCCGATTACGCCGCCTAGCGATAACATCACCAGATGGCGCACTTTCATGGTGCGTTTAAATTGTTCCTGCGAGGGAGTTGGCTGTTCGCTCATCACTTTTATCCGTATGGACGTCTAAACATCTATAAGGAACAGTTTTATACGCGTCACAGCCGGTAATTGCAACGGCAGGGAAACAGGGAGGAGGTAAAGGCGGTTCAGTGCCCCGTCGCGGCGGGGCCTGATGCATTAGCCGAAAACGCTTTGAATATAACGTTCCAGCGCCATGCGGGAACTAAATCCGTGCGGGATGCCGTAGTGTTCCTGTGAATCACCCGCCAGGTAGAGAGGGAATTGGGTGTAGTGATCGCAGGTCTTCATTTCTGAAGCAGGTTCAGCGAACGGCTGGCTCTTCTCTTTCAGTGTCGGGTGAATGACGAGTGCCATGCGCCCCATGCGCGCTTCGCGATTCACATAAACATAGTTCTCTCCACGGCGATAACCATAGGCCCGTGGGGTAATTTCATCGACTTCGAAACCCGCTTTTTCCAGTACGCGCGCTACCTCATCTGGTCGTAAATACATGCTCGATCCTCTCCTCTTTCAAAAGCTTCGCAACCTTACAACAGCATGACAGAGTGGGCATTCGGAATTTTCCCTAAAGAACACTCCCGCGTCTCGTTTATCTCAAGGTCGTCTACACTAGTATTACGTTTTTAAATCAAAGGGAGCTAAAAAATGTTTAATCGCACTGTAAAAAACGATGACATTGATATTAATCAGGATGTTAACGAACTGGCCGATTCACTGGAAGCGCTGCTGAAATCTTACGGCAGTGACGCCAAAGACGAAGTGGATTCTGCACGCAGTCAGGCAGAAAAGCTGCTGAAACAGACCCGCTCCAGACTGAACGGCGGCAGCAACCGTGTCTCACAGGTTGCGCGTGATGCCAGTGCGCAGGTTGACACCTATGTCCATGACAAGCCATGGCACGGTGTTGGTATCGGTGCCGCTTTCGGTATCGTAGTGGGTGTGCTGCTGGCTTCACGCCGCTAAGCTCAACTCTAAAAAATCTCCTGAGCCCTGCCCTGTGCGGGGCTTTTTTATGCCCTTTTTCTGGCTGGTGACATTTACAAAAGATTTTTCCAGGCTGCAGGGCGCATCCCTGCTGGCTTTGCCGCTGTTGCGCAAATGCAAATCATAAAACCCTATATCTGGTGGGCTTGACCCACAAAACCACTACATCTAGTATTTATCTCATCAGCACGACACCAGATGTCCGGCAGAATGAGGCCCGCAACCTGCTCCTCCTGCTCTGTTTCCTGACATCAGAACCGCATATAGAGGGAAATACGAATCATGCGCATTATTATTTACACTAAAGATAACTGTGTCCAGTGCACGGCAACCAAAAATGCGATGGACCGTCAGGGTCTCGCCTATCAGCTTATCAATCTCGACAGCCAGCCCGAGGCGATCGACAACCTGAAATCACTGGGTTACCGCCAGGTACCCGTCGTGATGGCAGATAACGATCACTGGAGCGGTTTCCGCCCGGACAAAATCGCCACGCTGCGCTCGCTTTCTGCTGTCGGGGGATAAACACATGTTCCCGCTGGTCTATTTTTCCAGCCAGTCGGAAAACACTCACCGGTTTGTGACGCGCCTCGGCTTGCCCGCCCGGCGCATCCCGCTTGATGCCCGGCAACAACTGCATATCGACCAGCCCTATATTCTGGTGGTGCCCAGCTATGGCGGTGGCAGCAGTCGCGGTGCGGTGCCCGGTCAGGTGATTCAGTTTCTTAATGATGAGGCGAACCGACGCGGTATTCGTGGCGTAATCGCAGCGGGCAACCGTAACTTCGGTGCCGGTTACTGCCTGGCGGGCAGCATCATTGCAAATAAATGTCAGGTTCCCTGCCTCTACCGCTTCGAGCTGATGGGAACGCCTGACGATATCGCGAAAGTTAAAGCGGGAGTAACCCAATTTTGGCAACAACAGACACCCTCAACGGCGTGACGCTCGATTATCACGCCCTTAATGCCATGCTCAATCTCTACGACGCCGAGGGCCGCATCCAGTTCGACAAGGATCGCGAAGCGACACGTCAGTTTTATCTGCAGCATGTGCAACCCAATACCGTCCCCTTCAATAGCTGCGCTGAGCGTTTACGCTATCTGGTGGCAGAGAGCTATTACGAAGCGGAAGTGCTGAACCAGTACGATTTTTCGTTCCTGCTTGCGCTGCATGAGGTGGCGGAGAACTGGGGATTTGAGTTCAAAACCTTTCTCGGTGCCTGGAAATACTACACCAGCTACACCCTGAAGACCTTCGACGGCAAACGCTATCTGGAAACCTTCGAACAGCGCGCCTGCATGGTGGCGCTGACGCTGGCTCAGGGCGATGAAAAGCTTGCGCGGGCCCTGCTGGAGGAGATCCTCAGCGGCCGTTTCCAGCCCGCTACACCAACCTTCCTGAACTGCGGCAAACAGCAACGCGGTGAGCTGGTCTCCTGCTTCCTGCTGCGCATCGAAGACAATATGGAGTCGATTGGTCGCGCCGTGAATTCGGCACTACAGCTCTCAAAGCGCGGCGGCGGCGTCGCCTTTTTGCTGTCGAACCTGCGTGAGTCCGGTGCGCCAATCAAACGTATTGAAAATCAGTCGTCGGGCGTTATCCCGGTGATGAAAATGCTGGAGGATGCCTTCTCTTATGCGAATCAGCTCGGCGCGCGTCAGGGCGCTGGCGCGGTGTGGCTCAATGCGCACCATCCCGATATTTTCCGCTTCCTTGATACCAAGCGCGAAAACGCCGATGAGAAGATCCGCATCAAAACCCTGTCGCTGGGCGTGGTGATCCCCGATATCACCTTCCAGCTGGCAAAAGAGAACAAACCGATGGCGCTGTTCTCGCCTTACGACGTTGAACGGATCTACGGCCAGGCCTTTGGCGATATCAGCATCAGCGAGAAATATGACGAGATGCTGGCCGACGACCGCATCCGTAAAACCTATATTCAGCCACGCGACTTCTTCCAGACGCTGGCCGAGATTCAGTTTGAGTCGGGCTATCCCTACATCATGTATGAGGACAGCGTGAACCGCAGCAACCCGATTGCCGGTCGCATTAACATGAGCAACCTCTGCTCTGAGATCCTGCAGGTGAACAGCGCCAGCGAGTACAATGACGATCTCAGCTATCGCCGGATCGGCAAAGATATCTCCTGTAATCTCGGCTCACTGAACATTGCGCACGCCATGGATTCACGCGATCTGGCGCGTACCGTGGATGTGGCGATCCGCGCCCTGACCTCGGTGTCGATGATGAGCGAAATTGGCTCGGTGCCCTCGGTCGCCGAAGGCAATCGCCGTTCGCACGCCATTGGCCTGGGTCAGATGAACCTGCACGGCTATCTGGCGCGGGAAGGCATCGCCTATGGTTCACCGGAAGCGCTGGATTTCACCAATCTCTACTTCTACTGCATCACCTATTATGCGCTGCGCACCTCTAATCAGCTGGCACAGGAGCGTCAGCAGACCTTCGATGGCTTTGCGGAATCGCAGTACGCCAGCGGCGTCTACTTCGATAAGTATCTGCAGCGCGAATGGCTGCCGCGCACGGAACGGGTAGCGACGCTGTTTGCCGACGCCGGACTGACCCTGCCGACACAGGCGGACTGGCAGGCGCTGCGCGACGCGGTGATGCAGCACGGGCTGTTTAATCAGAACCTGCAGGCGATCCCGCCAACCGGTTCAATCTCCTACATCAACCATGCCACCTCCAGCATCCATCCGATTGTCTCCCCTATCGAGATCCGCAAAGAGGGCAAAACCGGCCGCGTCTACTATCCCGCGCCCTTTATGACCAATGAGAATCTCCATCTCTATCAGGATGCGTATCAGATTGGGCCGGAAGCGATTATTGATACCTACGCAGAAGCGACTCAGCATGTCGATCAGGGCCTGTCGCTGACGCTGTTCTTCCGCGATGACGTCTCAACCCGTGACATCAACAAAGCGCAGATTTACGCGTGGAAAAAAGGCATCAAAACGCTCTATTACATTCGACTGCGCCAGATGGCGCTTCAGGGCACGGAGGTTCAGGGTTGCGTCTCATGCTCCCTGTGATGAAAACGATGAAATTAAAACAGATTCAGGCAATTAACTGGAACCGCATTCAGGATGACAAAGATCTTGAAGTGTGGAATCGTCTCACCAGCAACTTCTGGCTGCCGGAGAAAGTGCCGCTCTCCAACGATCTGCCCGGCTGGCAGACGCTGGATAAACAGCAGCAGCAGCTGACCATCCGGGTGTTCACCGGCCTGACGCTGCTCGACACTATCCAGAACGTGATCGGCGCGCCGGGGCTGATGGAAGATGCCATTACCCCGCACGAAGAGGCGGTGCTGTCGAATATCAGCTTTATGGAAGCGGTGCATGCCCGCTCCTACAGTTCGATCTTCTCAACGCTGTGTAACACCCAGGATGTGGATGCCGCTTATCAGTGGAGTGAAGAGAATGCGCCGCTGCAGAACAAGGCGCGCATCATTCTGGAACACTACCAGGCCGATGATCCGCTGAAGAAGAAGATCGCCAGCGTCTTCCTGGAGTCGTTTTTGTTCTATTCCGGCTTCTGGCTGCCGATGTACTGGTCGAGCCGTGGCAAGCTGACCAACACCGCTGACCTGATTCGCCTGATTATTCGCGATGAGGCGGTGCACGGTTACTACATCGGTTACAAATATCAGCAGGCGCTGGCTGCCGCTGACGATCTGCGCCGCGAAGAGCTGCAGCAGTTCGCCTATGATCTGCTGCTGGCGCTGTATGAGAACGAAGTGGCTTATACCGAGGCGCTCTATGCCGATGTCGGCTGGGTAGAGGAGGTGAAAACCTTCCTGCACTACAACGCCAACAAAGCGTTGATGAACCTAGGCTACGAGGCGCTGTTCCCGGCGGAGCTGACAGCGGTGAATCCGGCTATTCTGTCGGCTCTGTCGCCCAACGCCGACGAAAACCACGACTTCTTCTCCGGTTCAGGCTCCTCCTATGTAATGGGAAAAGCGGTCGAAACCGAAGATGAGGACTGGAATTTCTGAGGGTTACCGGGTGCTGTTTTATCAGCATCCGGTTTTCTCTGGCAGTGCCGTGTCAGCCGCGCCATTCCGTCTAATCATAAGAAAAAAATATTACTGCAACACAGCCTGACTATTTCACCGTTTGTTGATTCTCACCCGCCCCGCATTTCCTTTTTTTTCGACCAATTATTCCACTGAACCCGATCGTTTCAGGCGTGATTATTTCCCTGCATCGGAATCCATTATTTCCGTAATATTTCACCCTGGTGACGCTTGTTTTTCTCCCTTTCACGCGGCAAATCGGCTGAAATGCCAAAAACCCGCCAATGATTTCACAAAAAATTAATCCACGTTTATCCCTTGTGAGCACTGAAGATAATCGGCATCTGAATGTCCCGCGGCCGGTCAATATTCCACTTCAGGGTTGTCAGATAACGTCAGTGTGCTACGGTATGGCCTGCTTAAATTTCAGCGGGAACGACAGGATAATATTAGATATTTCAACCAGGATTTAATGACTGCATGGCTATTAAGCTCGAAGTAAAAAATCTCTATAAAATATTTGGCGACAATCCGGATCGCGCGTTTAAATATATTGAAAAGGGTGCGACCAAAGATGTCATTCTTGAGAAGACCGGGCTCTCTCTTGGTGTAAAGAACGCCAGTCTGGCCATTGAAGAAGGCGAGATATTCGTCATCATGGGGTTATCCGGTTCAGGAAAATCGACCATGGTTCGCCTTCTCAATCGTCTGATAGAGCCGACGCGCGGCCAGGTGATTATTGACGGTGTCGATATTGCCAAAATATCAGCCAGCGAACTGCGTGACGTGCGCAGAAATAAAATCAGCATGGTATTCCAGTCATTTGCTTTGATGCCGCACATGAATGTATTAAATAATACGGCATTTGGTATGGAATTAGCGGGAGTCGCACTGGCTGAACGCCAGGAAAAAGCACTGGAAGCGTTACGTCAGGTCGGGCTGGAGAATTATGCGCACGCTTACCCGGATGAACTTTCCGGAGGGATGCGACAGCGCGTCGGATTAGCCCGTGCCCTGGCCATCAATCCCGACATCTTATTAATGGATGAGGCCTTCTCCGCACTGGATCCGTTGATTCGTACTGAAATGCAGGATGAGCTGGTTAATTTACAAGCCAGGCATCAGCGCACCATCGTCTTTATTTCCCACGATCTTGATGAAGCGATGCGTATTGGCGACCGAATTGCCATTATGCAGGGCGGCGAAGTGATACAGGTTGGTACGCCGGATGAGATCCTGAATAACCCGGCCAATGACTATGTCCGCACCTTTTTCCGTGGCGTCGATATCAGTCACGTATTCAGCGCCAAAGATATCGCCCGTCGTAGCGCGGGAGCGTTGATCCGCAAAGCGCCAGGTTTCGGCCCGCGCTCCGCCATTAAGCTGCTGCAGGATGAAGACCGCGACTACGGCTACGTGCTGGAAAAACAGAAGTTTCTTGGCGTGGTCTCCACCGACTCGCTGAAAGCCGCGCTGGCAGCAGGTCTGGGACTCGATAGTGCCCTTCTCGACTCGCCAGCCGCGGTGCCCGCCGATACCTCACTGAGCGATCTGCTCTCGCACGTTGCTCAGGCACCCTGTGCGGTGCCAGTGGTCGGCGAGGAGAATCAGTATGTCGGTATCATTTCCAAAAGCACGCTATTGCGCGCGTTAGATCGTGAAGGAGCCCAGCCATGAGTCAGGAAACCACCAATCCGTGGGATAGCGGCACCGCCGCCAGCAGTCAGGCTGCGCCCACCAGCAGCGGCGGTGCCGATGCCTGGGGCACGCCCGATGGCAGCGCGACACCCGATGCAGCCAGCAGCAGTGACTGGCTCAACAGCGCCCCCGCGCCCGCGCCGGAACATTTCAATATCATGGATCCGTTCCACAAAACATGGATCCCGCTTGATCACTGGGTGACCACCGGTATCGACTGGGTGGTCAACCATTTCCGCCCGCTGTTTCAGGGTATCCGGGTACCGGTTGACTATATTCTCAGCGCCTTTCAGCAGCTGTTGCTGGGGATGCCCGCGCCGGTAGCGATTCTGGTGTTTGCGCTGATCGCCTGGCAGATCGCGACACCCGCCATGGGCATCGCCACGCTGGTATCGCTGATCTTGATTGGCGCAATTGGCGCCTGGTCGCAGGCGATGGTCACGCTGGCGCTGGTGCTTACCGCGCTGATGTTCTGCATTCTCATCGGCCTGCCGCTGGGGATCTGGCTGGCCCGCAGTGAACGGGCAGCGCGTATCGTACGCCCCTTGCTGGATGCGATGCAGACAACACCCGCCTTTGTCTATCTGGTGCCGATTGTGATGCTGTTTGGTATCGGCAACGTGCCAGGCGTGGTGGTCACGATTATCTTCGCCCTGCCACCGATTGTGCGTCTGACTATTCTCGGCATTAAGCAGGTGCCCGCCGATCTGATCGAAGCGAGCGAATCCTTTGGTGCCAGTCCGCGTCAGCTGCTATTCAAAGTGCAGTTGCCGCTGGCGATGCCCACCATTATGGCGGGCGTTAATCAGACCCTGATGCTGGCGCTGTCGATGGTGGTGATCGCCTCGATGATCGCCGTGGGCGGACTCGGTCAGATGGTGCTGCGCGGTATTGGCCGTCTCGACATGGGGCTGGCTACGGTGGGTGGTGTGGGGATTGTGATCCTTGCCATTATCCTTGACCGTCTGACCCAATCGTTTGGTCGCGATAGCCGCAGCCGCGGTAATCGTCACTGGTATCACACCGGCCCGCTGGGCCTGATCTTCTCTCCTTCGCGTAAAAAATAATCTGTCGGGCGGTGCCTGCGCGCCGCCCATCCTGACGCGACATCTGAAATAAGGAATGACTATGCGCAACAGAGCCTCTCTGCTCGCCGCCGTGGTAACCACGCTGGCCGTTTCACACGTCTCCGCTGCCGATCTGCCGGGCAAAGGTATTACGGTACAACCCATACAGAGCACTATCGCTGAAGAGACTTTTCAGACCCTGATTGTCAGCCGCGCGCTGGAAAAACTCGGCTATCAGGTCAGCAAGCCGAGTGAAGTGGATTACAACGTTGGCTACACCTCTATCGCCGCTGGCGACGCCACCTTTACCGCGGTGAACTGGCAGCCGCTGCATGACGACATGTACAAAGCCGCCGGTGGCGATCAGAAGCTCTATCGTCAGGGAACCTACGTTACCGGTGCCGCCCAGGGTTATCTGATTGATAAGAAGACCGCCGAGAAATATCACATCACCAATATCGAACAGCTGAAAGATCCTAAGATCGCCAGCCTGTTTGACGCCAACGGCGATGGCAAAGCGGATATGACCGGCTGTACGCCAGGCTGGGGCTGTGAAGCGGTGATTAATCATCAGAACAGCGCCTTCGGTCTCAGTGATACCGTGACCGCCAATATGGGTAACTATTCGGCGATGGTGGCGGATACGCTGGCGCGCTACAAACAGGGTAAACCGATCCTTTATTACACCTGGACGCCCTACTGGCTGAGCGATGTGCTGAAGCCGGGCCGCGATGTGGTCTGGCTGCAGGTGCCGTTCTCTTCGCTGCCTGGCGAACAGAAGGATGTGGATACTAAGCTGCCAAACGGCGCGAACTACGGTTTCCCGGTTAACACCATGCACATCGTCGCCAACAAAGCCTGGGCGGCGAAAAACCCGGCGGCTGCCCGTCTGTTTGCGGTCATGAAGCTGCCCATTACCGATATCAATGCTGAAAACTCAGCAATGCATGCCGGACAAAACTCAGAAGAGGCGATTAACCGTCATGTGGATGGCTGGATTAAGGCGCATCAGGCTGAGTTCGATAAATGGATCAGCGAGGCGCAGGCCGCCGCGCAATAACCTGAAAACATTTCCGCCCCAGGGCGGTTGATAAAAGTGCTGGCTCAGTGAGCATACGCTTTTAGTCGGGCAGTTATCTGAGGGCAGAAATTTTTCTGCCCTTTTTTATGGCTGATATCCCGACTGGTATGGCCTGTTAATAAACATGCGTGTGAAATAGTTTTTTGAGTTACTATTAACCTCAAATGATTATTAGCGACCGATGCTGTTTATGAATGCGACTCGCCAGGGTCTGACGCCTGCTTTAGTAATGCTGATGTCAGTAGCAACTGGCCTCTGCGTAGCCAGTAATTACTACGTTCAGCCACTACTGAATACCATCGCCCAACAGTTTGATCTCTCTGTCAGCCTCGCCGGATTTATTGTCACCACGGCGCAGCTGGGCTACGCCTGCGGTCTGCTGCTGCTGGTGCCGCTTGGCGATCGGTTTGAACGACGCAGCCTGATTGTTACGATGATCCTGCTGGCTGCTGCCGGCATGGTGATTATCGCCCTTTCGCACTCCTTTCTCTTTTTACTGCTGGGCACGGTGATGACCGGCCTGTTCTCGGTCGCCGCACAAATCCTGGTGCCGCTGGCCGCCACGCTGGCAGAGCCGGAGCGGCGCGGCAAAATCGTGGGAACGGTAATGAGCGGTTTGCTGCTGGGGATTCTGCTGGCGCGAACCGTGGCAGGCGGCCTGGCGCAGCTTGGCGGCTGGCGTACCGTTTACTGGACTGCCAGCCTGCTGATGGTGGTGATGGCCCTGGCGCTGTGGCGATCGCTGCCGCGCGTGAAACAGTCCGTGCCCATGAGCTATCCGCAACTGCTGGCCTCCATCTTTCGCCTGTATGCGGGTAATCGGGTGCTCCGCACCCGCGCCTGGACCGGCTGCCTCTCCTTTGCCAATTTCAGCCTGCTGTGGACCTCAATGGCCTTTCTGCTCGCCGGGGAGCCCTATCACTTCTCAGAGGGCGAGATTGGCTTGCTGGGGCTGGTCGGTGCCGCGGGTGCGCTGGCCGCACGTCAGGCGGGCGCGCTGGCTGACAAGGGTAAAGCGAAGCTGACCACCCGACTGGGCCTGCTGCTTATGCTGCTGTCGTGGGCCGCCATTGCGTGGGGCGCGGAGCAGCTTGCGCCGCTGATCGTCGGCATCCTGCTGCTGGATCTGGCGGTACAGGCCGTCCATATCACCAATCAAAGCGTGATCTACGCGCAGATGCCGGAGGCGCGGAACCGTCTTAATGCCGGTTACATGACCAGCTACTTTATGGGTGGCGCGGCCGGCTCACTGCTCTCCGCGACCGCTTACCATCTTTGGGGCTGGTATGGCGTCTGTGGCGCTGGCGCGCTGCTGACTGTGGTTAATCTGCTGATTTGGGCAGC
This sequence comes from Pantoea sp. CFSAN033090, assembly GCF_001264395.1. NCBI lineage: Bacteria > Pseudomonadati > Pseudomonadota > Gammaproteobacteria > Enterobacterales > Erwiniaceae > Pantoea > Pantoea sp. CFSAN033090. The sequence goes on along the minus strand of NZ_LGYX01000014.1, from coordinate 12,711 downwards.
CGGATCGCGCTTTGAGCCGGAAAAAATCAACTGAAGCCTGGCCGGACAGCGCATTGCGTCTGGTCACAAATGGTTAGGTTTGTTATGGTTAGTAGCAAACCTATTCACTTCAGTTATTTTTCCCCGCGATATTATTAAATTTGCCCCCTTTTTGATCACGTTCCGGCACAGCGGCTGCCGCCGGACGTACGGGTTTTTGACCCAGGGCCAGGGAATGGCCTGGAATACCTTTGATGGTGAATAGTGATTCTGTCAGCGATCACCTGCCAAAAAGTGACTACGCTTATCCTGTCACCATAGTTATTATACAAGTTGCAATTAGTGAGGTTTTTTTTAATGGAAAGTTCGTTTACTCCCATTGAGCAGATGCTAAACATCCGTGCCAATCGCCATAAGGATTTTCCGTTGCAGGAAATTATTCTGACGCGTCTCTGTATGCATATGCAGGGTAAACTGCTGGACAACCGCAATAAAATGCTGAAAGCACAGGGTATTAATGAAACCCTGTTCATGGCGTTGATTACGCTGGATGCACAGGAAAACCATAGTATTCAGCCCTCTGAGCTCAGCTCTGCCCTTGGCTCTTCACGCACCAATGCCACGCGCATTGCTGATGAGCTGGAAAAGCGCGGCTGGATTGAGCGTCGCGAAAGCGATCACGACCGTCGCTGCCTGCACCTGCATCTGACCGATAAAGGGATGGAGTTCCTGCGTCAGTTGCTGCCACCTCAGCATCAGAGCCTGCAGTACCTCTGGTCGTCGCTCTCCGTCGATGAGAAGTCGCAGCTGGAAGGCATTACCCGTAAGCTACTTAATCGTCTTGATAAAATGGATGAAGATCAGCTGATCGCCTCGCTTTCCCGCTAATAGCAATAAGTGCGACACAATCACCTGTCGGAATCGTTATTTTAATTTCCTTTTTTATCTGGCCAGCGCTCAGTCGCTGGCTTTTTCGACTCGGGCGCTGGCGAAAAGGGATTTCTGCCGCCCGACTAAATGGAAAACGTGGAGAAAGACATGAGTGCAACGGCAGAAGCACAAAGCCCGCAACCGTCAGCCAACAAAAAGAAGAAGCGCAAAAGTGTGCTCATCGTGCTGGCGCTGATCTTTGTGCTGATTGGTATTGCCTGGGGAGTTTACTGGTTCCTGGTCCTGCGCCATTTTCAGGAAACGGATGACGCCTACGTTGCGGGTAACCAGGTGCAGGTGATGGCACAGGTCTCCGGTAGCGTGAATAAAGTCTGGTTTGAAGATACCGATTTCGTCAAAAAAGGCGATGTGCTGGTTTCACTGGATAAGACGGATGCGGAGCAGGCGTTTGAAAAAGCGCAGACGGCACTCGCCACCAGCGTGCGTCAGACGCATCAGCTGATGATTAATGGCAAACAGTATCAGGCCAGCATTACCTTGCAACAGACCGCTCTGGCGCAGGCACAGGCCGACCTGAAACGCCGTGAGCCGTTAGGCGCGGCTAATCTGATTGGCCGTGAAGAGTTGCAGCACGCCCGCGATGCCGTCGCGACGGCCAAAGCACAACTGGACGTGGCGATTCAGCAATACAATGCGAATCAGGCGATGATCCTCAACACCTCACTGGAAAATCAGCCTGCCGTGCAACAGAGCGCGGCTGAGCTGCGTGACGCCTGGCTGGCGCTGCAGCGCACCGAAATCCGTAGTCCGATGGATGGTTTTGTCTCCCGTCGCAGCGTGCAGGTCGGTTCGCAAATCTCCACCAGCACCCCGCTGCTCGCCGTCGTGCCTGCAACGAATCTGTGGGTCGATGCCAACTTTAAAGAGACCCAGCTGGCTGGCGTTCGTATTGGTCAGCCTGTCACCGTGGTTGCCGACATCTACGGTGACGAAGTGGTTTATCAGGGCAAAGTTGCAGGACTGGATATGGGCACCGGCAGCGCCTTCTCACTGTTGCCGGCACAGAATGCCACCGGTAACTGGATCAAAGTGGTTCAGCGCCTGCCGGTTCGTATCGAACTGAATCAGGAAGATATCGCCAGACATCCGCTGCGTATTGGTCTCTCAACGCTGGTTAAAATAGATACCACCAGCAAAGAGGGCAGCGCGCTGGCCACCAGCGCCCGTCAGCAAGCCGCTTACAGCAGCAACGCACTAGCGATTGACCTTGCGCCGGTCAATCAGCTGATCACCTATATCGTCCGCGCCAACGCCGGATGATGACGCGGAGGCTGTAATGGCACAAAAACCGCTTGAAGGAATGCCGCTGGTCCTGATGACCATTGCGCTGTCGCTGGCGACGTTCATGCAGGTTCTGGACTCGACCATCGCCAACGTGGCTATCCCTACGATTGCCGGTAATCTGGGGGCGTCGAACTCCCAGGGAACCTGGGTGATCACCTCGTTTGGTGTGGCCAATGCGATCTCGATCCCGCTGACCGGCTGGCTGGCAAAACGCATCGGTGAAGTGAAGCTCTTTACCTGGTCGACCATTCTTTTTGCTATCGCCTCCTGGGCGTGCGGCATGTCAGACAGCCTGGAGATGCTGATATTCTTCCGCGTCATTCAGGGGATCGTCGCGGGTCCATTGATCCCGCTGTCGCAAAGTCTGCTGCTCAACAACTATCCGCCCGCCAAGCGCAGTGTTGCGCTGTCGCTGTGGGCGATGACGGTGATCGTCGCCCCGATCTGTGGCCCGATACTGGGCGGCTGGATCAGCGATAACTATCACTGGGGCTGGATCTTCTTTATCAACGTGCCCATTGGTGTGGCGGTGGTAATACTGACGCTGCAAACCCTGCGCGGCCGGGAAACCAAAACCGAAATCCGGCGGATCGATATGGTCGGGCTGGTGCTGCTGGTGGTGGGGATCGGCTGTTTGCAGGTGATGCTGGATCGCGGAAAGGAGCTCGACTGGTTTAACTCGTCCGAGATCATCGTGCTCGGGGTAGTGGCCGTGATTGCGCTGTCAGTCCTGCTGGTGTGGGAGCTGACTGACGATCACCCGATCATAGATCTGTCGCTGTTTAAGTCGCGCAACTTCACCATTGGCTGCCTGTCGATCAGTCTGGCTTATATGCTCTACTTCGGCTCGATTGTTCTGTTGCCGCAGCTGCTGCAGGAGGTCTACGGCTACACCGCAACCTGGGCCGGTCTGGCGTCTGCGCCGGTGGGCATTTTGCCGGTGATCCTGTCGCCGATCATCGGACGCTTTGCCCATAAGCTCGACATGCGACGGCTGGTCACGTTCAGCTTCATTATGTATGCCGTCTGCTTCTACTGGCGCGCGTATACGTTTGAACCGGGAATGGACTTTGGTGCCTCAGCCTGGCCGCAGTTTATTCAGGGCTTTGCCGTGGCCTGCTTCTTTATGCCGCTGACCACCATTACGCTGTCGGGACTGCCGCCGGAGCGCATGGCCGCTGCCTCCAGCCTGTCGAACTTTATGCGTACCTTTGCAGGCTCGGTGGGAACGTCGATTACCACCACTATGTGGAGTAACCGCGAGTCGATGCATCATAGCTACCTGACGGAGTCGATTACCCCTTACAACGTCAATTCGCAGCAGATGTATAGCCAGCTGGAGAGCATGGGGATGACGCAGCAGCAGGCGTCGGCCTGGATCGCGCAGCAGATTACCAATCAGGGACTGATTATTTCAGCGAATGAAATTTTCTGGGCGTCGGCGGGGGTCTTTTTGATTCTGCTGGTGCTGATCTGGTTTGCCCGCCCGCCGTTTAGCGCAGGCGGCGGTGGCGGTGGCGCGCACTAACGTTACACAGCAAAACGGGCCTTTCGGCCCGTTTTTTTATGCGTTCTGACGCCACCATTCGGCGAGCAGTACGCCGGTTGCGACCGAGACGTTAAGGCTTTCTACGTTGCCGGTGCCGCCAATCGACAGGCTCATGTCACCCTGTTTGAACGCGGTGTCAGAGAGACCTTCACGCTCCTGCCCTAACACCAGCACCATTTTCTCGGGCAGCTGAGCCTGCGCCAGCGGCGTGCCCTGATGGCTGGAGGTGGTGACGATGGTGTAACCCGCTTTACGGAACGCTTCCAGACCTTCACTGAAAGTTGCGCCGCTGATAGCCTGCACATGCTCAGCACCGCCTTCTGCGGTACGTACCGCTGCGCCTGACTCCAGCAATGAGGCGTCGTTCACCAGCAAACCTTTTACGCCAAAGTGCGCGCAGCTGCGCATAATCGCGCCGAGGTTATGCGGGTTGCTGACATCTTCCAGTGCCAGCACGCAATCTTTGGTATTCGCCTGGCTCAGCCATTCAGAAACCGCCATACCCATGCGCTTTTTGATCAGGAAGCAGACGCCACCGTGATGCTCAGTGCCTGACGCTTTGGTAATCTCTGCATCTTCCACGACGTGATAGGCTTTGCGGTTAGCCGCCAGCCAGCGCAGCGCTTCGCGGAAACGCGGTGTCACTTCCTGCACGAACCAGGCGCGAACAATCGCTTCAGGACGGCTCTGGAACAGCGCCTGACAGGCGTTCTCACCATAGACGCGCGTCTCTTCGTTACGCTGACGACGGATCTGCTCGGGATCGACGAAGCTTTTGCCGCTGATGCCGCCGTGATCCGGCTTATCGCTTTCGGTTGCCGGACGATCTGCTGATGGCGCGCGTGACACGGTGCGCCATGGGGAATCGCTGCTGCCATAGGCGCCGCGATTATCATCGCCACGATCGTTGCGGCGGCCTGCGCCATCGTCTGAACGGCGTGGAGCGCTACGTCCGCCTTCATCACGACGCGGTGAACTGCTGCGACCGGTGTCGTCGCTGCGACGGCCAGCGGAGCGACCACCTTCCTGACTGCGTTCAGTACGGGGGCCAGACGAACGACGATTATCATCCGAACGGGCAGCAGCGTGACCACCTTTGCCTGTACGAGGATTAGGCGCGCGCGCGCTTTTATCGTCCTCGCCACGCACGTACATCACCTTAACCTTACCGCTCTTGCCTTTAAATTCGTCGTTCATGTCTTCCTCCTGCATTGAGAGCGCGCAGATTACCTGATGTGCTGGCGCTTAGCTATCAACTATTGAACCTATAGAGCAATCCAGATTGAGAGGGAATCCGTCTCCTTTCATAATGAACAATATTTATCAGACTGACACTTTTCAACATCAGAGGTTCCTATGAATACGGTATGCGCTTCCTGTCAGGCAACCAATCGCGTTCCTGAAGAACGCCTTGCCGACGTGGCGAAATGTGGTCGCTGTGGAAATGCGTTATTTGATGGCGAAGTGGTGAATGCCACCAGCGCTAACTTTGACAAATATCTGCAGGATGATCTGCCGGTGGTGATCGATTTCTGGGCGCCCTGGTGTGGTCCCTGTGTCAATTTTGCGCCGGTGTTTAAAGATGTCGCCAGTGAACGCAGCGGTAAAGTCCGCTTTATTAAAGTGAACACCGAAGCGGAACCGGCCCTGAGCGCCCGTTTCAACATTCGCAGTATCCCGACCATCATGCTGTTTAAGAACGGCGAACGGGTCGACATGCTGAATGGCGCGATGCCCAAAGCGCCTTTCAATGAATGGCTGGATGAGTCACTTTAATCTTCAGAGGCCAGCCTGGCTGGCCTTTTCCTTTTCGCCTGCGCTTCGATTACACTGACGTTTTTCCTGCCCTGAATACTCATGTCTGATAATGCTGTTTTGCGCTTGCGCACCCAACGCCTGGCCCGATCCACCCGTCCTTTCCTCGCGCGCGGGAATCGGGTCATCCGCTGTCAGGGCTGCCTGCTGCCAGAGATCAACTGTCTCTGCAGTCAGATTGTGCCGCAGTCCGCCCGTAGCCGCTTCTGCCTGGTGATGTTCGATACCGAGCCGATGAAGCCGAGCAACACCGGTCGGCTGATTGCCGATATTCTGCCGGATACCCAGGCTTTTGGCTGGTCACGCACCGAGCCGGATCCGCTGCTGCTGGCGGCGGTGCGCAATCCCGATTATCAGCCGCTGGTGGTTTTCCCGGCATCCTATGCCGACCCCGGTCGCGAAGTGCTGACAACGCCGCCCGCCAGTGGCAAGCCGCCGCTGTTTATTATGCTGGATGGCACCTGGACCGAAGCCCGCAAAATGTTCCGTAAAAGCCCCTGGCTCGACGCCCTGCCGGTGATGTCGCTGGAGGTCAGCACCCCGTCGCGCTATACGCTGCGTGAAGCCCACGGCGCAGGTCAGCACTGCACTGCTGAAGTGGCCGCGGCGCTGCTGGCGCAGGCGGGCGATCGGCTGGCGGCTGAGGCGTTATCTCACCATTTTGATCAGTTCCGCGCGGCCTACCTGGCAGGGAAACCGCACCACGCCGGACAGGATTAATCGCCCTGTCACCTCCTGGTGGGAGCGTCCCTGCGGGGACAGAGATTAAAATCGGGATGCGCAGCCTGCGATCTGCCCGAAAGCACTGCCAGCAAAAAGCGTTTACAATCACGCAAATCCCGAACTCTGGAGAGCGAGATGAGCCAACGCGGACTGGAAGCGCTGTTACGACCTAAATCAATTGCGGTGATTGGTGCCTCGGTCACGCCAGGGCGCGCCGGATACTTTATGATGCGTAACCTGCTGGCGGGCGGTTTTAGCGGCCCGGTGTTGCCGGTGACGCCGAAATATAAAGCGGTCAGCGGCGTACTGGCCTGGCCCACCATCGACAGCTTACCTTTCGCGCCAGACCTGGCAGTGATCTGCACCCACTCAAAACGTAACCTCGAACTGCTACAACAGCTCGGGGAGAAAGGCTGCAAAGCCTGCATTATCCTCTCTGCGCCCGCCAGCCAGTCGGCCGAACTCAAAGCCTGCGCCAGCCAGTGGCAGATACGTCTGCTGGGCCCGAACAGTCTTGGACTGCTGGCCCCCTGGCAGGGATTGAATGCCAGCTTCTCGCCAGTGCCGATAGAGAAAGGCCGTATCGCATTTATCTCCCAGTCCGCCGCCGTATCCAACACCATTCTCGATTGGGCGCAGCAGCGTAATCTCGGATTCTCCTGGTTTATCGCGCTGGGTGACAGTCTGGATACCGATGTCGATGATCTGCTCGACTTCCTGGCTCGCGACGGTAAAACCAGCGCTATCCTGCTCTATCTTGAGCACCTCAGCGATGCGCGTCGTTTTGTTTCTGCCTCACGCAGCGCCTCCCGTAATAAACCGATTCTGGTGATCAAGAGTGGCCGCAGCCGTGAAGCACAGGCGCTGCTGGGCACCCACAGCGGTCTGGACGCCGCCTGGGATGCAGCCATTCAGCGTGCCGGGTTACTGCGGGTGCAGGATACCCATGAGCTCTTCTCCGCCGTTGAGTCGCTGAGTCATATGCGGCCGCTGCGTGGCGACAGGCTGATGATCATCAGTAATGGTGCCGCCCCCGCCGCGCTGGCGCTGGATGAGCTCTATGCCCGCAACGGGAAACTGGCGCAGCTCAGCGAGCAGACGATTCAGCAGCTCGAGGCGCTGTTGCCCGCTGGCGCAGGCCGCGGCAACCCGCTGGATTTAAAAGATGACGCCACAGCAGAACGTTATGCCGCCTGCACAGAGATCCTGCTCGACAGCCATGAACTTGATGCATTGATGATTATTCATGCGCCAAGCGCGGTCGCGCCCGCGACTGAAACGGCCGGACATCTGATCGACACCATCGCTCGTCACCCGCGCGGTAAGCTGGTGACGCTGCTGACCAACTGGAGCGGCGAGTTCTCTTCACAAGCCGCGCGCCGAGCCTTTACGCAGGCGGGCATACCGACCTGGCGCACGCCAGAGGGAACAGTGACCGCCTTTATGCATCAGGTTGAGTACCGCCGTAACCAGAAGCAGCTGCGCGAAACCCCTGCCCTGCCCGCCACCCTGAACCTGGACAGTGCCCATGCACACCAGCTGCTGTCACAGGCGCTGGAGCGTGGTGTTACTGCGCTGGATACCCACGAAGTGCAGCCGGTGTTGCAGGCTTACGGGATGGCCACGCTGCCGACCTGGATCGCCAGCGACAGTAAGGCGGCAGTGGCCATTGCCGATCAGATTGGCTATCCGGTGGCGCTAAAACTGCGTTCACCCGATATCGCGCATAAATCGGAGGTGCAGGGCGTGATGCTCTACCTGCGTAATGCCAGCGAAGTGGAGCATGCCGCTGAGGCCATTTTTGATCGGGTAAAACAGACGCTGCCGCAGGCACGTATCGAAGGGCTGCTGGTTCAGAGCATGGCGAGTCGTGCAGGCGCACAGGAGCTGCGGGTCGTGGTCGAACAGGATGCCCTGTTTGGCCCGATCATTATGCTGGGGGAAGGCGGCGTTGAATGGCAGGCCGATAAACAGGCTGCCGTTGCCCTTCCCCCGCTGAATATGACGCTGGCACGCTATCTGGTGATTCAGGCGATCAAGAGCGGAAAAATCCGCAGCCGCAGCGCGCTGAATCCGCTGGATATCCCCGGTTTAAGCCAGCTGCTGGTGCAGGTCTCTAACCTGGTGGTGGATTGCCCGGAGATACAGCGACTGGATATTCATCCGCTGCTGGCGGCGGGCAATGATTTTACCCTGCTGGATGTCACCCTGACGCTGGCTCCGTTCCACGGCGATAACGAAGCACGGCTGGCAATACGTCCTTATCCTCAGCATCTGGAAGAGCAGGTAGAGTTAAAGGATGGGCAATTCTGCCTGTTCCGGCCCATTCTGCCAGAGGATGAGCCCCTGCTGCGCGATTTCATCAGTCAGGTCACCAAAGAAGATCTCTACTACCGCTACTTCAGTGAAATCAGTGAGTTTACTCATGATGATCTCGCCAACATGACCCAGATCGATTATGACCGCGAGATGGCGATTGTGGCGGTACGTCAGCATCATGGGCGCCCCGAGATCATCGGCGTCACCCGCGCTATCTCTGATGCAGATAACATTGATGCGGAGTTTTCGGTGCTGGTCCGTTCCGACCTGAAAGGCTTAGGCATGGGCCGTCGTCTGCTGGAAAAGATGATCCGCTATACCCGGCATCACGGCTTGCAACAATTGAACGGTATCACCATGCCCCATAACCGCGGCATGATTACGCTGGCACGAAAGCTCAACTTTCATGTTGATATTCAACTGGATGACGGTATTGTCAGCCTGAAATTGTCTTTACAGAATGAGATCAACTAACCTTGTAGAGAAAGGTAAAAAACGTTCGAATCGGCGAAGTTGATGTTATTATTTGTGGTTATAACCCTGATTTGATGGCAAAAGGCCATGCAATGAACAGAGAAGAAGTGCACTGTGATGTTGTCTAAATTTAAACGTAACAAACACCAACAACACCTCGCACAGCTGCCGAAACTGTCACAATCCGTTGCGGATGTGTCGACACTTTACTCGCCTGCCGAATTTCGCCAGACGTTGCTGGAGAAAATTGCGGCAGCGCAGACTCGCATCTGTATTGTTGCGCTCTATCTGGAAAATGATGACGCCGGACGTGCCGTCATGGATGCGCTTTATAGTGCGAAGCAGGCGCGGCCGGAGCTGGATATTTCGATTCTGGTTGACTGGCACCGTGCGCAGCGTGGGCGAATTGGCGCAGCGCGAGGCGTAACCAATGCCGACTGGTATTGCGAAATGGCGACACGTTATCCGGATATCGCCATCCCGGTTTATGGTATCCCGGTCAATACCCGTGAAGCGCTGGGCGTGCTCCACCTTAAAGGGTTCATTATTGATGACATGCTGCTCTACAGCGGCGCCAGCATCAATGATGTCTACCTGCATCAGCATGATAAGTATCGCTATGACCGTTATCAGGTTATCCGTAATTCCCAGCTGACAGATACGATGTATGACTGGATCACGCTCAATCTGAAGTCAGCGGAAGCGGTAAACCGACTCGATTTTGCTGAGCGCCCCTCAAGTCCTGAAATTAAAAATGAGACACGCCAGTTCCGTCAGGACCTGCGCGGTTTCAATTATCAGTTTGAAGGGAATGCCGGCAACGATGAACTGACGGTCACGCCGCTGGTCGGTCTGGGTAAGCATAGCCTGCTCAATAAAACCATTTTCCACCTGATGCCCTGTGCGGAACAGAAGCTGATCATCTGTACCCCCTACTTCAACATGCCCGCCTTGCTGGTACGTAATATCATTCATCTTCTGCGTCAGGGAAAACAGGTTGAGATCATCGTCGGCGATAAAACAGCCAATGACTTCTATATTGCGCCCGATCAGCCGTTCAAAATCATAGGCGCGCTGCCTTACCTGTATGAAATCAATCTGCGTCGCTTTATGAGCCGTTTGCACTACTACGTTACGACCGATCAGCTGGTCGTGAGACTGTGGAAGGATGGCGAGAATAGTTATCACCTTAAAGGAATGTGGGTTGATGACGAATGGCAGCTGATTACCGGTAATAACCTCAATCCACGTGCCTGGCGGCTCGATCTGGAAAATGCGGTGCTGATCCACGATCCTCATCAGGAGTTAGCGGCTCAGCGTGAGAAGGAACTGACGTTAATCCGGCAGAACACGACGGTAGTAACGCATTTCCGTGAGCTTGAAAGTATTGCTGATTACCCGGCCAAGGTGCGCAAGCTGATTCGCCGTCTGCGCCGGATACGTATCGATCGCCTGATCAGCCGGATTCTTTAATCACTACGGTTAATAAGGCATCTGCTATGCGAAGTGTGCTGCTTGCTGTGTTGTTGTGTAGCGGATGCGCCCATATGGCGGAAGATCAGTGGAGCGGACGGGATAAAGCGGAGCATTTTGTCGCCTCTGCAGTCCTGGCCGCTGCCGGTAGTGAATATGGGCAGGCAGCGTCAGCACCATTCTGACCGGCAAAGCCAGACTGTTTTCATTAACGCCTGGGGCGGGAAAAGAGTGGTATGACAGCCGCCCGAATGGCAGCGGCTGGAGCTGGAAAGATTTCGCCTGGGATGCCGCCGGTGCTGCCAGCGGCATTGCCCTGTGGAATCTGAGTCAGTAGCTTTCTCTGTTAAAGCTTAATCCCCTTACCGCGCTTGTGCAGCAACAGCGACACCAGAAATGCCACCGCGCCCATCGCTGAAACATACCAGAAGAAAGTCGTCTCAATCCCCTGCTGCTTCATCAGCAACGCAACATACTCTGCCGACCCACCAAAGATCGCATTCGCTACTGCGTAAGATAGTCCTACACCCAGTGCGCGCACCTGTGGCGGAAACATTTCTGCTTTAAGAATGCCACTGATGGCGGTGTAGAAGCTGGTAATCAGCAGCGCCAGCATGATTAACAGGAAAGCCACACCAGGGCTCTGCACGTTTTGCAACAGTGTCAGAATGGGGACCGTACAGATGGCTGCGCCCGCGCCAAAAATCATCATCGAGGTACGACGACCAATTTTATCTGACAGGGCACCGATAATCGGCTGAATCAGCATAAAGACCAGCAGCGCACCGGTCATCAGGCCGCTGGCGGTTTTAGGATCCATACCTGACGTATTAACCAGATACTTCTGCATGTAGGTGGTGAAGGTGTAAAAACTCAGGGAGCCGCCTGCGGTGAAACCCAGCACCATCAGGAAGGGACGAGTATGATTGCGCAGTAACCCGATTACGCTACCCGCATCGCGATGATCGCGGCTCGTCTTATCTGAGGTCTCTTCCAGTGAGCGTCTTAACCATAATGCGACAACGGCGAGGAGTGCGCCGAGGAAGAACGGAATACGCCAGCCCCAGCTTCGCAGTTCTGCATCCGTCAGCAGAAATTGCAGGACCACGACGGTGAGTACCGCCGCTAACTGGCCACCAATCAGCGTGACATACTGGAATGAGGCGTAGAATCCTTTGCGTCCTTCCAGAGCCACTTCGCTCATGTAGGTTGCACTGGTCCCATATTCTCCGCCCACCGATAATCCCTGAAACATACGCGCCAGCAGCAGAATGACGGGCGCAGCCACGCCGATCGTTGCGTAACCGGGTAAGCAGGCGATCACCAGCGAACCAAAACACATCATGCAGACTGAAACCAGCATCGAATTTTTTCGGCCATGTTTGTCGCCGATATAGCCAAACAGCCAGCCGCCAATCGGACGCATTAAAAATCCTGCCGCAAAAACGCCCGCCGTCTGTAACAACTGAGTGGTGGTATCGCCCTGCGGAAAGAAAATGTGGGCAAAATAGAGTGAGAAGAAGGAGTAAACGTAGAAGTCGAACCACTCAACCAGGTTACCTGATGACGCGCCGACGATAGCCCAGATACGTTTCTTTGTATCATCCGTCTGAGTTTTATTATTTGTGGGTGCCATGCCTTACCTCTGTTCCTTGCTGATCAACAGCGTTTAAAGGAGTGAGTAAAGCATTTAAGTCTACTGAAGGTAAAGGCGGCGTAATCCGAGATTATTATTGTGAGCCATGTCGCTAATTATCGAAAAATCAGCGGGTTGCTGGTCATTCAGAAGTGAAAAATGGGTAGTTAAGGGTGACATACCGCATGCCTGCAGGTCACGTTTTCAGCTTAACGTGGCAAAGTGCAGACGTAAAAAAGCCCCGCACTACTGTGCGGGGCTTCTTCACTTGTTTGATGCCTGGCAGTTCCCTACTCTCGCATGGGGAGACCCCACACTACCATCGGCGCTACGGCGTTTCACTTCTGAGTTCGGCATGGGGTCAGGTGGGACCACCGCGCTAAAGCCGCCAGGCAAATCTTGGTGCACGAAACGAATCTTTTACGCCATGACCGCGTTGCCATCGCTCAGCCACACCGGTCACATACTTCAGTATGCTCCCGCTGATGTCCTCGCTCTGCGCCTTGTC
>NZ_LGYX01000013.1:0-182488 GCF_001264395.1 Pantoea sp. CFSAN033090 | reverse complement strand
TGCCTGAGATGGGTACAGCGGGGCCGCAGCGGCTGAGCAGGGCAAGGGGGCTGGTGGTGGGGGCGGGCGGGCTTAGTGCAACGCTGCTGCCGTTACTGGCAGGCGCGGGTGTGGGATTTATCCGTCTTTACGATGGCGATCGGGTTGAACTGCACAACCTCCACCGGCAGACGCTGTTTGGCGTCGACGATGTGGGTCAGCAGAAAGTATTTTGCGCTCAGCGTGCGCTGGCGCAGCGCAATCCTGACTGTCGCGTTGAGGCGCATCCTCACGCGCTAAGCGCCAGTCAACTGCCGCAGGCGCTGGAGGGGATCGATCTGGTGGTGGACGCGGCGGATAACTTCGCTATTACTTATCAGCTCTCCGATGCCTGTTATCCGGCAGGCCTGCCGCTGATCTGCGCCTCGGTGCTGGGACGCAAAGGCTATGTTGGCGGATTCTGTGGCGGTGCGCCTGGCTATCGCGCGCTGTTCCCGCAGCTGCCCACGGCCTCGGGTAACTGCAATACGGCAGGCGTAATGGGACCGGCGGTAGCGACGCTGGGCGCAATGCAGGCGCAGATGGCGCTGAGCGTATTGTTAAAACTGACGCCATCGCCGCTCGGCTGCATGATCCACTGTGACTTTGTTGACTGGCATATCAGGCAGTTTCGTTTTGATGACGCACCTGAACCTGACGCGCCCGGCACGCCCTTTATCGATCGGGCCATGCTGATGGAGGATGATTGCATAGTGGAGTTGCGCAGCCTGGAAGAGGCACCGGTCAGTGTGGCCGAGCAGGTGGTGCGAATTCTGCCGCAGCAGATAGCGGCCTGGCAGCCGCCGGTGAATCAGCGTGTGGTACTGGTGTGTGCCAGTGGCATGCGCGCAGCCCAGGCGGCTGAGAACCTTGCCGCGCGGGGGATTGCGCGGCTTGCGCTGGTGGCGGCAAACACCCTGTAGCGTGCCGGTTTAGACCACCTCAACCAGCTGGAACGTCTCGAAGATCAGCTCCATTTCGCTGTGAAAATAGCCTTCACGCTCGAAGTAGCGCTGATGTTCCTGACGCCAGTGGTCGAGGCTCAGATCGCCTTCACCCTCCAGCATCGCCATCTCGGGCGTCACGCGGTCAAAGCGCGTCAGGAACAAGCCGGTGGTGCGGATCACGCAGACGGGCTGCTGTTCGCCGTTGAGAACAATGCTGTAACCGCCCGGTTGAGGCAATGCTTCCTGATCCTGCCAGCTCCGCAACGACCCGCAGGTAGCCACTTTCTTACCGGCAATAATCAGCGTTGCGAGCTCGCTGGCTAATTCCGGGGAGTCACCAAATGCATCTGTGAAGGCACCCGGATATTTGTCCTGCAGTTGTTGCAGCGTCATCGTCATCAGCAAATCCTCAATGAATTAGGCGTGCGGGCCCGGCGTAACGTCAGGTTATCGCCATGCAGGCCAGCGGTGCCGTTAAGATGAACAACAGCAGCGGCTTTATTCCCACCGTCTGCTGTTGATAGCGGTACAGCTTACCCGGCCTCCACATGGGAAAACAGGCTTAATTATCAGGATATTGAGTTTGCGCGTGAGTAGGGTCGCAAAGGAGAGACTCAGTCTGGCGCGGCCAGGCACAGCCGCGCACTAAGATTAACGAATCAGAAAGCTTGCCCAGTGCGCTATATCGTCACCGCTGCTGATTTCGGGCTGTACCAGACCGTTAACCATAAAGGTCGGTGAAACGTGAATGCCGTTCTGACGGGCATACTTGCAGTGCCATTTAATGGCGTTCTGCAGGTCGGGCTGATCAAACGCGGCGCTGGCATCTACGCCGCTGACCTCTTTCAGGCGGGCGAGGATTTGATTCGGCGTGGCATCGCGGTTCGGACCGGTACAGTGATCGGTGAACTCAAACTCTTCACGGTGATCGGCCACCGCCTGCATCACCTTTTTCGCGGCCTCTTTACTTTCGCAGGCGGCGGCAAGGATATAGCGCACTATCAGCCCGGAATAGAGGTGCCACGGCTGTGATTGCAGACGGATCTTCAGGGTGATGTTCTCTTCACCCGCGTGCGCCAGTAACGCGTCGAATTTATTGAAGGCGCGCACCGAAAAAGGACAGGTGGGTTCCAGAAAGACTTCAAAGATCTCAGGGCCGTGGCCCCATACCAGTACATCAGCGTGCTGACTCATCGACAACTCCTTGAACATTAACGAGACGGGAAACCTGTTTACCCTGGCAAATCCCTCTGACATCAGCCAGTTAAGAATCAGCTGCAATTGTTACAAAAAACAGCAATCAGCTGATGAGTCGCGTGTAATACGCGACAGGCAGGTCCATTAGTCGTTAGAATTGCCAACTTTGGCATTTTCAACTGCTGGCACGGCGTAGCCGCCCACGAACAGCTATAGTTGTCAGCAGTGTGCAATCTTTTGCAGGATGCAGCCATTTAAGCTGCTTCACTGCTGTTTGTTTGCCCGGAGCTGATAAGCGTTAGAAGAGGTTAATTTTGCATACCGATCTCACCTGGAAAACTCTCCATCACGTCATCAATCAGACGATCTCTGACATGCTTGACGAGCAGCAGACCATTGATGTGTTATCACTGCGCGCCCGCCTGCATGAACTGGCTGAAAAAGAGGAGGATGAGGTCATGCTGCTCTGTTACTGGCAGGCCAGCAAAATTCTGATGCGATTACCCACGACCGTCACAGCCAGTCAGTTAATGACCGCGGCACGCCACGCTTTTCGCACCCCGCTGAATCACGATCTGCTTTAAAGGCTGCGTCCTACACAAACATCAGGATGGTCCTCACTCAAGCTTCAACAGCGTGTTCCCTTATTTTTCTCCTGAACACTGTTTTCCCCAATCTCTGTTAAAATTGAACCTCTGCGCCACTTTGCAGGATGCATGTTCGGGAGAAACTATGTTGTGGATTTGGAATGCCCTGATTGTTCTGGTCACTGTTATCGGAATGGAGATAACGGCTGCACTGGCGCACAGATACATTATGCATGGCTGGGGTTGGGGCTGGCATCTGTCACATCATGAACCGCATAAAGGCTGGTTTGAGGTTAATGACCTCTATGCCGTAGTGTTCGCCGCTCTGTCGATTTTGCTCATTTATCTGGGCAGCACGGGTGTCTGGCCCTTGCAGTGGATCGGCGCGGGTATGACGCTCTACGGCCTGCTCTATTTTATTGTGCATGATGGCCTGGTACATCAGCGCTGGCCATTCCGCTATGTTCCGCGCCGGGGTTATTTACGCAGGCTTTACATGGCGCACCGCATGCATCATGCGGTACGAGGCAAAGAGGGCTGTGTCTCGTTTGGCTTTCTTTACGCGCCGCCGCTGTCAAAACTGCAGGCGACGCTGCGAGAACGTCATGGCGTTAAACGGGGCGCTGCCAGAGGTCAGCGGAGCGTGGAGCGTGACGCGCCACCCGGGAAGTAACCGCCTGACCCGATGCCGCCACCAGCAGTGCCAGTTTCTCTGGCGTGCTGGTGGACTGGCGTTGCTCCCACGCCTGTGAACCCGCCTGAACCACCTTCATACCGATTTTACGATAGACCTGCTGCGCGGTAGCAATCGCCCACGCTGAACGCAGCGGTAAACCCGGCAGGCCAGCCGACGCCGATCGATAATAGGGCTCCGCTGTTTCCACCAGCCGACGGGCGACGTGGCTGAGTGCCTGGCGATTTTGCGGATCGGCGAGATTCTCTCCGGTCAGCCCCTCTTCAGCCAGCCACGCAGCGGGCAGATAGCAGCGTCCCGCTTCAGCATCTTCAACGATATCGCGCGCAATATTGGTCAGCTGAAACGCCAGACCGAGATCGCAGGCGCGATCCAGCGTGGCGTTGTCGCGTACGCCCATAATCTGCGCCATCATCAGGCCAACCACTCCCGCGACGTGGTAACAGTAACGCAGCGTATCATCCAGCGTCTGATAGCGTGTCTCATGCACGTCCATCGCAAAGCCCGCCAGATGATCAAAAGCGTAAGCAGGCAGAATATCGTGTGCCATTGCCACCTCCTGAAAGGCCGCAAAGGCGGGCTCATGCATCTGGGATCCGGCATAGGCCTGACGCGTTTTCATCTCCAGCTGCGCCAGGCGCTGTTCGGCGGATTGCAGCGATGGCGTATCGTTGCTGAATCCCAGGACCTGATCGTCAATCACATCATCACAGTGACGGCACCAGGCGTAGAGCATCAGCACGCTGCGTCGGGTTTTGGCATCAAACAGTTTTGACGCGGTGGCAAAGCTTTTCGATCCCACCTCCATGGTGTCTACGGCATGATCGAGCAGTGACGGACTATTCAAGCCAGATCCTCCAGCATCAATCCTGCGGTAGCCTTGGCCGAGCCAATTACGCCTGGAATACCCGCGCCAGGATGCGTGCCTGCACCGACCAGATAGAGATTATTAATATTTTTATCGCGGTTGTGAGGCCGGAACCAGGCGCTTTGCGTCAGGATCGGCTCCACTGAGAAGGCCGAACCCTGATACGCATTCAGCTCATCGCGGAAATCAAACGGCGTGAAGATGCGATGCGTGACCAACTGGCTCCGCAGGCCCGGCATATAGTGCTGTTCCAGATAGTCAAAAATGCGATCGCGCAGGCGCGGACCTTCAACGGCCCAGTCGATATCGGCGGTGCCGAGGTGCGGTACAGGCGCCAGCACGTAGTAGCTGCCGCAGCCTTCCGGTGCCAGTGAGGGATCGGTCACGCAGGGCGCATGCAGATAGAGCGAGAAGTCCTCTGCCAGGCCATCTTTGTTAAAGATCTCATCAATCAACTCACGATAGCGCGGACCAAAGCAGACCGTGTGGTGCGCCAGCTGATCGTGATGATGATTCAGGCCAAAATAGATCACAAACAGTGAGTTGCTCATGCGTTTGTTTTGCAGTGATCGTCCCTGCGCCTGCGAAGCGGGATGCTGGCTCAGCAGTTCGCGGTAGGTGTGAACCACATCTGCGTTGGAGGCAACCGCGCGGGTTGGGAAGACCCGGCCATCTTTCAGGTGTACCGCGGTAATCCTGTTTTCCTGGGTCTCCAGCCGGGCAACGCTGGCATTGAGCTCCACTTCGCCGCCCAGATCTTCAAACAGTTTCACCATGCCCTGCACCAGCGCGCCCGTGCCACCGCGCGGGAACCAGACGCCCCATTCACGTTCCAGCGCATGAATCAGGGTATAGATTGAGGAAGTGGCAAACGGATTTCCGCCCACCAGCAGTGAGTGGAAAGAGAAGGCCTGACGCAGATGCTCATCTTCAATGTAGCTCGCCACTTTGCTGTAAACGCTGCGCCATGCCTGAAGTTTTGCCAGCTGAGGCGCGGCCCGCAGCATGTCGCGGAATGACAGAAACGGCACGGTGCCAAGCTTCAGATAGCCTTCAGCAAACACCGCTCGGGAATAGGCCAGAAAGCGACGATATCCTTCAACGTCACGCGGATTAAACGCGGCAATCTGCGCTTCCAGCGCGGGCTGATCGTTGTCATAACTGAACACCTTGCCGGACTCCCAGCAGAGGCGATAAAACGGCTTCACCGGCATCAGCTCGACATAGTCAGAGAGCTTTTTACCCGCGAGGGTGAACAGCTCTTCAATGGCGCTGGGATCGGTGATTACCGTGGGGCCGGCATCAAACGTGAAGCCCTGATCCTGATAGACATAAGCCCGGCCGCCAGGCTTGTCACGCTGCTCCAGCAGTCGGGTGGGAACGCCTGACGCCTGAAGGCGAATGGCCAGGGCCAGACCACCAAAGCCTGCGCCAATTACTGTAGTTCTATTCATTGCATCGCCTGTTGACGGTGAGGAGTCATAATAGCCTGTAACGCCGCCAGAACGGGGACCGGGGGCTTGCCGCTTAAGATGCGCAGCCGATCAGGCAAAGTGAGTTTTCCCGCATAAAAACGGGCGATCAGACCTTCGGGAAGGCCGTAAAAACGTTGCATAACCTGCCAGCGCTGGTCAGCCGGACCCGCCAGAAACAGCATACGGTTCAGCATGCGGAAGAAGCGCTGTTGCTGCCAGGCCTGACTGGCGAATTGCTGAATGGTGGCGTGCAGGGTCTCAGAGGTAAACGTCTGCATCTGCGCCAGCCGGTCAGCCAGCGCGACCGCCAGCGGCAGAGAATAGCCGGTAGTCGGATGGAATAACCCGGCACGCAAACCGCTGCAGGGCAAATCGCGTTTCTGCCAGAAGGCGGCCACGTCGCCGGTCAGCGTAATGGGCAACGCGCCTTGCTCTTCGCGTAGCAGCCGGTCTAATCGCCACCCCTGCTGCGCGGCATAGTCGCGGATATTCTGACGGGCGCGATCGCCTTCCAGCGTGGCGTTATCAATGTAGTGGGTATCTTCAATCAGCAGGGTGTCTGCAGAAAAGGGCAGGCTGTAGACAAAGCGATAGCCTGCCTGCTGATCTACCGTGGCATCCATGATGATCGGCGCGGTCAGTCCATGTGGCTCGCTGAGCTGCCACTCCTGTCCGACAAACGACTGGAAGCCCATGCGCAGCGCGGCATCGGGCTGGTAGCCACGGCCATCAATCACTGCGTCACTCTCCAGCACCCGGCCATCGTCCAGCGTAACCGTGCGTGAAGCGATGCCCGCAACCCAGGTATTCAGCAGCAGATCCGGCGCAAACCTGTCGCGGATGACCTGCGCGAAGCGCTCCGCAGTCACGCAAAAATAGCCACTGTTCAGACTGCGACTGCGTTGGGGAAAGCGGACCTCATAGCCAGGCCAGTGATGTACTACCAGCGGAGCGATCCAGCGATGCTGCGTTTCGGTGAGATCTTCCGCATGAAACGACCAGGTGTGATTGGCACCCGGTTCACGTTCGGCGTCAATCAGCAGAATGCGCAGGGAGGGCCGCTGCTGTCTCAGGCGCAGGGCGATCAGCCCGTTGGCCAGTCCCGCACCCACCAGAATCAGATCATACCGCGGCATAGTGTCTCCTGGTGAGCACCGGCTGGCGGGTCAGCATCGCCTGTTCGACGATGTCCGCCGCCAGGGTGGTTCCGCCCGCCTGACGAAGTGCGCTACGCAGCGTTTTCATCTGCTGAACGTAGCTTTCATCAGCCAGTAAGGTCTGGAGCTGACGCGCCATGGAGTGGCTGGTGGTAAAGCGTGAGGCGCGACGTCCGATACCGTGCCAGACCACTCTGGCAGCCACACCCGGCTGATCAAAGGCCAGCGGGATCGTCAGCAGCGGCGTCAGGTGGTTAATCCCATCCAGCACCGTATTCATGCCGCCGTGCGTAATGGCAAGATCGGCCTGCGCCAGTGCAGCCGCCTGGTCGGCAAAATCGACCACCTGAACATGGCTGGCCTGCGCCAGTTTCTCCGCCTGGAAAGGTGACAACCGACCGCAATGCGCCAGCAATAACTGAGCGTCGATCTCCTGGCAGGCGCGGACGATGGTTTTAAACAGGCCGTAGCGATGTCCCTGCAGCGTGCCGAGGGAAGCAAAAATGCGCGGTCTGTCGCCATGCGGGAAGTAGCGAGGCTGCGCCTCGGCGGGTGCCGGTTCAGTGGTACGCAGCGGGCCAACCGAATGGAAATGATCGGGCAACGCCTGGCGGGGAAAATCCAGTTCCGGAATCAGCTGGCTGATCTGCGCCAGCGGTGAAAAACAGTGATGCAGTTTTTCCCGTGGTGCTAATCCCATCGCATGAGCGTTGCGGGCGATCACCCGATCGTGACGTCGCATCAGCCAGTCATAGATTTTTTCACTGGTGCGATAGCGTTCGCGCGCCTGATCGGTCCTGGCATAGTGAAACGGCATCACGGCCAGCGGGAAATCCGCTTCACGGTTAAGTGGCAGCGCACAGGCAACCGAAACATAAGGCAGGTTCAGCGCTTCTGCCGCCAGTGCACCGGCAGGCTCCATCTGATCGACGATCACGCCATCAATCGCCAGGGTGCTCAGCACCACGGGCAGTTCACGACAGAGCATATCGGTGCTGCGGGCCATCTCATTGATCAGTTTCAGCATTGAGGGGCCGAGAGGATGCGCCGCCAGTTGCAGGGTGTGTGCCAGACTGCCCGCCGGATGCGAGGCTAAACCCAGCGGGAAAAAGCCGATACGGCTATCGGTGAGTAGCGCGCTAACGTCCGTCTGCTGGATGAAAGTGATCTGGTGTCCGCGTGCGATTAAGGCCTGGCTAAGGTGCTGAAGCGCCTGCACATGGCTATAGAAGGGCGGTGCAATGACCGCAAAGTGGCTCATGCAGCATCCTTAACTGACGGCAGCGAGTTTTTTCTCAAACCAGGCCTGAACAAAATGGTGTGTGGCATAACCGTCCTGGCAGGCCGATAACAGATGCTCGCTGGCGCAGCGCAGATGATCGCGCAGTCGCGTTTCAACCGCCTGTGGTCCCAGCAGATTCACCAGCGTTGATTTCCCGTCATCCTGATGGGCATCTTTACCGGTGTCGGCCATGCCGTCAGTGAGATCGTCCAGTAGCTGGAAAGCCTGACCAAGATTAAGCGAAAAACGGTGCAGCTGTTCGCGGGCTTCACCTGAGGCTTCAGCCACGATAGAGGCCATCTGCATGGAGGCGCAGAACAGGGTGCTGGTTTTATAGTGATTGGTCATCAGAATGGCGTCAGCACTGCGTGGCTTGTCACCTTCGGAGAGATCCTTAAACTGCCCCTGTACCAGCCCCTGCATGCCGACTGCGTGGGATAATTCTGCCACAGCGTCGGCTCTGGCGGTTGCCGTTAAGCCTTCTGCCGCAGCAACCACGCCGAATGCCTTACTCAGCAGGGCCACCGCGGCCAGAATCGCGACATGTTCACCATACTGGCAATGAATGGTCGGACGTCCGCGACGCAGTTGCGCATCATCCATGCAGGGCATGTCATCCAGAATCAGTGATGCGGCATGCACCATCTCTACCGCGCAGGCGAGATCGAGCAGGCCGGCAGGCGTGGCGTTGCAGCCCAGATCGCGCGCTGCCAGCAACAACAGCAGTGGACGGATACGCTTTCCTGGTGCCAGCGCACCGTCGCGCATGGCAGCGCCCACTAAGTCACGTTCGCTTTCAACCGGTAAAAGCTGATCAAGCCGTTGCTCAATGTCGTTCAACAGGCTGGCTGCATCGCTGTGTATGAAATTGACGTGTTGTTCTGCACAGACCGTCATCATGGCTGTCCTTATCTACAGAGGAAGTCACAGCAGGTCGAATGATTCGATGCCATCTTCAATAATCGTCCCCGACTGCCATAGCATAGTTGGCAGGTTTTCAAAGAACGGCGGGTTAATCCATTACAACTAAGAGTAGTTCACGATAATAAAAATGTCGGAGAATTCAGCAGCCTTCCGCGTTTTGCGGCGATAGCCGGACGGGCATTATGCGTGATTTAACCCAGTAATGCGCGCAGCTGTTTCATCACGCTGGCGACATCCTCCGCAGATAATGCGCCATCTTTAGCAAAGCGCACAATGCCTGCCGGATCAATCACCACCACGGACGCGCTTTCCGGCTTAAGATGCCAGCTGTGCGCGGTTACGCCACTGCTGTCGATAATGAATTGCTGCCACGGTGCCGCTTTTTTACTGGAAGCGATGCTGCGCACCACAAAAATGGCACTGCCAGGCAGCGCATCGTCAGTATTCACGATGGTGGTGGTCTGAAAACGGTCACGCGGCAAGCTGGCCTGCTGAATGGCTTCGATTAATCGTGCACTCTGATCCTTCGCTGAGAGACGACCCGCCACATGAATCACCAGACGCACTTTTCCGGTCAGCGTCTGACTGTTCCAGCGCTGATAATTTATGTCGCCCTGATTCAGCACCATTTCGCCTTTATCGGCAACGAAGACAGGTGGTACAGGCTGACCAGGGGTCAGGGTGTGAGCGGTGGCAAAGCCGGAAAACAGCAGGGCAATCATCAATCCATAATGGCGCACGGGTTCCTCACTTCTTTCTCGGTTTGCGTCAGACGCGGTGAACGCTCTCATTAGCAGGCAGAAGATTAGTACCACATCTATGTTTCAGATCAATAAAAGCATTCAGGATTTGGCCTGAAAATGCAGGGGAGATTGTGTTTACAGGAGGTGGGAAATGAGTACAGCATTGATGACATTACCTGAATTTGCCCGTTATATCGGCATTGCCACCCCAACGCTGGCGCGCGCCTTTTGCTGCCGGGGATCGCTGGCGGGTGTGCCGCTGCCGCAGGCGCTGGATGATGCTCCGCTGACGCAACGCCACTGGCTTCGCGATGATGTACGTCAGTTCGATCATGCCTATAAACGGGTTCAGGCGATGCAGCAACGGAGCACGCTTTAATCTGCGTTAAACAAGACGTGAGCGCGGGAAAGTTCCCGCGCTTTTTTATGCAAAATTATCGGGCTTTACCAGGAAGCAGACCAGATTGGCATCCCGCTCGCCCACGATCTCAATGCTGGAATCCAGCCCGCTGACGGCATCACCTCGACCCAATCGCTGATCGCCGACGCGAATAATCCCTTCAAGCACGGTGAGATAAGCGACAAAGCCCGGCATCGACGGCACGTCCAGCGTATGGTTGCGCTCAAGCAGTGTGTCGAAGATGTAGACTTCCTGGCGCAGTTCCAGCGGCGCATCAGACTCTTCCGGCCCGGCCAGTTCGGTCCAGCCATTGGTCATAATGCCCTGATCGCGCTCCAGCACCTGGGTCATCGCTTCACCGCCCCGAAGTGCCGGTCGGATAACCGCCTGTAACAGCTCCGCTTCATATAACGGCACCGACTCTTCGTATTGAACGCCATCACCCGCGTTCACCACCATCACGCGTTTTGCAGAGAGCTGGGTACGTTCGCCATTACTGTCCTGATGCTGCATCGAACCACGCCACAGGTAGGTGAAAACTTCTTCATCCTGATGCTGCTGCATCGGAATACGGGCATCGAGTTTTAGCGACATCAGATCAACACTGATCAGCGGGCTTAACGCCTCGCCAGGACGCTGGCGACGGACGGTAAAAGGACCGTACTCAAACAGTTGTTCAGGATTAGCTCGCACAATGTTCATGATTTGCTCTCAAATAAAGTGACTCATAACAACGATCATAGACCTCAGGCGGAGAATGAGAAGCCGGGAGTTTTGCCCGGCTTCGTCAGTTATTTTGAATAATAGAATGTTCGGCGTCTTGCCAGCTTACTTGCCCTGTTCGTCGCTCTCACCGAGGAAGAAATACCAGAGTGGAATCGACAACAGCCCGGTAAAGACCGTGGAGTAGAGCAGGATCATCATCGCCTGGGTGATATACATGGTCAGCGACCAGTGACTGAAGGGGATCTGATACTGATCAATCACTCCGCCAATCATCGCATTCGCCATCACCGTAATGACAATCAGCGCCAGCACCGTCACGCTGCGCAGAAAATAGCGCATCTCTTTGCGCTTCCCGGCAAAACGCGACTGGACGATGGCCAGCGGTGACTGCTTGTCCGGAGCGACATCCACGCGGACGACCGCGGCGCGCTGTGCGCTGCGCCAGCGCTGAATATCCAGCAGCACCAGCACCACCAGGCTGATTCCCATAACGGGCAGGGCATATCCCAGCGCCAGCATCACTATCAGGCTGGTGCCCTGCGCATAGCGCGGCAGCGCCAGCCAGGCGGATAACAGCGTCTGTGAGGGGTTGAGCTGCGGAACAGCCGGGCGACGAATCCACCACATGCGGTAGCCCAGCACAATCATTGTGCAGAGTCCAAAGCCAGACAGCGCCAGAATTAGCTGATTAGGCAGGCCAAACAGCACGCCCATATGCGCATCCACGCCCCAGCGGGTCAGTTTCGCCACCAGCGGGAAGCTGGCAAACTCAACGCGGTCGACCACGCTAAAATCAGTCGGATTAATTGAAACCGCATCGACCTGGCTTGGCCAGCTGCGGTCAATCTCCGAAACCGTCCACGCCTGTTCAGCGTTCTTAGGCTGACGTAGTTCCAGTTTCGCCGCGTGCAGTCCGGCCTGACGCGCCGCTGCCAGCGCCTGATCCCAGCTGGCATCCGGCTGATTGAGAATCACAGGCGCAGCGGTTTTGGCCGGCATGGTCATTCCGGACATCGTCATCCCTTCCATCGCACCGCGATGGTCAGCATGGGGATCGGCGGCTTCAGCGGGCGCGTTACCGTTTAGCGCGGTATTAACCTGCGGCGTTTTCCAGCCAAAGTCGCTGCGCATCTTTTCAATATTATTGCCCGCCCACTGTGACCAGGTCAGCCCGGTTACTGAAAAGAACACCAGTCCGATTGCCAGAAGCAGCCCCAGAGTGACATGCCAGTGACGGGTTGCCGCGAAGCCGCTCCGTGCTTTACTGCGGGTGCGCGGCGGCCGGGTGCCGGACCATAAGACAATCCCACCCAGCGCAGCGACCCACAGCCAGGAGGCTGCCAGTTCACTGTAGTTTCGGCCAAAATCACCCAGCAACAGGCCGCGATGCAGCTGATCCAGCCACATGCGCAGCGGCAGCACACCGCTGGTGCCATACACCGTCATATCGCCTTTCACCTGCAGGGTGTAGGGATCAATAAACAGCGATCGTGATTCCGATGGGCCAAGCTGTGGCTCGGCAAACTGCACGCGGGTCGTATCCTGCCGGCCGGGTGCCGGACGCACAGCGTAAATGCGTGCTGATTCACCGGCACGGGCTCGCGCAGCGGCAATCTGGGCGGACAACGGTTGGGCCTCACCCTGGGCATCGGTGGTCAGGGCATCATGGTAGATAGCCTGTTCCAGTTGCGGCGTCAGAACGTAGAGCGTGCCGGTGAGTGCCGCGACAAAAATAAACGGCGCAATAAACAGGCCGATATAAAAATGCAGGCGGCGAAAGAGATTAAACACCGTGCCGCGCGGTGCAGGGGACATTTCCTGAGAAGAGGACATAGCATTCCACACTTTTCAAAAGACAAAGACGATCAGGTGACGTTGTCACGCAATCGGATTAGTAAGCAGTGAGTGTGACGCGATAAAGGGTGGCGCGCGCGGTCGATGAAGACGCAACAGCCGTTGCCATTGGGGTGGATTGATAGCCGCTGGCGGCGGGGCGCGGCTGATCAGGCACATCCACCAGATAAACGGGATAAAAACCCAGAGCATCAGCGGAACATGCACCAGCAGATCGCAGTAGCCACAGGCAAAGCCCGGGCCCATCATCATCCCGTGATCAGCCATCGACATCTCGCTGTGATGATCCATCATCGGCATCTCTGCGCTCATGATC
Organism: Pantoea sp. CFSAN033090; assembly: GCF_001264395.1. Taxonomy (NCBI): domain Bacteria; kingdom Pseudomonadati; phylum Pseudomonadota; class Gammaproteobacteria; order Enterobacterales; family Erwiniaceae; genus Pantoea; species Pantoea sp. CFSAN033090. The sequence continues at coordinate 169,300 of NZ_LGYX01000013.1, read as the reverse complement.
GAAGCGCCTTGCATCCTGGCATGATGTTCAGCGAGATTCTTTGAGATCATCGGTGCAACAAACAACAGCAGCACGGCCAGTATCGCAATACCGGCGGTGAGTCGTTGTCTGAGTGAAGATCCCGGCATGATTTCAACGGTCGTATGAGGTCAGAATTCAGGGCGGCAGTGTAACGCGAAGGGAATAAAAGAGTTAAATAAAGTGGCATTTGTTCCGAAAAATTTCGCACTCTTTGAACATTTTCACTTTAATTTCAGCATCATTTAACTTAGTTGTTACTCGCGGTGCACATACAAATAACATTAATCATTCGCCTGCGGTTTAACCAAACCTGATGAAGGAATAAAAAATGAAAATTGTAATGCTGGATGGTGACACGCTGCCGGTACCCCTGCCGACCGGTCAACAGCAGGCTGACTGGGAGATGCGCGTGCAGACTCCGGCTGAAGGCATTGTGTCTTCGCTGGCGGGCGCAACGGTCGCTATAACCAATAAGGTGCCGTTGCGGGCTGACACACTGCAACAACTGCCTGAACTGCGTTTTATCTGTGTCGCAGCGACGGGCTATGACTGTATCGATCTTGATGCCTGCCGCGCACGCGGCATCGTGGTCAGTAATGTTCCAGGCTATTCAACTCAGAGCGTTTCAGAGGCGGTGATAGCCGCGATTTTTGCCCTGCGCCGTCAGCTGATGGCTTATGCCAGCAATACCCGCATCGACTGGCCCCAGGCTAAGCACTTTTGTGTGCATCATCAGCCGATAGGGGATATTGGCGGTGCCACGCTGGGCATCGCGGGTAAAGGCGACATCGGCCAGGCGGTCGGCAGGCTGGCCCAGGCGCTGGGAATGCAGGTGCAGTACGCCGAGCGAAAAGGCAGTGAAAGGGTGCGTGACGGTTATGTCAGCTTTGAGCAGATGCTGGCGACCAGCGACATCATTTCGCTGCACTGCCCGCTGAGTGACAGCACCCGCCAGATGATTGATCGCGAGGCGCTGGATAAAATGCAGCCACAGGCGCTGCTGATAAACACGGCTCGTGGCGGACTGATTAACGAAGCCGATCTTGCTGCCGCGTTAAAGCAGGGGCAGATTGGTGGTGCGGCGCTGGATGTGCTGAGCAGCGAGCCGCCCGCTCCGGATAATCCGCTGCTGGCGGATCTGCCAACGCTGCTGCTGACACCGCACATCGCCTGGGCAAGTCGCAGCGGCGTGGAGAATCTGGTGGCTGGCATGATGGCCAATATCGCGGCCTTTATTCAGGGCGAGCCAATTAATGTGGTGAGCTGAGTCAGATGGAATAGTTTTTAATGCCCGACAGGGGTTGATATTCAGAGCAACCTCGTAGATTTCAGGAAAAGCCTTTTACGCGGTTTAGTCATCAGGGTATTAATTTCGTTATTTCCATCAGGACTTTAAACGTTCGTGCGCTACAGGAATTAGCGCCTTTTACTGGCTGAATCAGCCGATGTAAGCGCTTCAGGAACAGAAAGGATTCTGGCCAGTGAAAAAGAAGAACAGCACGCCTGTGCCTCATGATGCCACATTCCGGCTATTTCTGACTCAGCCGGATATTGCCCGGGATTTCATGGAGCTGCATTTGCCGCCAGAGCTGCGCATATGCTGTGATCTCAGCACGCTGAAACTGGAGTCGGGGTCGTTTGTCGAGGATGACCTCCGGCAGTACTTCAGCGACGTGCTTTACAGTCTTAAAACAACCGCTGGCGATGGATATATCCATGTACTCATTGAGCATCAGTCTGTGCCAGACAAACATATGGCATTTCGGCTGATGCGTTATGCAGTGGCTGCCATGCAACGCCATCTTGAAGCAGGGCATAAGCGGTTGCCGCTGGTAATTCCCGTACTGTTTTACACTGGCAGACGCACTCCCTATCCCTATTCGACCCGGTGGCTGGATGAGTTCGACGACCCGGCGCTGGCGGACAGGCTTTACAGCCGCAGTTTTCCGCTGGTCGATGTCACGGTGATTCCTGACGATGAGATCATGCAACATCGCAGCATGGCGGCTCTGACCCTGTTGCAGAAGCATATCCGGCAGCGTGATCTGGCTGAAATGATGGACCGGCTGGTAACCATTTTGCAGGCTGGTTATCACTCTTCATCACAGGTGATAACGCTGGTACACTACATTGTACAGGCGGGTGAAACATCGGACGCCAAAGCCTTTGTACGGGAGCTGGCACAGCGTGTGCCCCAACACGAGAACGCACTTATGACTATCGCACAACAGCTTGAGCAGATAGGGCTTGAGAAAGGCATTGAACAGGGTATTGAACAGGGACGGACAGAAGGTAGTCGTGGAGCAAGCCTCAGAATTGCCCGAACCATGCTGAAGAGTGGCATGGATCGCAATACCGTTATGCGGATGACTGGTCTGAATGAAGACGATCTGGCGCAGATTTCGCACTAATTAGTTTTTTGAGTTCTGATTATCGCTGACGACTCAAATCGCCAGCGGACTACACGGAAAATGCAAAATCAGCTTCCCGAAATCATGGGAATCCCGCCGCATTTCACCACAGCGAGCCTGTCACTTGCGCGCTCAGACTCAGAATATCGATCGCCCCAGCTTCTCGGTCAGCAATTCCAGCACAGCGGTACCGGCCAGAGAATTGCCCGCGCTATCCAGCCCAGGCGACCAGACGGCAATGCTCATCTCACCTGGGATGATGGCAATAATCCCGCCACCCACGCCCGATTTTGCGGGCATCCCGACTCTCCACGCGAATTCGCCAGCGCCGTCGTACATCCCGCTGGTGATCATCAGTGCGTTAATTTGCCGCGCCTGACGTGGAGTAATCATCTGGCTGCCATCCAGCGTTTTGCCCTGATTCGCCAGATAGATAAACGTGCGGGCCAGCTCAACGCAGTTCATCGACAGGGAACAGTAGTGGAAATAGGTCTGCATCACGCTGGTGACATCGTTGTCGAAATTTCCAAACGACTTCATCAGCCAGGCGATCGCTGCATTGCGGGCCGAATGTTCGAACTCAGAGCGGGCAACGTGGCGATCATAATTGATATCGGACTGCTGACTCAGCTGGCGCACAATTTCCAGCATTCGCTGACGCGGGGCGGTCAGTCGGGTTTCCAGCAGATCGCAAATCACCAGCGCACCGGCATTAATAAACGGATTACGCGGCTTGCCCTGTTCCAGCTCCAGCTGAACCAATGAATTAAATGGCTGGCCAGAAGGCTCTTTGCCGACCCGCTGCCAGATTTCGCTGTCCTCATAGCGGGTCAGTGCTACGGTCAGAGAAAGCGCCTTGGAGATCGACTGAATCGAAAAGCGCGTCTCAGCATCGCCCGCCTGAAAGAGGGTGCCATCACGCAGGCAAACCGCTATTGCCAGATGATCGGCAGCCACATCCGCCAGCGCAGGGATATAGTCAGCCACCTTTCCCTGATGGATCAGCGGACGCACCTGATCCAGGATCTCCTGCAGCAGAGCATTATTCAGTTCAGACACGCACATTCTCCCGTCGATTCCCGCCGACCCGTGATGCTAAGCATCCGCGATCGGCGAGTCATTTATTGTTAACGGCTCCGCCGCATTTTCAGCTAATGGGTTTTGACTGCGCTGCCAGCGGAGCCAGCAGCATCTGTAACAGGCTCAGCATTGCCAGCAGGCTGAAGGGCAGCGTCCAGTTACCGCTCTGCTCATGGAGCACGCCAAAGAACAAAGGGCCGAGTGCCGCCAGCGCATATCCGACACACTGTGCCATGCCCGACAGCTGTGAAGCCTGACGGTGATGAGTGGCTCGCAGATTAAACAGTGAGAGGCAGAGCACCAGTGATGCGCCTGCGCCCAGTCCGGCCAGTGTCAGCCAGATGACGGCCCACTGCGGATTGAGCAATAGGCCCAGCATGCCGAGGAAAATGCCTGATGAAGCAATAAACGCGGTAAGCCGGGCATCTTTTACCCGCTTCAGCGCCACCATGCAGCCCAGGTTAGCGACGATCGCAATTGCCTGATACCAGAACAGCAGCCAGCCTGCGTGGGCCTGACTGAAGCCGTTATCCTGGGCAAACAGCGTAAACCAGTCAATCAGGGTATAAAACGCCAGCGATTGCAGCGCCATAAACAGTGCAATTTGCCAGCCGCCTGCCGTTCGCCACGGATGGCGATATGCAACGGGCGCATCTGCGGGCGCTACGGTTGAACGCCGTTGACGTAACAGCGGCAGCCAGACGAGTAGCGCAATCAGCCCCGGTAGCGCCCAGACAACCAGCGAGAGTCGCCAGCCTGCCGCTGAAAGCTGGCTCAGCGGAACGGCAATGCCAGATGCCAGGCTGGCAGTAATCGACATGGTGGCGGCATAAAGGCCAATATATTTAGCGGTGTGGGCGGTGAAATCGCGTTTAATCAGTGGCGGCAGCAGCACGTTGGCGGCGGCAATACCTGCGCTGAGCAACAGCGTTCCGCTCCACAACGCCGCTTCAGCAGGCAGCCAGCGCAACAGCGAACCGGCAGTGATCAGGCATAGCGCGCCCCATAAACTGCGCTCAAGCCCGACGCGATTTCCCAGCCAGGCGGCCAGTGGGGCGAGCAGGGCAAACAGCATCAGTGGAATAAAGTTAAACAGACCTGCTTCACCGACACTCAGGCCAAAGGTCTGGCGGATATCCTGTAGTACCGGGCCGATGACAGTAATGGGCGCACGAAGATTAGCCGCGGTCAGCAGCAGGACGAACAAAAAAAATGTGGCGCTGGAATACGCAGCGAGAGGTTTAGCTGGGTGTTGTACAGGCATCATGGCAGGGATCATCACATGCAGCAGTGCTGCGGGGGCGTTGGTTGACGTTAACGCTTACGCATCAGAATTGATGTCTGGGCGCTACTTTACTGACCGGTTAGCAGCGTGTAAAGCCTTGTTATGCGATGAAATAGCGTAATTGAGATCTCACAGCAGCGATCGCCTTGTGACAGGATCAATGGAATTCAGGTTCAGGGAAATGACCGCAGTCGTTCTGGCTGGGATTGGAGCCTGGCTGGCAGGTCTGCTGGCGGGTTTCGGCCGCCGGAACCGGTTTTTCAGCGTGCCATGGGGCACTACAGGCACTGAGAAGAGAAACCAGAATCATCACACTGATAACGCGCATATCCGCTCCTTATTAACCGTCATGAACAAGGCCACGTCGGTGATCGGCGGTTTGCAGGTCAGGGACGTCTTACCTGAGTGTGGTATCTAAGGGGATAATGTCAATTAAAACAGAGCAAACATCAGCGCGACAGGAAAACTCATCGGCCAGGTGGCCCCCACCAGAAAGGCGCTCAGCAGTTTGATGCTCAGCTTATCTTTGGCGATGAAGAACGTGATCAGCGTAGCGATCAATGCAACAACGGCATAGAAAATTAGCATACCCTGGTACAGTGTCATTGATATCTCCGCAGCGTCATTAAGGTTTTCGCTGCGCATGATGCGGATTTTTGTGATCCAGATCAAGTGAATCAGGGTTTAGCATCTAAAGAAATCATGGGTAGGGGCAGTTGGTTCGCTCGCTGAACTTCATCGTAACAGCGGGCGATTTCAGGCTGAAACCAGGCGGGAAAAACGCAGCTAAAACCTTGGCTGATGCCGTAAGCCAGACTGAACAACCTCTGGCGAAGGCTCCCGGATTAACCGTTGCCATGACGCAAAAAAAGCCCGCCAGCGAGGACGGGCCTGTTATCGGCACTGCATCACTACAGGATATGCGCTTTAACTCTGGCGGTATAACGCCATCACGTCCTCCAGGTCCGGCGTACGTGGATTGCCGCCGGTACAGACATCATCCAGCGCGGCCTGTGCCAGTGCAGGGATATCCGCCTCTTTTAAGCCCACTTCACGCAGCGAGCGGGGAATACCCACATCGCGACAGAGCTGACGCACCGCGGCGACCGCCGCTTCCCGCGCCTGATCCAGCGACAATGACTCAACCTGTTTCACACCCATTGCGCGGGCAATGTCGCGATATTTTTCGCCAGTGCTTGAGGCATTCCACGCCATCACCTGCGGCAGCAAAATGGCATTGGCTACGCCGTGCGGGACATTGTAAAAGGCGCCCAGCGGGTGTGCCATGCCATGCACCAGACCAAGGCCGACATTAGAGAAACCCATACCGGCCACATATTGTCCCAGCGCCATCTGCTCAACTGCCTCAATATTTCCTGCCACCGATTCACGCAGTGACTGGCTGATAATCTCAATGGCTTTGAGGTGTAGCATATCGGTCAGGGTCCAGGCTCCGCGCGTGATGTAGCCTTCAATGGCATGAGTAAGGGCATCAATACCGGTCGCAGCCTTCAGCGACGCTGGCATGCTCGCCATCATCTCCGCATCAATGATCGCCACTTTCGGTATGTCATGGGGATCGACACAGACAAACTTACGGCGATTCTCTTCATCGGTAATGACGTAATTAATCGTCACTTCTGCGGCGGTGCCTGCCGTGGTCGGGATAGCGATGATCGGCACGCACGGATGACGGGTGGGGCTGACGCCTTCCAGGCTGCGGACATCTTCAAACTCAGGGTTATTAATAATAATGCCGATCGCCTTGCTGGTATCCTGTGGTGAGCCCCCGCCAATGGCGATCAGGTAGTCGGCACCTGACTCTCTGAACACCGCAACACCCTGCTGCACAACCCGAATGGTAGGATTCGGCACCACCTCATCATACACCGCCCAGTCAAGCTGATGTTGCGCCAGCAGATCGGTCACCCGCTTCAGCGCACCCGCCGCGACCAGCGCTTTGTCAGTGACGATCAGTGCTTTTCGCATCCCGCGACGTTGTACCTCTTCCGGCAAATGGCGCAAAGCACCAGCACCAAACCAGGCGGTTTCATTGAGAATCATACGTTGGGTCATTAAAACATCCTCTGTTAACAAATGAATTTTTACCATCCGTGATCCCCGGTTCATGTTCTGCGCAGAACCTCTCACTTTCAGGTAAAGACATTTGATAAAAATCAATCAATTAGTAAAAATCACTGCGCCTGTGTCAGCTGGTTTTCGTGCGGTATGTCTGAAATCAGGCTACAGACCTGTTGATGGATTTCTCACTGTCGTCAGTGATATGTAACACTGGGTCATCAGCAAACCCGCATGCCTATGAGGAAAGAAGACATGACCCGATTCGTAATGAATAAAAAGGATGATCTCGTCGACAGCGCGTTAGATGGCATGATTTACGCCAGCCCGTGGCGCAATCTGGTCCGGTTGCAGGTCGATCCGCGCATTCGCATCGTGATGCGTAATGACTGGCAAAAACAGCAGGTCGCGCTGATTTCCGGTGGCGGTTCAGGCCATGAACCGGCCCATGTCGGCTTTATCGGCAAAGGGATGCTGACGGCTGCCGTCTGTGGCGATGTTTTTGCTTCCCCCAGCGTTGACGCGGTTTACAACGCCATCATCAATATTACCGGTGAGGCGGGGTGTCTGCTGATTGTGAAAAACTACACCGGAGATCGACTCAACTTCGGTCTGGCGGCAGAAAAAGCGCGCAAAGCGGGATTCAGCGTCAATATGGTGATTGTCGGTGATGATGTTGCGTTGCCCGATAACCCTCAGCCACGCGGCGTCGCGGGCACGTTGCTGGTGCATAAAGTGGCGGGCTTCGTCGCAGAGCGGGGTGATGACCTGACGGCGGTGACCGAGGCAGCAGAGGCAGCCAGTCGTGCTATCGCCACCATGGGCGTTGCGCTCTCAAGCTGCCATCTGCCGGATGAACAGACCGGCCAGCGAGTGCCAGACGGCAGCGTTGAAATGGGGCTGGGGATTCACGGCGAACCGGGTGTTGACGTCATGCAGACGCAAAACAGTCAGCAGATTGTGCAGCATCTGCTGGAGAAAGTGATGCCGGACAACGATCAGCCACGCGCGCTGTTAGTCAATAATCTTGGCGGCATGTCCGCGCTGGAGATGAGTCTGGTCACGCGGGATCTGATTGAGTCGCCGCTCAGCCGGGGTAGTGATTATCTGATTGGTCCGGCTCCGCTAATGACCGCGCTGGACATGAAGGGCTTTTCCGTCACCTCCATGACGCTGACGCCGTTGTTCGAAGAGGCGATCTGCGCGCCGGTTGAGGTCACCGGCTGGGTTCAGGCGGTTAAAATCGCGCCGCTGCAGCCGGTAAACGCGACAAAAGAGGCAACATCGCATCCGGCGCAACCCTCAGATAACCCGACCGTCGCTGCGTTTGTTAACAGCATCTGTGAAACCCTGATCGCCAGCGAAAGCGAGCTGAACAAACTGGATGCGCAGGTCGGTGATGGCGATACCGGTTCGACCTTTGCTGCTGGCGCACGCCAGATCCAGCGCGAATGTGCAGATAATCAGCTGCCGTTAAATGCCTTGCCCGATCTGCTCGCGGTGACGGGTGAGCGACTGGCGACCGTGATGGGCGGCTCCAGCGGCGTACTGATGGCGATCTTTTTCACCGCTGCTGCGCAGCAGCTGGCCGAAGGGGATGCGCTGCCCGCGGCCCTGCAGCAGGGTCTGGAGAAGATGAAGCAGTATGGCGGGGCACAACCAGGAGATCGCACGCTGATTGATGCGCTGCAACCGGCAATCGAGGCGTTGGTGGCGGGTAAATCGCTGGCAGAGGCGGCTGATGCGGCACAGCAGGGCAGTGATGCAACCGCCAGCATGGGGAAAGCAAAAGCGGGCCGATCATCTTATCTCAACAGTGCTAACCTCAACGGCGTGTCTGATCCGGGTGCCGTTGCTGTCGCCAGGGTCTTTGCGGCATTAAAAAAACTTTAATCCTGTCACGACGCTAAACGCGCCTGGAGAAAGGCCAGTAACTGGCGGTTTACTTCGCTGCGCTGACGGTGCTGCGGGTAAACCGCATTCAGAGAGAGTGCGGGCGGCAGATAGTCGTCCAGCACGGTCACCAGCTCACCGCGTTGCAGGGCTGTCTCAACGATAAAGGCGGGTAACAATACCAGTCCTAAGCCTGCCAGTGCGGCATCACGCAGGACCTCGCCATTGTTACTCACCATCGGTCCCTGAACCGCCAGCCACTTGGGTTTACCATTGACCTGCAGTTCCCAGCCATTCTGACCTTCACGTCCGTAGCGCAGACAGGCATGTTGCAGCAAGGCTTCTGGCTGCTGCGGCACGCCTGCCCGTTCCAGATAGCGGGGGCTGCAGCAGATAACCCGCTTCAGCTCGCCGAGCGGACGGGCAATCAGTGTGGAATCAGCCAGCGTACCGATGCGAATCGCCATATCAACGCCTTCGCCAATCACATCGGCATAGCGGTCAGCCAGCTCAATATGAAACTGCAATGACGGATGGTGGCTCAGAAATTCGGCAATCAGGGGGGAGAGGTGGCTCATGCCAAAGGACATCGGCAGATTGATTCGGAAGGTGCCGCGCAGCGCCTGCTGCTGCTCTGACACCGCCAGTTGCGCTTCCTGAATCTCATCCAGAATGCGCTGAGCATGTTGCGCGAACAGTAAACCTGCATCCGTTACAGACAGCTTACGGGTGTTACGGATCAGCAGTCGTACCCCTAATGATGCCTCCAGCGCAGCCATGCGGCGGCTGACATACTGTTTCGATAGCATCAGATGCTCAGCTGCTGCAGTAAAGTTGCCAGCATGCATTACCGCAACGTAAATCCGGAGATCTTCAATCTGCATAGTGTCCACTTATCGGTGACAATGACGATGATTCAGGCGAAACTTCAGCCAGACGCGTTAACTTATATCGGGTAATGCGTCACAGGGCAACGCGTCAGCTCTCTCAGCCAGCGCGACGGAGATCATAGATTTGCCGTTTCCTTACCCCTGAACAGGCGGTCAGTCGGGTCAATCGCGTTAAAGCCGTTATAGTAATCAGGCAGTGACGCAATCCATACGGAACATAATCTCTTGAGTAATCTGATAAGGAGTGGCTGGTGAAAAAATTACTCTGCGCGACGGTGCTGGCCGTTTTGCCAATGACCACGCTGGCGGCGTCGGTATTTACGCTGCAATCACAAGACTTCAGCGATAATGCGCTACTGGATAAAAAGTTTGCCGGTGCCAATAAAAGTAATCCTGCCTGTACAGGTGAGAATATCTCTCCCGAATTGAACTGGTCTGCGATTCCGGCGGGCACCCGCAGTCTGGCTCTTCTGATGACCGATCCGGTCGGGGCCAAAGGGCTCGGCGTTACCCACATGGTGGCCTATAACATTCCCGCCAGCCGCTCGTCATTTGCGCAGGGTGCTCTGACAAAAGGCAAGGACTACACCGGCGGAAAAAATACCCCAGGGACGCTGCACTATTATGGCCCTTGCCCGTCTGCAGGCAGTGGTCTGCATCACTATAACTTTGTGCTGATCGCCACCGATTTGCCGGTAGGTCAGTTGAAAGCGGGGTTAACCCAGGCAGAGCTGGTTGCACAGCTGAAAGGCCATGCGCTGGGCGCGGCCAGCACCGTTGGCCGCTTTAGCAATGAGTGACCTGCACGCTTGCAGAGGCAGCGCTGAACAGCCTGCCTCTGCGCGCAGCGGGTCAGTCGCCACTGAACATCTCGCGGATGCGCGACGCAATGTGATGCGTGTGCGTCTCCAGCGCGAAGTGGCCGCTATCCAGCATCTCGACCACCGCCTGTGGATTATCCCGCTGCCAGGCCACTGCGCCCGGTGGAATAAAGAACGGATCGTGCTTGCCCCAGATCACCAGCGTTGGCACCTGCTGCTGGCGAAAGAACGCCTGAAATTCCGGATAACGTTTCAGATTACTGGCGTAATTGAGAAACAGGGCCTGCTGAATATCTTTGTTACCGGGGCGCTCCATCAGCAGAGTATCCAGGGTATAGGTTTCCGGGGCGATCTGCTGCGGATCGCTCACCCCATGCAGATACTGCCACTTCACCCCTTCCAGCGTCAGGATGGCGTCACGGATAACCTGACCATTTGCTTCGCTGGGATCGTCCCAGTAGGCGCGGACCGGCGCCCAGGCCTCTCCTAATCCCTCCAGATAGGCGTTACCGTTTTGTGATATCAGTCCGCTGACGCGATCGGGGTAAGCCAGTGCCAGTCGCAGACCGGCAGGTGCGCCATAGTCGAAAACATACATCGCATAACGTTCCAGCCCCAGTGCATCGACAAAGGCGGTCAGCGTCTGGCCAAGCGCGTCGAAGGTCCAGGAATAGTTGCGCTCAGCAGGCACTTCAGTGAAGCCAAAGCCCGGCATATCGGGTGCGATGAGATGAAATTTATCGGCCAGAAGCGGGATCAGATTGCGGAACTGATGTGAAGAGGTGGGAAAGCCATGCAACAGCAGCAGTACCGGCAGGGAAGGATCGCCCGCTTCGCGATAGAAAATATTGACGCCATCGGCCTGCTGGTAACGATACGAAATGGATTGATCACGCATGCTGAACTCCTGTAACTGGTTAAATGATGTTTATGGGGTTACTAAGAGTCATTATGCAGCCAGAATGTAACCTGTCAAATCAATTTATAATGGTTACAAAAGGTGCGGTGTAACTATTCAAATAGTACTTTGTCGGTTACAGTGGCATCAGCAGAGTTAACAAGGGAGGCAATATCATGGCGGAAACGCAATCACACACCGCCCAGGGACCGTGGTTTCTGGCTGATCATCCGGCGCTGGATTTCATCAATACCCTGGCCATCGTGGAAGGCCAGCCGCACGACTTCTGGCAAACCGATCAGGATGTTGAAGCCTGGCTACACCAGGCAGGACTGACACCAGATGCCCCGGCTCCGCAGCATGAACCGGGTGCACTGTTGGAAGCAGCGCGTCACTTACGTCAGATCATTCGTGATAACGTGCAGCAGCACAAAGCGGGAGAGGGCGTTGATATTCAGGCGCTGAACGCCTGGCTGGGTGAAGCGACCAGCCATCTGCAAATGACCGGGGAGCCGGGTGCCTTAAAAATCAGGCGGGTCTATGCGGGCCAGAGTGTGATGCAGCGGCTGGGACAGGTTGCGGAACAGGCTGCGATGTTGCTGGCGCAGGAGGATTTCAGCAGAGTCCGTGGCTGTGAACATCCCGCCTGTACACTGTGGTTTTACGATCGCACCAAAGCGCATCGCCGCCGCTGGTGCAGCATGGCGCTGTGTGGCAATCGGGCGAAAGTGGCGCGTTTCAGGGCAGTTAAATCAGCTGGGTAAACAGATCGGATGGCAGATAAAAAAACACCCTGCAGAGCAGGGTGTCAGAACAGTTATTTCGCAGTGGTCGCTGATGGCTTGTGCCGCTTGCGCAGCTTGTCGATCAGGCGATGCGCTTCCGCTTTGGTCGCTACCGCAGGGGATGAACCGGTCAGCGGTTGACGGGCTGTTTCACGTACCGTCAGAATGGTGAGCAGGCCAATCACGCCCGCGCCCATCATGTAGTAAGCTGGCATCATATTGTTTTTAGTGGTATCCACCAGCCACGCAGTAATCAGCGGTGTCGTACCCCCAAACAGCGAAACCGACAGGTTGAAGCCGATGGCCAGCGCACTGTAACGGATATCGGTAGTAAACAGCGCAGGTAGCGTCGAAGGCATAGTGCCGCTGAAGCAGGTGTGCAGTACACCCAGAATCATCAGGCCGCCAAATACCGCCCACATATTACCCGACCCGATCAGCATAAAGCTCGGGATGGCGAGCAGGATCAGACCCACCGCACCAAAGGCAATCACCGGACGACGACCAATGCGGTCGGTCCAGCGACCCCACAGCAGCGTCAGCGGCATCATCACGAACATCGCCACCATCACCAGCAGCAGGCCACTTAACTCTGGCAGACCCAGCACGCCGGTCAGATAGCTCGGCATGTACGAGGTCAGCATGTAGTTAGAGACGTTAAACAGCAGTACCAGACCGATACATTTCATCATCGGTGCGCGGTATTTGCTCAGCATCTGCATCAGCGTCAGACGCGGCTTGCTTTGCTCCAGCGCTTCCTGTTTTTCCATGTGCTGCTGGAAGGCCGGAGTCTCTTCCAGCTTCAGTCGCACATAGAGACCAAACAGGCCCAGCGGCGCGGCGATAAAGAACGGCACGCGCCAGCCCCAGGACATCATCGCCTCATTCGACATCACGGTGGTCATCACCGTGACCAGGCTGGCACCCAGCAGGTAACCACCGATGGTGCCGAATTCCAGGAAGCTGCCCATAAAGCCCCGGCGTTTATCGGTAGAGTACTCCGCGATAAAGGTCGCTGCGCCACCATATTCACCGCCGGTTGAGAAGCCCTGGATCAGACGTGCCACCAGCAGCAGAATCGGTGCCATGATGCCTATTGAAGAGTAAGCCGGGATCAGACCGATACAGAACGTACCAATCGACATCATGATCATCGTCATCGCCAGCACTTTCTGCCGTCCGATGCGGTCACCAAGCGGGCCAAACACCAGGCCGCCAATCGGACGGACCAGGAAGGCCGCGGCAAACGTACCAAAGGTGGCGATTAGCTGCACCGCGTTGTTGGCATCCGGGAAGAAGACTTTGCCGATGATCACGGCGAGATAGCTGTATACGCCAAAGTCGAACCATTCCATCGCATTACCTAACGCAGCTGCGCCAACTGCACGCTTCAGCATGTCGTTGTCGATTACGGTAATGTCGTCAACAGTCAGCTCTTTTGGCTTCCTGTTCCAGAAATGTTTCTTTGGGTGTTCAGACGATGAGTTTCTGGTGTCCATATTCTCCTCAGGTGCATCAATGAAGGAGTCTTATAGCTTTCGCAGCCGCAAACAATGTTCAGAAGAAACCGTGGAAATGAAAGCTATAAGAAGCCGAATAAGTTTTAAGTGAAGCGGCAGAAACCGCAGCCGGTAAACTCTAGACTACGATTGTAAGTTTTTGCAAGTTTTCAGCCGAAATAACTGCATTTACTGACAAACCCAGCATAGTGAACTTATTCACGCCTGCTTACGGGTCTGAACATTTGGTAATAGCTTGCGGCTGGTGCTCTGGTTATATCTGGAACTGATTTTCCCGATACTGATGCGCTACTTAAACAGTTTCAGTTCGTCGATGCGATCCAGCGCCTGCAGTAATTGCTCCGTCCCGGTTGTCAGGCTGATGCGAATATAATCACGGCCCGCTGCGCCAAACCCGTTACCCGGTGCCACCAGCAGATGACACTGGGCCAGTAGCAGGGCGGCGAACTGCTCCCCGGTGAAACCAGCTGGCGCTGCCAGCCAGAGGAAAAAGGTGCCCTGACGGGCGCGAACCGGCCAGTGCATCGCTGCCAGCCTGGCTAAAATCACTCTGCGGCGCTGATGGTAATGCTCTGCCAGCAAGCTGAGTTGTTCAGCGGGCAGCGACAACGCGGTGATAGCGGCATCCTGCACCGCGCCATACACCGTGCTGTAGCTATGAGTATGAAGTTTTTTAAATGCCGCAATCATCGAGGCGTTTCCCACCGCAAATCCCACCCGCCAGCCTGCCATGAGTGCGCTTTTTGACAGCGTGTAGATTTCCACGCCCCAGGCTTTGCCATCGGGCTGTGCCAGCAGACTCAGCGGCTGTTCGCCCGACTCACTGCCCAGCGTGGCATAGGCGAAGTCATGAATCAGCGGAACATGATGCTGGCGGGCGAAGGCCAGCGCGTCGGCGAACAGCGCGGCTGTCGCCAGTGCGCCGGTGGGGTTATGGGGATAATTGAGCAGCAGCAGACCGGCACGCGCCGCGATCTCGTCTGGCACCTGGGTGAAATCGGGCAGGAAATCATTGCGCGCCTCCAGCGGAATGCCATAAAAATCGGCACCTGCCTGACGGGCCGCTGAGCGGTAGAGCGGATAGCAGGGATCGGTAGAGATCAACACCTGACCCGGATTGAGCAGGGCGCGGGGAAAACCATTGACGCCAATGTGTGCGCCCTGGAACAGCGCCACTTCAGTTTCAGGATCAAGCGTAACGCCGTAGTGACGCTGGTAAAAGGCTGCGATAGCACGGCGCAGCGCGGGTTTGCCCCAGAACGAGGGATACTCATGGTTCTCCGGTTTCGCTGCCGCAGCCTGTAATGAAGCGATTACCGCGGGCGGCGTCGGCTGACGCGGACTGCCGGAAGAGAGATCGATCAGCGGTAACAGCGCATCATTCAGTTGTGCTGCCTGCTTTTCCAGCATGCTGAAGAGGTTCTCTTCGAGCCCTGCGACCATCTCTGAAGCTGCAAACTCCTCCATATCTCTCCCGCAATAAACAGTGTTAAGCGAGGAAGAATGACACAGCTGACATTAAAATCTTTAGCAGAAATAACGCTGTTCTTTGCAAGGATTCGAATATCCAGCATGTGACTATCGTTAGCATAAATAAGCCAAAGTCGGGGCTGGGTTTTGCCTGTTCCTCTCCGCGATGGCTGTGATTAAATCGATCGCTCTCACAATAATGAATCAGGGCAAACAATGCAGATCACATCCCGGGGAATTATTCTGGCACTGACCACCGCCAGCCTTTTTATTTCTGCCGCTCAGGCAGCCGACCAGAAGAAAATACGGATTGGATTTAATCCAGGGCCTTATAAAGAGCAGTTTGAAAAAGGCGTTGCGCCCTTATTAATCAGGCAGGGGTATACTCTGGAGTATAAAGATTTCAGTGATGGAATTCAGGTTAATGATGCTGTTCATCGCGGGACGATTGACGCCAATATCATGCAGCATCCCGTCTATCTTAAGTCGGTTAATGAGCGGCTTGGCATTGATAACGTTGGGATTGTGCAGGTGCCGACCCCGCCAATGGGG
Source organism: Pantoea sp. CFSAN033090 (assembly GCF_001264395.1). NCBI lineage: Bacteria > Pseudomonadati > Pseudomonadota > Gammaproteobacteria > Enterobacterales > Erwiniaceae > Pantoea > Pantoea sp. CFSAN033090. The sequence goes on along the minus strand of NZ_LGYX01000013.1, from coordinate 153,595 downwards.
CTCTACTCTGGGCGCGTGAAAACGCTGACTCAACCCGCGCCGGGCAGCACGGTCTCTGTGCCCAATCAGCCCTCAAATGAGTACCGGGCGGCGCTGTTACTCCAGAGCATCGGCTGGCTCAAAATCAGCCCCGATAGCGATGCTGCCACTTTTTCGCAGAAAAATATCACGGAAAATCCCTACAAAATCGTGCTTAAAGAGATGGATAACGCTCAGCAGGTGCGTGCACTCCCCGATGTTGACTATGGAGTCATTCAGGGCAACTTCGCGGTATCCAGTGGCATGAAACTCAATTCGGCACTGAAACTGGAAGCGGCAACCAGCCAGTTTATTAACGTGGTGACGGTAGCCGATAAAAATAAGCAGGCTCAGTTTGCCCGTGACATTATTGCCGGCTACCACTCAGCAGAATTTAAAACCTATATCACCGGTAATGCGCAGTATGCGGGCTATCTGCTGCCAGATTATTTCAAATGAGTCAGGTAGCCATTGCGTTTCGCCATGTCAGCAAAACGTTTGCGCGTAACGGTGCAGAAGTGCAGGCGCTGAAGGAGATTAATCTGCGTATCAACCAGGGTGACATCTTTGGCGTCATCGGCACCAGTGGAGCCGGAAAAAGTACGCTGCTGCGCCTGATTAATCACCTGGAGACCCCCACAACCGGCTCGGTTGAGGTGCAGGGTGAAGCGTTACAAGGGATCAGCAAAAAGCGCTTAATTCAGGTCAAAAAGCAGATTGGCATGATCTTCCAGCACTTCAATCTGCTCAATGCCAGAACGGTGTTTCACAACGTCGCCATCCCACTGATTTTACAGGGCCGGGATAAAGATTTTATCGCCACCCGTGTAGCGGAGCTGCTGGCGTTTGTTAACCTCAGCGACAAAGCCCACAGCTACCCGGATGAACTCTCCGGCGGACAAAAACAGCGCGTCGGAATTGCCCGCGCGCTGGCAACCAATCCCGCGATTCTGTTGTGTGATGAGGCGACCTCCGCGCTGGATCCCCAGACCACGGTACAGATTCTGCTGCTGTTACAGGAGATTAATCAGCGTTACGGCATCACCATTGTCCTGATCACCCATGAGATGTCGGTGGTCCAGAAGATCTGCAACCGGATGGCGGTGATGGAGCAGGGCCGTATCGTTGAACAGGGCGATGTCCTGTCGCTGTTTGCTGAACCGCAACAGTCGGTGAGCGCCAGCTTTGTGCAGTCCGTCATCCACGATCGTCTGCCACAGCAGACCCTTGCGCTGTTAAGCCAGCATCCGGCTGTCGACGTGTTGCGGCTGGAGTTTGTCGGCAGCACGGCACAACAGCCGATCATCAATCGCCTGATCCGTGAACATGAGGTTGAAGTGAATATCCTGTTCGCCAGCATGACGGAAGTACAGCGTACCATTCTGGGTTTCATGATTGTGCAGATCAAAGGCGAGCCCGCAAGACGCGAGGCGGCCATCCAGTTTCTCATCGCGACCGGAGTGAAAATCAGTGATGTCAGAACTCTTTGAAACCGCCGTTACCGGCGATCAGTTCCTGACGGCGATGCAGGACACGCTGATTATGGTGGCGATGTCGCTGGGCTTTGGTTCGCTGCTGGGCCTGCCGCTTGGCATTGTGCTGGTGATCTGTCGTCCGGGTGGGATACAGCCGAATCGACTGGTACATCAGTTGCTGAACCCGATCGTGAATATCATCCGTTCACTGCCGTTTATTATTCTGCTGATCTCTATTCTGCCGCTGACGCGCCTGCTGGTGAACACCACCATCGGTACGGCGGGGGCCATTGTGCCACTGGTGATATTTATCGCGCCCTATATTTCACGGCTGGTGGAGAATGCCCTGCTGGAGGTGGATGAGGGCATTCTGGAGTCAGCCAATGCGATGGGTGCCACCACGCTGCAGACCATCTGGTATTTCATGATACCGGAAGCCGCCTCGTCGCTGGTGTTAGCCCTGACCACCGCCACTATCGGCCTGCTGGGTGCGACGGCGATGGCGGGCACGGTGGGCGGCGGCGGCATTGGCGACCTCGCCATCACTTACGGCTATCAGCGCTTTGATGCCTTTGCCACGATTTCGACTGCGCTGGTGCTGATTGTCATTGTCCAGCTACTGCAAACCCTGGGTACGCGTCTCTCGCGCCGTATCCGACGCGAGTGAGCCATGAAAAAGAATGATTTAGCTGTTATGCACTGGGGCACGTATCACGTCACCACCGAAGGGGACACGCTGACGTCGGTCAGGCCGGTGGCGTGGGACCGTAATCCCTCTGCGATCGGGCAGTCGTTACCGGGCGCGGTGCAAAGCGAAACCCGGGTCAAAAATCCGGCCGTCAGGCTCGGTTATCTCCAGAACAGAAGCGCATCCCGCAACGGGCGCGGCAAAGAGCCGTTTGTGGAAGTGAGTTGGGATGTTGCGTTGCAACTGGTGGCGGAGGAGCTGGGGCGTGTCAAAACAGAGCACGGCAATCAGGCGATCTACGCCGGCTCTTACGGCTGGTCGAGTGCCGGACGTTTCCATCATGCCCAGAGCCAGCTTCATCGTTTCTTTAACCACTATGGCGGCTATATCGCCAGCACCAACACCTACAGCATTGCGGCCGGTGAACGCACGCTGCCGCACATCATCGGCAACCTCGATGAGTTACAACGTCACCATACCCACTGGCCGGTTCTTGCAGAGCATTGCGAACTGTTTGTGGCTATCGGGGGTTTGCCGCTGCGCAATGCGCAGGTCAATGGCGGCGGGGCTAACGACCATGCGCTTTCCCATTGGTTAACCACGCTACGGCAGAATGGCACCCGGTTTATCAACATCAGTCCGGTCAGAAACGATCTTGCTGGGGTGGCGGATGCGGAGTGGCTGGCGATACAGCCCGGCTCCGATACGGCGCTGTTACTGGCAATCGGGCAGGTGTTAATTACTGAATCTCTCTATGACGCGCCATTCACAGAACGTTACACGGTGGGCTTTGACCACTATGCCGCCTACCTGCTGGGTGAACGCGACGGGATAGCTAAAACGCCAGAATGGGCCGCTCCGCTGACCGGGCTGGCGGCCGCGGAGATCCGTGCGTTGGCACGGCAGATGGCGGCGCATAAAACGATGGTGAATATTGCCTGGTCAGTGCAGCGGGCGCGGCAGGGCGAGCAGGCTTTCTGGGCCACCGTTGCGACCACCGCTCTGCTGGGTCAGATTGGCACACCCGGCGGCGGGCTGGGCTTTGGTTACGCCTCAACCAATCTGGCCGGTGCCGCCCGGCGACAGTTTTCCGGGCCTCGTCTGCCCGCCGGTCATAATCCGGTGCAGCAGACGATTCCGGTGGCACGCATCGCCGACATGTTGCTCAATCCCGGAGGGCACTATGAGTTTGATGGACAACAGCGGGTCTATCCCGACATCCGGCTGGTCTACTGGGCGGGCGGCAATGTCTTTCATCATCATCAGGATATCAACAAGCTGATACGCGCCTGGCAGCGGCCGGACACCGTAATTGTGCATGAGCAGTTCTGGACGGCGCAGGCAAAATTTGCCGACATCGTGCTGCCTGCGACCACGTCGCTGGAGCGTGAGGATATCGGCAGCGCCAGCAACGACGGTTTTATCATCGCCATGCCGCAGCATCTGCCGCCGTTTGGCGAGGCAAAATCGGATTACGCAATTTTTGCCGCCCTGGCGCAGCGGCTCGGTTTTGCTGACGCCTTTACGCAGGGGCGTGATGAGCGCCAGTGGCTTCAGACACTCTATGAAGATTCCCGGCCGCGCGCGGCAGCGCAGGGCATCGAACTGCCGCCATTTGAGGCGTTCTGGTCACAGGGAGTGGTGGAGTATCCCGCGCCGGAGACGCCGCAGATTCTGCTAAAAGCGTTTCGTGATAACCCGGAGTCAGCCCCGCTCAGCACGCCGTCGGGGAAAATCGAGCTTTTTTCTCAGCAGGTGGCCGATTTCGGGTATGACGAAGCGCCCGGATTTGCCTGCTGGTATGCGCCGGAATACCAGGCGCAACAGCAGGAAAAGCAGCAGTGGCCGTTGCATCTGCTCTCCAGCCAGCCACGGACCCGGTTGCATAGTCAGTACGATCATGGACGGGTCAGCCGGGCCACCAAAATTGCCGGGCGTGAGCCACTCTGGATGCATCCTGAAGATGCTGCTGCGCGCGGCATTGAGGAGAACAGCATCGTAAAAGTCTTTAACGGACGCGGCGCGCTGCTGGCGGGCGTGCATCTGACGCAGGATATCCTGCCGGGTGTCGTACAGATGTCGACCGGCGCCTGGTATGACCCGCTCGATCAGCAGGAGGGCCAGCCGCTGGATAAACACGGCAATCCCAATGTGCTGACCCAGGATAGCGGCAGTTCGCGACTCGGCCAGGGGTGCAGCGCGCAGACCTGTTTTGTCGAGATTACGCTTTTTCAGCAGCCTTTGCCTGAGATTACGGCATGGTTACCGCCGGCATTCGTGGCGTGGAGCGCAGAGTAATCTGCGGGTTTAAAGCCCGCGGCGTGGTGGGATATTCCCATCCGTCGCATATACATAGCAGGATTAGTTGGTAGTTAACGCATAAATGAAATGGCAGTGTAAAGCGATTCCATGCCAACAGAGTGTCAATCATGAGCGCGTTAACCACAGCAGAATTGCCGGTAATTGATTTCGCATTATTGTCAGGTAATCAACAGCAGCAGCAACAGGTCCTGGAAAAATTAAGCCAGGCCGCGCGTGATGTCGGTTTCTTCTATTTAATCAATCACGGCATCGACCGTGAATTATTAGATGAGGTTCAGCACGTCGCGCGGAAATTTTTTGCCCTGCCACAGGCGGATAAATCCGCAGTGGCGATGGCGAACTCGCCGCATTTTCGCGGCTATAACCTGGCGGGGGTTGAAATAACCCGCAGCCAGCCTGACTATCGCGAGCAGTTTGATATTGGTGCGGAACGGGAAGCGCTGCCCGTTACCGCCGATTCACCCACCTGGCAACGGATGCAGGGGCCGAATCAGTGGCCTGAAGCTTTACCTGAACTGCAAACGGTGGTCACCCGCTGGCAGCAGCAGATGACAGCGGTGGCGCTGGAGCTGCTGCGCGCCTTTGCCGGGGCACTGAATCTGCCGCGCAACGCCTTCGATAACCTCTATGGCGACTATCCCAACGAACATATCAAACTGATCCGTTATCCGGGCCGCACGGAGGGCGAATCACGCCAGGGTGTTGGTGCGCACAAAGATTCAGGCTTCCTGACGATGTTACTGCAGGACGATCAGCCGGGCTTACAGGTGGAAGTGACGCCGGACAACTGGATCGATGCCTCACCACTGCCGGGCGCGTTTGTGGTGAACATTGGCGAGCTGCTGGAGCTGGCAACCAACGGTTATCTTCGCGCAACGGTGCACCGTGTGGTGTCGCCACCGCAAAGCAGCGAGCGCTTATCCATCGCCTTTTTCCTTGGCGCGCAACTCGACGCCGTGGTGCCGATCTATCAACTGCCTCCTCAGCTGGCTGAACTGGCACAGGGACCGAGCAGCGATCCGCTTAATCCGCTGCTGCGCGAAGTGGGCTGGAACTACCTTAAAGGCCGGCTGCGTTCGCATCCGGAAGTTGCCCAGCGTTTCTACCCCGAACACAACACCCACTGATAACGATAAGAGATAAATGATGATGATTAAAAAGCGCTTTCTGGCCCTTGCCGGTCTTTCACTGCTGATTGCCCAGAGTTTACAGGCCGCGCCGCTGCGCGTAGCGGCCGATCCGCTGCCACATGCGGAAATCCTGGAGTATGTCAAAACCCTGGATCCGAAACTGGATCTCAAAATTGTTGAGCTGAGCGGGGGCGTGAATGCCAATGAGCTGCTGGCCGCCGGGGATGTGGATGCCAACTACTTCCAGCATCTGCCTTACCTGAAAGATCAGGAGAAGGCGCTGGGGAAAACCTTTGCCGTGGCCGCCAGTGTTCACATCGAGCCGCTGGGTATCTATTCGCGGAAAGTGAAAAGTTTAGCGGCGCTACCTGAAGGGGCCAGCATTGCGGTACCGAACAATACCACTAACCTGAGCCGCGCACTCTGGCTGTTGCAGGACAAAGGGGTGATAAAACTCAACGCGCAGGGTGAAACGGGTTCGACGCTGGTGACGCCAAAAGATATCAGTGATAACCCGAAGAAAATTAAGATCGTTGAGATTGAGTCGCCGCAACTGCCACGCTCGCTGGATGATGTGGATGCCGCAATTATCAACGGCAACTACGCGCTGGAAGCAGGTCTGACCCCATCGAAAGATGCGCTGGGACTGGAGTCTGCAGCACATAATCCCTACGCCAACCTGCTGGTAACGACGCCAGAACTGGCGAAAGATCCCCGCGTGTTACAGCTGGCGAAAGATCTGCGCTCGCCGCAGGTAGCGGAGTTTATCCGTAAAAATTATCAGGGCTCAGTGATTCCGGTTGCGGACCAGCAGCATGATTAAACTCAGTCATCTCAGCAAACAGTATCCTGGCGCATCTGCGCCAGCGTTAGACGACATCTCACTCACCATCGAAGAAGGGACCATCTTTGGCATCCTCGGTCGGAGCGGAGCGGGAAAAAGTACACTATTGCGCTGCCTCAATCGGCTGGAGAGTCCCACCAGCGGCCTGATTGAAATTGACGGGCAGGATCTCGCCGCGATGAGCCTGGCGCAACTGCGTCAGCAGCGACAGCAGATGGGGATGATCTTCCAGCACTTCAATCTGCTGCATTCGCGCAACGTGCAGGACAACGTCGATCTGGCGCTGGAGATTGCCGGTGTGCCTGCGGCTGAACGTCGCGAGCGGGTCGCATCGCTGCTGAAACTGGTGGGGCTGGCCTCCTTTGCGGCGGCCTGGCCGTCGCAGCTCTCCGGTGGACAGAAACAGCGCGTCGGCATCGCCCGCGCGCTGGCCGCCCGACCCCGTTATCTGTTGTGCGATGAGGCGACCAGCGCGCTGGATCCCGAAACCACCACTTCGATTCTCGATCTGCTGGCCGATATTCAGCAGCAGCTCAATATCACCATTGTATTGATCACCCATGAAATGGCGGTGGTGAAGCGGATTTGTGACGGGGCGGCGCTGCTTGAGAATGGCCAGCTGGTTGAGAGCGGCAGCCTGAGCCAGATCATGGGACGTGAAGAGGGACGCCTGCGCAAAATGCTGCTGAAGGATGGCGAAGCAGACCGGGCGTTTATCGAAAAATATCAGCGTGAGGCGTTAACCCGATGCGTAGCATGAGTAGTGAGCGGTTTCAGGAACTGCTGCTGAACGCCACTGGCGAAACACTGTATATGGTGTTGCTGGCGGCCCTTTTCACGGTCGCGATAGGGCTGCCGGTAGGCGTGCTGCTATTTCTGACCCGGCCAAAAGGCATTCTGCCCAATCGCGCGATTTCACTGCTGCTGAATACGCTGGTAAATACCGGACGCGCCTTGCCATTTGTGGTGCTGCTGATTGCGCTGATCCCCTTTACCCGTCTGCTGGTCGGCACCACGCTGGGCAGCACTGCCGCCATTGTGCCGATTACGCTGGGGGCATTTCCCTTCTTTGCCCGCATCGTGGAGAACGCGCTGGATGAGGTCGACCGCGGCCGCATAGAAGCGGTGGTATCAATGGGCGGTACCCTGTGGCATATCGTCAGCCGTGTGCTGCTGCCGGAAGCGCTTCCCGCGCTGGTGGCGGGCGTTACCCTGACGATTGTGATGCTGATTGGCTTCTCGGCGATGGCGGGCGTGGTTGGCGGTGGCGGGCTGGGCGATCTGGCGATTCGCTACGGTTATCAGCGTTTCGATAACCAAATCATGGCGGCCACCATTGTGGTGCTGCTGGCGCTTGTGATGCTTATTCAGAAACTCGGCGACCGGCTGGTACGCTCGCTGGCTTATCGTCGATAAGGAGCAACCATGTTTCGCGTGATGTCGCCGAAAGGCTATCTGCAACGGCCAGGGCTGCGGGCCGGGGTGGGAGAAATTATCCGGCCGCTTGCCTCGCATATTCACATCTTCACCTCGCCGCGGGCCTGGCAGGCGGTGAATCCTGACATGAGCATAAGTCTGGAACAGGCGGGGATCCGCTGGCAGCTCGATACGCTGACCGGTGAGTGTACCGATGCGGCGATTGCTGCGCTGCAACAGCAGTTGCAGACGCATGGCGCTACCCTGATTCTGGCTGTGGGTGGCGGGCGGGTGCTGGACTGTGCCAAAGCGGTCAACGACGCGTTGCCGGATATCCGGCTGGTTAACTTCGCCACGCTGGCCGCCACCTGTGCCGCCTGGTCTCCGCTGGCGATTATCTATGATGAGCGCGGCGGCCATCTGCGCAGCCAGCCACTGAATGCCATGCCTGAGCGGATTCTGGTGGACAGCGAGGTCATCGCCCGCAGCGAGGTACGCTATCTGCGGGCCGGAATCGTCGATGCGCTGGCCAAATGGTTTGAATTTGAGCCTTATCAGCGACAGATGCCGCACCAGCTGGCGCTGGATCTTAAAGTCGCAGCCGCCTGGCAGGCGGTAACGGTGCTGAAACGCTGGGGAGACACGGCGGTGGCCGATAACATCAGGCAGCAGGTCACCCCGGCGCTGGAGAAAGTGATTGAAGCCAACATTGTGCTGGCGGGGCTGGCTAACAGTATTCAGGATGAGATGGCAACCCCCGGCTTTGCCCACATCATCCACGATCGCCTGACTCACCAGCCGGAGCTGCATCACTGGCTGCATGGTGAAAAGGTCGGTTTCAGCTTGCTGGTACAATCCTGGATTGAACAGCAGGGTAAGCAGGTGGAGCCAGAACTGCTGGCGCTGCTGCGCCGTTTCCACTCGCCTCTGACGCTGCCTGCGGCGATTAACGCGGACAGGGTAAGAGAGATTGCGCAGCAGATCCATTTCCCCTCCGCCAGCCTGGCGCACCTTCCCTTTACGTTCGATCACCCTCTGCTGGAGCAGGCCTTGCTGGCGACATCTGCGTTTAAACAGTAAGTGCGGTCAGCGAATCGATCAACGGTCGCCGCTTGCTAACCTACCAATAGTAACATACCTTTAGTAGCTTAATGACTAATCAGGTAAGGTGACGACGATGCATGCATTAATAGTGACTTCCCATCCCAATCAGGACGCTCACACCCACCGCGTGGCGGACCAGCTGGCGCAGGGCATTATCGCGACAGGCCACCATACGGCTGAAAAGGCCGATCTGGCGGCAGAAGGGTTTGATCCACGTTTTACGCTCAGCGATCACAGACATTTCAACGGTCTGGCGCCGACGCCGCCCGATGTGCTGACAGAACAGCAGCGGCTGGATCGTGCCGATGCGCTGGTGCTGGTCTATCCGGTCTACTGGTGGTCATTTCCGGCACAGCTTAAAGGCTGGATAGACCGCGTCTTCATCGCGGGCTGGGCCTTTGATGAGCAGGATGGCCATATCGTAAAACGCCTCGGCCATCTTCCCGTGCATCTGGTTGCGCTTGGCGCGGCGGATACCCGAACCTTTCTGCGGCGCGGCTATTTCGCCAGCATGCGGAATCAGATTGATCACGGCATCTTTGACTATTGCGGTGCGCCGGTGGTGACCAGTGAACTGTTGCTGAGCGGCGATGAAGGTTATCCTGAGTCACACTATCAGCTGGCGCATCAACTGGGCCAGCGTCTGTTCGCCCATCAGGAAAAACATGACCGTTGAAAAAACACCCCGTAAGCGTCTGTCACGCGAAGCACGACGCAGGCAGTTGTCAGACGTCGCGTGGCAGATAATGCAAACCGAAGGCAGCGAGGCACTGACGCTGGCCAGAGTCGGCGACGCGGCGGGGGTCAGTAAACCGGTGGTTTATGACCACTTCACCACCCGTCATGGATTGCTGGCGGCATTGTATGACGATTTTGATCGTCGCCAGACCGAAAAGATGGAAGCGGCGATGAATGCCGCACCGATGGTGATGCAACAAAAAGCGGAAGTGCTTGCGGCCTGTTATGTGGATTGTGTGATGACGGAGGGGCGTGAGATTCCGGAGTTGCTGTCAGCGCTCAGCACCTCACCGGAACTGGCTGCCGTCAAACGCCACTATCAGCTCGACTTTATCGCCCGCTGTCAGCGCTGGTTTGCCCCTCTGGCAGGCAGCAGCGGTATTCCGGAAGCAGGCATGTGGGGCTTGCTGGGGGGCGCGGATGCCATCGCAGGCGCGGTGGCACGCGGCGATGTCAGCAAACGGGAAGGAGAACAGGCGATCACTGCCATGGTCGTGGCGCTGGTGGCAGGCAGCCGTGCGTCGGAATCGGATTAGCATAAAAAAGGCGGCCCGCAGGCCGCCGAATCCTTCAACCACAACAGGCGTTGTGTAAGTAGTGGCAACGTACAATGATGATCGTTTTAGCCTTTCACCCCGCCTGCGGTTAAACCGCTCACCAGCCAGCGCTGCGCCAGCAGGAAAACCAGGGTGATCGGAATCGCGGAGAGCACCGCCGCGGCGGCGAAATCGCCCCACAGATAGTTCTGCGGATTGAGGTACTGCTGCATTCCGACCGCCAGGGTGTAGCTGTTTACATCGCGCAGCAGCAGCGAGGCGACCGGCACTTCAGTCACCGCGGCGATAAACGCCAGAATAAACACCACCGCCAGAATCGGCACCGACAGCGGCAGCAGCACCAGCCGGAACGCCTGCCACGGCGTTGCGCCATCCAGCGCGGCGGCCTCTTCCAGTGACCCGTCGATAGTTTCGAAATAGCCTTTGATAGTCCAGACATGCAGCGCGATACCGCCCAGATAGGCGAAGATCACCCCACCGTGGGTGTTCAGCCCGATAAAGGGCAGATACTGGCCGAGACGATCAAACAGGGCATAGAGCGCCACCAGCGACAGCACCGCCGGGAACATCTGGAATATCAGCATCCCTTTCAGCAGGCTGGCACGGCCGGTAAAGCGCATACGGGCAAAGGCATAGGCGCAGGTGGTAGAGAGCGCCACGATGCCCAGCGCACTGATTGCCGCAATCTTGATCGAGTTCCATAACCAGAGCAGCACCGGGAAGGGCGGCGGTGTCACCCGGCCATCCGCATGTTCCACGCTGAAACCCAGCGCCAGACGCCAGTGCTCCCACGAGATCTGCTCCGGGATCAGGCTGCCGGTGGCGAAGTTCCCGGCACGCAGCGAAATCGCAATCACCATCAGCAGGGGAAAGAGAATCGCCGCGATAAATAACAGCAGCAGCAGATGCGTGGTGAACAGACGCAGCCGTTGCGATTTCGGTTGTACCATAGCCATAACAACTCCTCAGAGCCTGGTCCATCAGGCTATTTTATTTGTCAGTCTGACCCCGGGCAGTGCTCACAATCCTCACCTCCCAGGTTCCGGTTGTTCCACGCTCTTCGCGTCCGGACTGCCTGCAACCATGACGCCTGTCGGGCCAGACGCTTAGTCGAATTTCATCCGCGAGGCTTTCAGGTTAATCACCGCCAGCGCACCCACCAGCAGGAAGATCAGCGTGGCGATAGCGGCGGCCAGCCCAAAGTCCTGCCCGCCGCCGCCTTCAAAGGCGATGCGCCAGGTGTAGTTCACCAGCAAATCGGTGTAACCGGCTGGCGTGGTGGTGCCGAGGCGATCCGGCCCGCCGTTGGTGAGTAACTGCACCAGCACAAAGTTATTAAAGTTAAAGGCAAAGCTGGCGATCATCAGCGGCATCAGTGGTTTCAGCAGCAGCGGCAGAGTTATCAGGAAGAAGTTCTGCAGCGGTCCTGCACCGTCCATCGCCGAGGCTTCATAGAGATCGTCCGGAATCGCCTTCAGCAGGCCCATGCAGAGGATCATCATGTACGGGTAGCCGAGCCAGGTATTGACGATAATTAGCATGGTGCGCGCCAGCGTCGGGTCACTGAACCAGGCGGGCTTCACGCCAAACAGCGCGCTGAGCATCACGTTGATTTCACCAAAGCTCTGGTTGAACAACCCCTTGAAAATCAGGATCGAGATAAACGCCGGCACGGCATAGGGCAGAATCAGCATCACCCGATAGACCGCTTTGCCGCGCAACGCCTCCCACTGCACCAGACACGCCAGCACCATACCCACCGCGACGGTCAGCACCACGGTGATCAGCGAGAAGAGTAGCGTCCAGCCAAATATCGCCAGGAACGGCTTCTGAATCCCTTCGTCAGTAAACACCCGCACGAAGTTTTTCCAGCCGGTATTCACGGTAAAGCCGGGACTCAGGGTTTCGTTCGCCCAACTGCCGTCGGCGTTAATCGCCTGATAGAAACCAGTCTGCGGATTAGCGCGATAGCGCGCGTTGCTCTGCTGGTTGATCAGCTCATCCTGCACACCTACCCGATAGAGCGGCTGGGTGCCGGAGAACTGGCGCAGCGAACTCATCCGCAACTGACGACCATCCGGCATTTCCGCCCGGATCTGGCTCAGTGCCTGACGATGGGTCGTGATCGCTCTGAAGTTCGCCCGTTCACCTGACGGTGGTGCGGCAGGGGCCATTTTCAGTATCTGTTCAGCGCCAAACTGAAACGGCGGCGAAACATAGTCTTTGCCATCATTCAGCACCAGCTGCCAGCGATCGCCGGCCGGGAACAGAGAAAAACTGACTGCTTCACCCGACTGGAAGGTGCGGCCCAGCAAAACCTGCTGCGCCCGTTCAAAGGTGAGCTGGTTGCTGCTGCTGTAGTTGGTAAAGGCAATGGCAATCGTGCAGGCCAGAGGGAACAGCACAAACAGCGCCATTCCCGCTACGCCGGGATAGACATAACGCCACGCATAGGCGCGACGGTTAGCAAAAATCCACAGTCCGGTCGCACTGAGGATCAGCGTCAGCAGCGCAAACAGATATTCGCCCTGCGCGTACATCAGCACCAGCAGATAGCCGACCAGCAGACAGCAGATCCCGATGAGAACGCTTTTCAACAGCACACTGCGCGTTTTCGGTTTTCCTGACATGATGCGGTTTTCCTTAACGGTCACTCAAGCCGGGTTGCCCCGGCTGCAAGGGGATAATTACTTCTTCAGACGGGCCTGAGCATCTTTCAGTGCGGCGTCGACGCTCTGACGACCGCCCAGCGCGTTCAGGGTAGCGGTGCGCATCGCATACCAGAATGCCGCCATCTGCGGGATATTCGGCATGATGTCACCCTGACGGGCATTGTTCATGGTGGCGGCGATACGCGAATCTTTTTCCAGCGTCTGCTGGAAAGATTTCAGCGCCACAGCACCCAGCGGCTTATCTTTGTTGACCGCATCCAGACCGGTGTCAGTCAGCAGATAATTCTCCAGGAACTCTTTCGCCAGCTCTTTGTTAGGACTGGCGGCGTTGATCCCGGCACTCAGCACGCCGACAAAAGCTTTTGACGGTTTACCGTTCAGGGTTGGCAATTCGGTGACGCCATAGTCGATGCCGCTTTTGTCGAGGTTGCCCCACGCCCACGGACCATTAATGGTCATGGCGGTTTCGCCCTTGTTAAAGGCGGCCTCAGCAATCGAATAATCGGTGTCCGCATTCAGGGTTTTGGCTTTAACCTGATCGACCAGGAACTGCATGCCCGCTTTAGCACCGGCGTTATCGACGCCGACATCCTTCACGTCATAATGTCCGTCGGTGAGCTTAAAGGCGTAAGCACCGCCTGCGGCCAGCAGCGGCCAGGTGAAGTAGGGCTCCTGCAGGTTAAACATGATGGCGCTTTTGCCTTTGGCGCGCAGTTGCTTGTCGAGACCGGCGATCTCTTCCCAGGTTTTTGGCGGGTTCGGCAGCAGCTTCTTGTTGTAGATCAGTGACAGCGACTCAACGGAAATCGGGTAGCCAATCAGCTTGCCGTCAAAGCGCACCGCGTCCCAGGTGAACGGGAAAATCTTCTCGCGGAAGCTGGCATCCGGCGTGATCTCAGCCAGCAGGCCGGACTGCGCGTAGCCGCCGAAACGGTCATGTGCCCAGAAGATAATATCCGGGCCATCGCCGGTCGCCGCGACCTGCGGATACTTCTCTTCCATTTTGTCAGGATGTTCGACCGTGACTTTGATGCCGGTCTCCTGCTCAAATTTCTTACCCACTTCGGCAAGGCCGTTGTAGCCCTTGTCACCGTTGATCCAGATGACCAGTTTACCTTCCTCAATTTTTGCCATCGCGCTGGCCGAAAAGAGCACGGCAGAGAGGGCAGAAAGGGCCAGAATTCTTGCTCCGGTTTTCATCGTCATAAATCCATCCTGTTAGCGGAAGTGGTGAATGCTTTACCGGCATCATTGTGCTTATCCGCCACGGCTTCTCATCCTCCTCTGCTCTACGCCCCTCGGCCTGCCGCTGTGATCGCGCTGGCAAAAAGCCCCTTAAGCGGGCGCTTACGCGACAAAAATTCCTGCGGGTCTGCGTTAGCGATCACAAAAAAGCGCGGCAGCGTGCGGGCGGCGGCGTCAGCCCGCGTTTCTCCTCCTCCCGCCTCCTCCCCCAGCGGATTGCATTGCGGTGGAGGATGTTACCGCCAGTTTCCTCTCGCATAGTGAGCCCCGGAACCCGTCTGCCGCTGGGCAGACACGACTATGCAGCTAAGAGGGAAGGGATCATGGCGAGCGTTGTGTTACGCAATGTCACGAAAGCCTGGGGCGATACGGTGGTGTCGAAAGATATCGATCTCACTATTCGTGAAGGGGAATTTGTTGTTTTCGTCGGCCCATCAGGCTGTGGCAAATCGACGCTGCTGCGCATGATTGCCGGACTGGAGACTATCACCAGCGGCGAGCTGTTAATCGGCGACCGGCGCATGAATGAAGTGCCACCCGCCGAACGCGGCATCGGCATGGTGTTTCAGTCCTATGCGCTCTATCCCCATCTGTCGGTGGCGGAAAACATGTCTTTTGGCCTCAAACTGGCCGGGGTGAAAAAAGCGGAGATCCAGCAGCGGGTTAATCAGGTGGCGGAGATTCTGCAACTGGCGCATCTGCTCGATCGCCGTCCTAAAGCCCTCTCTGGCGGGCAGCGTCAGCGCGTGGCGATTGGCCGCACGCTGGTGGCGGAACCGCGCGTCTTCCTGCTGGATGAACCGCTGTCGAACCTTGACGCCGCGCTGCGCGTTCAGATGCGCATTGAGATCTCCCGTCTGCATAAGCGCCTGAAGCGCACCATGATTTACGTGACCCACGATCAGATCGAAGCGATGACGCTGGCCGACAAAATCGTGGTGCTGGATGCCGGACGCATTGCGCAGGTCGGTAAGCCGCTTGAGCTCTACCACTACCCCGCCAACCGTTTTGTCGCCGGATTTATCGGCTCACCAAAAATGAATTTCCTGCCGGTCAAAGTGACCGCCACCGCCATCGATCAGGTTCAGGTGCGGCTGCCGAATCAGCAGCTGGTCTGGCTGCCGGTTGACAGCGCCGGTGTGCAGGTCGGCAGCAACATGTCACTGGGTATTCGCCCGGAACATCTGCTCTCCAGCGATATCGCCGACGTCACCCTGGAAGGGGAAGTGCAGGTGGTGGAACAGCTGGGGCATGAAACACAGATCCACATTGAGATTCCCGCTATCCGTCAGAACCTGGTTTACCGCCAGGAGGACGTCGTGCTGGTAAAAGAGGGCGCCATCCTCGGTATTGGCCTGCCGCCCGAGCGTTGTCACCTGTTCCGCGAGGACGGGAGCGCGTGCCGCAGGCTGTATCAGGAGCCGGGTGTATAGCCCTGCCAAAAACAATAAAAGCAATGACCTCAGGAGATAGAAAATGTTAACTCTGCGCAAACTTCCCATCGCCGTTGCCGTCGCGGTGGGAACCCTCTCCGCCCCGACGATGGCGGTTGATTTTACCGGTTACGCCCGTTCCGGCATTGGCTGGACCGGCAGCGGTGGTGAACAGCAATGTTTCCAGGCCACCGGTGCCCAAAGTAAATACCGTCTGGGCAACGAATGTGAAACCTATGCCGAACTGAAATTAGGCCAGGAAGTGTGGAAAGAGGGCGACAAAAGCTTCTATTTCGACACCAACGTGGCTTACTCCGTGGCACAGCAGAATGACTGGGAAGCCACATCGCCCGCCTTCCGTGAAGCCAACGTAAAAGGTAAAAACCTGATCGACGCGCTGCCAGGATCTACCATCTGGGCCGGTAAGCGTTTCTATCAGCGTCATGACGTCCATATGATCGACTTCTACTACTGGGATATTTCCGGTCCGGGTGCCGGTCTGGAAGATGTCGATCTCGGCTTCGGTAAACTCTCTTTCGCCGCAACCCGTTCGTCTGAAGCAGGCGGCTCTTACACCTTCTCCAGCGATCGTATCCGTGACTTCGCCACCAGCACTGCCAACGACGTGTTTGATGTGCGTCTGGCCGGCCTGGAAACCAACACCAACGGCGTGCTGGAGCTGGGTGTCGACTACGGTCGCGCTAATGCCCGTGACGACTACCGTCTGGAAGAGGGGGCCTCTAAAGATGGCTGGATGTTCACTGCTGAACATACCCAGAGCATGCTGAAGGGCTATAACAAATTCGTACTGCAGTATGCCACCGATGCGCTGACCTCTCAGGGCAAAGGCGTGCCGCAGGGCACCAGCCTCAACAACAATGGTGACATGTACCGCATCCTCGACCACGGTGCGATCTCACTGGCCGAACGCTGGGATCTGATGTACGTCGCCATGTACCAGAATATCGATCTGGACAATAACCGCGGCACCGAGTGGTACACCGTGGGTGTGCGCCCGATGTACAAATGGACGCCGATTATGAGCACGTTGCTGGAACTGGGCTACGACAACGTCAAATCGCAGCAGGCTAACGAACGCAACGGCCAGTACAAAGTGACGCTGGCGCAGCAGTGGCAGGCGGGCGACAGCATCTGGTCACGTCCGGCTCTGCGTCTGTTCGCGACCTACGCCAAATGGGATGAAAAATGGGGCTACAACAAAGATAACTCAGGCGATCTCACCACCTTCGCCTCTGCGGACACCAGCGGCAACGGCATCCTGACTAACAGCCGTGGTAAAGACGATGAAGTGACCTTCGGCGCGCAGATGGAAATCTGGTGGTAAGCCAGCACCTTTTCTGACAGGTGCGCCTGCGCCTGATGGATCTCTTTGGTCGCGGTGTGCCATTGCCTGGTTCACGCCGCGACCTGCAATAAGGTAGACATAATGAAAATGAAAAAACTGGCTGCACTCTGCCTGAGTGCCGCGTTACT
The DNA here is from genome assembly GCF_001264395.1 of Pantoea sp. CFSAN033090. Lineage (NCBI taxonomy): Bacteria > Pseudomonadati > Pseudomonadota > Gammaproteobacteria > Enterobacterales > Erwiniaceae > Pantoea > Pantoea sp. CFSAN033090. Next base: position 136,459 of record NZ_LGYX01000013.1, on the reverse strand, counting down.
GACAGGACACGTGCTTCCCGCCCTGGCGGATGTCAATCTGGTGCCGCAGGATCTCTCGTCCGCACCAGTCGTGGCACCCGAAACACTGCAACGCCTGAGCTGGCAACCGCTGGCTGCTTCTCAGACACAGACCACAAAAATCGCTAACAGCGGACAGACGCTGAATGCGCCACACATTGCCGGTCCGGTCGCGGCCTATAGTCTGCCCGCCAATATCGGCGAACTGACGCTGACGCTGAGCAGTGAAGTGGCGAACGGTCAGGTTTTCGCACCGAACGTGCTGGTGCTGGATGAAAACCTGCGTCCCGCGGCCTGGTTTCCCAGCCGCTACTTTACCTATCAGAAGCCGGGCGTGATGGCGGCAGATCGACTGGAAGGGGTGATGAAATTAACCCCGGCGCTGGGTCAGCAAAAAATCTACCTGCTGGTGTTCACCACCGACAGCGATCTGACACAAACCACCACGCTGCTTGACCCGGCCAAGGCCTACGCCCAGGGCACCGGTCATGCGGTACCGGATATTCCCGATCCCGTCGCCCGCCACAGCCGGGAAGGGACAATCAAGCTGAAGATGCAGACCAGTTCCGGCTCATCCATTCTGGTCGGGCCGCTGTTTGGTTCATCCGGCCCGAGCGCGGTGACCGTCGGCAATACCGCACCTGCGGCAGCGTACAGCGCAGCACCGGCGCCTGCACCCGCCGCAGCGCCCGCGCCAAAAGCCCGTGCGGAACCGATCATGAGCGACACCGAGAGTTACTTTAACCAGAAGATCAGACAGGCGGTGAACAGCGGCCATATCGATAAGGCGCTGAAACTGCTGGATGAAGCCGAGCGGCTGGGTTCCACCTCTGCACGGCAGACCTTTATCAGTAGTGTTAAAGGCAAGGGGTGAAGCTGCCCCGACAATACTGATGTTGTTCCATCTGGTGCGCTGCGGCGCACCTTTTTTTGTTGCAGAGATCCTGATTGCATGATTTTTTTGCGTGGTTTTACGCATTGCGTAAGTCATGCTGTGGGCAATAGCGTTTGATGAATATAGGCTAACTAAGCTGTTTCAGGGATGACTTTTCTGGAGGCTATATGCGAAGTTACACGACAACACAGGCCCGAAAATATCTTGCTGAAATCATGGATATCGTGATGGCGGGTGAGCCTGTGATTATCACCCGCCGGGGCGGCTCTGCTGCTGTGCTTATTAGTCGCGAAGAGTTTGATATCTGGCAGGAAATAAAACAGGGCGCCAATTTTTCAGGCGATACGGAAAAGCATAATCAGAAACTTTTAATGAAGACTTAGTAACAAAACATTCGCTCTTATCGCGATCAATGCATTTGCATTACCAATGCACTTGCATTACTGTTGCGCTATCTTGTTTTTTCTAGTGAGAATCCGCAATGGGAACTCTGACTCATGCAAACATCTCTCTGCGTGCTTCATCAAAACTGACAGCCCGCAGCCAGACCACTATCCCTGCCGCAGTTCGTGATGCGATGAATCTGCAACCTGGTGAGAATATCGAATACGCTGTTCTGCCGGGCGGCAAAGTCCTTATTACCCGTCAGGAAACGGCGACTGATGATGATCCAGTGATGGCGAGCTTTCTGAGTTTTCTTGCTGCTGACATACGCAACACACCTGCAAATATTAAAACGCTGGATCGAGGATTATTAACTCGCATTACATCGTTGACCGAAGGTATGGACGTTGATTTGGATGCTCCACTCATGGACGATGAGTAATTAAGTATGGAAGACAGCACGGTTATAAATGGATGGCACGTTTATGTTCATCCCTGTTTTGAATCGCAGCTGATTGCGCTGACCAATGAAGTGGAGTTACTCAGGGCTAAATATCCTGAAAGTTACCAGCGAAAAGCGACGACTAAGCTTTTAGCCGCTGTGTTTAAAGTTATCAATAGTGAGATTTGCGCCGATCCACATCAGGCAAAGTTTCGCCAGGGCGATACGCTGGGAGAACAAAATAAGCATTGGTTCCGTGCAAAGTTTTTGATGCAGTATCGTTTGTTCTTTAGATTCAGCGAGCAACATAAAACCATCATCCTTGCATGGATGAATGACGCTGAGACCAAACGTGCTTATGGCAGTAAGCGTGACGCCTATAAAGTATTTTCAGGAATGTTGCATAACGGCTATCCACCTGACGACTGGGCATTGCTGTTAAAGCAATCTCAGGATTGGGCGAATACAAATTCTTAAGTTCATTAAATCCTGAACAGAATCTGGTTTGTTTTTCAGACGCTCGTGCTCAGGGTGATCTTATCACTGTTGAGAGGCGCTGATTACAGTAGCAGCGTGCGAGCCGTTGCCGTCCCGCACGCTGTAATAACTGAAAATTATGTAAAACAGGCTGCGTCAGACACGAGTCTGAGTCGCGTGTTAACCTTCAGTCGCGCAGTAGTCGCTTCCGGCGTGCCGTCAGATCACGCAGCAGCGTGTCAGTGGCAGGATCGCTGAACAGCGTTTCCAGCGTGGCGCTGAGCTTGCGTCGCCAGTTCGGATATTCATCGCTGGTGCCCGGAATATTGACCGGCGCCGCCATATCCAGCCAGTCCTCCGGTTGCAGTCCCAGCAGGGCGCTGTGGCTATCAGCCAGATAGCGCTGCATCGCCCGGTTTAATGCCTTGCTCATGCCGGTGCGACGTGCATCGCGTCCGGCACGTTTCGGCAGGGCACCAACGCGATGCAGACTCTGCAGCAGCGCCTGCTTTGCCCGCAACCGATCCTGATATAGCCCGGCCAGCACCACCTTGTCGGGATAGAGGCCGAGTTGTGCGCCGGTGGTCAAATCATCGCTCTGCCACCAGCCACGCAGCGTCGGAAGATCGTGAGTAGTCGCGACCGCCATTGCCTGCCGTGGCCATTCGGCGGGCGGACGGAAACGCTGGGCTGACTCCTGCTCAAAATAGAGCACCTTATAGGAGTAGACCCCGCCATCACGCAGCTTATGGACAATCGCTTCCGGCACCGTACCGAGATCTTCGCCAATTACCATGCAGCGATGACGCTGACTTTCCAGCGCCAGAATCGCCAGCAGATCGTCGATGGGATAGTGCACGTAGGCACCGTGCATCGCGCTATCACCGGCCGGAATCCACCACAGCCGCATTAGCGCCATCACATGGTCAATGCGCAGTGCGCCGCAGTGGCGCATGTTGGCGCGCAGCAGGGCGATCCACGGCTCCCAGGCGCGCTGACGCATCACCTGCGGATCCATGGGCGGCAATCCCCAGTCCTGGCCGCGCGGGCCGAGAATATCGGGCGGCGCACCGATGCTGGCCTCCATGCAGTAGAGATCGCGCTCGCTCCAGGTCTCTGCGCCACCCTGCGCAACACCCACCGCCAGATCGCGGTAAAGTCCAATCGGCATCTGCTGCTGCTGGCAGATGTCCCAGCAGTCGGCAAACTGCTTCGCGGCCAGCCACTGCAGCCAGAGCCAGAAGCGCACCTGATCGGCGTGCTGTTGCAGGAAGGTCTGCACGGCCGGACTGCCGGGATCCTGCAACGCCTCCGGCCACACCGGCCAGCCCCAGCGATCACTATCCTGTGCTATCTGATCGGCGTGCAGCGCGTCAAACAGCGCCTGATGCTGAAGACTCTCGCCTCCTTCACGTATAAATCCATTAAACGCCTGCACCTCGGGATCGCTGGCGTCACGCTGAGTAAACTGCGGCCACGCCAGTCTCAGCGCGTCAATTTTCAGCCGGGTCACCGCCGCATAATCCACCCAATCTGCTGCACGAGCCTGTTCCAGCGCCTGTTCTGTTTCCGGACGTTGCCACCAGGCCTGAGCGGCAGTGCTCTGCCGGAAATCAGCGACTGCGCCCACATCGATGTAGAGCACATTGAGCCAGCGCCGGGACGAGGGGCTGTAAGGGCTGGCACTCTCCGGGCTGGAGGGAAACAGCGCATGGATAGGGTTAAGACCGATAAACGCGCCGCCGCGTGCGGCTACCTCCGGCAGCATCCGGCGCAGATCGCCAAAGTCGCCGATTCCCCAGTTCTCCGCCGAGCGCAGGGTATAGAGCTGCACGCAGGCGCCCCATATTGACTCACCTGCCAGCAGGGCCGGGGGTTCATAACAGCGGGCCGGGGCAATTATTATCCGGCACGACCACTGCTGCGCACCCTGTTGCAGCGTCAGCTCATGATAGCCTTCAGGCAGCGGCGGCAGATGCAGCGGCTGAGAGGGCTGGCAGCGACCTGAGCTGATTTCACCCGCTTCACTGGTGAGATGCCAGTGGGCATCGTCAGCGAGCTGTGGCGACAGGCTCAGAAGATCGCCGCTGCGAAAAATCACCACCGGTGGCAGCGGCGTGCTCAGCGGATGGGAAGGCTGCATCACCGCCAGCAAACGCTGGCGGGTCAGGGGCGGGATCGCCTGTGGCTTGCCGTGAGCATTGATATACTCAGCGGCGATGCCCGCCCGGGAGAAATCGTCTATAACCGGATCTGTTTTCATGGCGTTCCTTAGCGTTTCGCTTGCCAGATGCGCTGCTGGTAATCGCGGATAGCGCGATCGGAGCTGAACATGCCACAGCGTGCGGTATTGAGGATGGTGGCACGTGTCCAGGCCTCCTGATCGCTCCACAGCGCTTCTACCTGCGCCTGTGCGTCAAGGTAGGGCTGGAAGTCAGCCAGTACCAGATAAGGATCACCGCCTTCCGGGCCGAGACTCTGCAACATCGCATCAAAGGCGTGGCAGTCGCCCTGGCTGAAGGTGCCATCTTCCAGCGCCTGTAAGACCTGATGGAGCTGCGGATCTTTCTTGCGCCACTGCGCCGGGGCATAACCGTCTGCTTTTAAAGCCACCACCTGTTCCACGGTATGCCCGAAGATAAAGATGTTCTCGCTGCCAACCTGCTCAGCGATCTCAACGTTCGCTCCATCCAGTGTGCCGATGGTCAGAGCGCCATTCAGCGCCAGTTTCATATTTCCGGTGCCGGACGCTTCTTTACCGGCGGTGGAGATCTGCTCAGAAAGGTCGGCAGCCGGAATCAGCCGCTCGGCGACGGAGACGTTGTAATCGGGAATAAACACGACTTTCAGACGGTCACCAATGCGGGGATCCTGATTGATCACCTCGGCCACTTTGTTGATGGCATAGATGATGTTTTTCGCCAGTGCATAGCCGGGCGCGGCTTTGGCACCAAACAGCACCACGCGCGGCGTCCGGTTAGCCTGCGGATCGGTGACCAGCGTCTGCCACAGTGCAATGATGTGCAGCAGGCTCAGATGCTGGCGTTTGTACTCATGCAGTCGTTTGATCTGTACGTCAAACAGCGCAGTGGGGTTAATCTCAATGCCGGTCCGCTGTTTCACCCAGTGCGCCAGCGAGACTTTGTTCTGCTGCTTGATGGCGCGATATTCCGCGCAGAAGGCGGCGTCATCCGCAAAGGCTTCCAGCCCCTGCAAGGCATCGAGATCGTTCAGCCAGGGTTTTTGCAATGTCCGGGTGATCAGGGCACTCAGCGCCGGGTTGCACTGATTGATCCAGCGGCGCGGCGTAATGCCGTTGGTCACGTTGTGAAATTTCTCTGGCCACATCTGGTGATATTCCGGGAAGAGATCCTGCACCACCAGTTTCGAGTGCAGCGCCGCCACACCGTTGACCGCGAACCCGCTGGTCACGCAGAGGTTCGCCATCCGCAGCTGGTTATTATGCACCAGTGCCAGTCTGGCCCACTTCGCTTCATCGTCCGGCCAGCGCGCGGTGACAGCCGTTTTTAGCTGCGCGTTCAGGGTATTGATGATCATCATATGGCGCGGCAGCAGACTGCGCACCAGACGCACATCCCAGCACTCCAGCGCTTCCGGCATCAGGGTGTGGTTGGTGTAGGCAAAAGTGTGCTGTGTGATCTGCCAGGCGCGATCCCAGCTTAGCTGATGCTCATCCAGCAGCAGACGCATTAGCTCCGGGATGGCCAGCGTCGGATGGGTGTCATTAAGCTGGATCACTTCATGATCGGCCAGGGTTTCGATGCTGCGGCCGGCCCGATGATGGCGACGCAGAATGTCAGCCAGCGCGCAGGCGCACTGAAAATATTGCTGCATCAGACGCAGTTTTTTACCGTTCTGATGATTGTCATTGGGGTAGAGGACCTTGGTCAGTTTTTCAGCATCAATACCCTGTTGCTCCGCGCGCAGAAAGTCGCCGTCGTTGAAGCGACTCAGGTTAAACGGCTGGGCATGTTTCGCCTGCCATAGACGCAGTGGCTGGCTGATACCATTCTGATAACCCACCACCGGCAGATCCCAGGCTTCGCCGAGCAGTTCAAACGCCGGTTGCCACTGTGGCTGACCCGCAACCGTCACCACTTTACCGCCCAGCCCGACCCGCACGTTAAGCGCGGCGTTGTGGTTAAACCACGGATAGCGGTCGCGCTGCCAGTCATCCGGGCCTTCAATCTGCGCGCCCTGTTCGAAGCGCTGCCGGAACAGACCGTACTGGTAGTTCAGACCGTAGCCCGTAGCGGGCTGACCCACATTCGCCATGGAATCCAGGAAACAGGCTGCCAGACGACCCAGGCCGCCATTACCCAGCGCCGGATCCGTTTCGGTTTCCAGCACATCAGTGAGTGAGATATTCCAGGCGGCCAGGGCCTCGTTGACCGCGTCATACCAGCCCAGGTTCAGCAGGTTGTTGCCGGTCAGGCGACCGATCAAAAACTCCATCGACAGATAGTTAACATGGCGCAGTTCTGTCGGGGCCGGGGGAGCAGGCTGCGCGGCCAGCATATCGGCCAGCGCACCGCTGAGTGCCTGCCACCACTGTGTCGTGGTCATCTCCTGCGCATCGCGCAGGCCAAAACGCTGCCACTGACGGGTCAGGGCAGCATTGAACTGAATCGGGTTGAAATCAGGCTGTGTCATGGTTGATGTCCTGTGAAAACGGAAAATGGATCAATGTGGCGACAGTCTGCCCGCGCGGAAACCCTCGCTCATCCTCCTGCAAAGAATTAGCGGAGGAGGATGGGGAGGGTGGAGAGGATGAGGCTAATCTGAAATCGTTGAAGGAGTGTGATTGCGCACGCTTTTGTAAAGTTTAATTAATGGGTTTGCTTGCATTCATCTGACGAAATGCTGAACCTGTGTAAGGAATAATTACGAAGCGTAAAATAATGATGCGCTCGACAAATGGAGAAACGCGCGCCCATGTTAATACCCGCTAAACTCAGCCGCCCGGTGCGTCTTGAAGGCACTGTGATTCGGGAGAGATTGCTGCAAAAACTCACCGCTGCCGGTAACTATCGGCTGGTGCTGGTCACCAGTCCGGCGGGCTACGGTAAAACCACACTGGTGTCGCAGTGGGCGGCAGGGAAAAGCGATCTGGGGTGGGTTTCTTTAGATGAGGGCGATAATCAGCCGGAGCGCTTTGCCGATTACCTGATTGCTGCACTGCAACAGGCCACTCACGGTGGCTGTCCGCGCAGTGAACTGCTGGCGCAGAAGCGGCAGTATGTGAATCTCAACGCCCTGTTTTCTCAGCTCTTTATCGAGCTGGTGGAGTGGCAGCAGCCGCTATGGCTGATTGTTGATGACTACCATCTGATTACCAATCCGGTGATCCACGACGCGATGCGCTTTTTCCTGCGCCATCAGCCTGAAAATCTGACGCTGATTCTGATGTCACGTAATCTGCCGCAGCTCGGTATCGCCAACCTTCGGGTGCGTGAGCAACTGATTGAGCTGGGCAGCCAGCAGCTGGCTTTTACTCACCAGGAGGCACGACAGTTTTTTGACTGCCGACTGGCGGCCCCGCTGGAAAGCGAAGAGAGCAGCCGACTCTGTGATGATGTAGCGGGCTGGGCTACGGCGCTGCAACTGATCGTACTGTCGGCGCGACAGGGGGCCAGTTCGGCTCAGCATTCCGCCCGGCGTCTCTCTGGCATTAATGCCAGCCACCTCTCCGATTATCTGGTTGAAGAAGTCCTGGATAACGTCGATCTGCCTACCCGCCATTTCTTACTGAAAACCGCGTTGCTGCGTTCAATGAACGATGAACTGATCGCCTGTGTCACCCGCGAAGAGAACGGCCAGATGCGGCTGGAAGAGATTGAGCGTCAGGGTCTGTTTCTGCAGCGCATGGACGATTCCGGCTGCTGGTTCAGCTACCATCCGCTGTTTGGTAACTTCCTGCGTCAGCGCTGCCAGTGGGAACTGGCGGCGGAACTGCCTGCGCTGCATCGGGCTGCGGCAGAGAGCTGGATGGCGCAGGGCTTTCCCGGCGAGGCGATTCATCATGCGCTCGCCTCTGGCGACGCCACCATGCTGCGGGACGTGCTGCTGAAGCACGCCTGGACGCTGTTTAATCAGAGCGAGCTGCCACTGCTGGAGAACTCCCTGAAAGCACTGCCGTGGGAGATGATGCTGGAAAATCCAATGCTGGTGCTGCTGCAGGCGTGGCTGATGCAGAGTCAGCATCGTTTCTCCGAAGTCGACAGTCTGCTGGCGCGTTTTGAACAGGCCAGCCGCTGCGAGATCGACGCAGCACTGCGCGGTGAATTTAATGCATTGCGCGCCCAGGTGGCGATTAACGATGGCAATACCGATGAAGCGGAGCGGCTGGCGAAAGTGGCGCTCGACACTCTGCCAGCCAGCCGTCACTACAGCCGCATTGTGGCAACCTCGGTACATGGTGAAGTGATGCACTGCAAAGGTGAGCTGGATGATTCACTCAAACTGATGCGGCAGACCGAACAGATGGCGCGGCGCGATGAAGTGTGGCACTACGCCCTCTGGAGCCTGATTCAGCAGAGCGAGATTCTGTTTGCTCAGGGCTTTTTGCAGGCAGCCTATGAGATCCAGAGCCGCGCCTTTGTGCTGGTCGACGAACAGCACCTGGCGCAGTTCCCGCTGCACGAGTTTCTGCTGCGCATCCGCGCTCAGTTGCTGTGGGCCTGGGGACGACTGGAAGAGGCGGAGCAGGCGGCCCGGGAAGGCATCAAAGTACTGAACGGTTTCCAGCCGCAGCAGCAGATTCAGTGTCTGGGATTGCTGGTGCAGTGCTCACTGGCACGTGGCAATCTGGATAACGCCCGCAGCTATCTGAACCGGCTGGAAAACCTGCTGAACAATGGCAACTGGCACAGCGACTGGATAGCCAATGCCGACAAAGTCCGGGTCATTTACTGGCAGTTGACCGGCGACAGCCAGAACGCCCGCGACTGGATGCGGCAGACGCCTAAACCTGCCTTTGCCAATAACCATTTTCTGCAGGGACAATGGCGGAACATCGCCCGCGCGCAGATCCTGCTGGGTGATGTGAGCCAGGCGGAAGTGGTGCTGGAGGAGCTGAATGAGAATGCCCGTGCCCTGCGCCTGATGAGCGATTTAAACCGCAATCTGTTGCTGCTGAATCAGATCTACTGGCAGACCGACCGCAAAGCGGAGGCGCAGCGTGTCCTGATTGAGGCGCTGAAACTGGCGCGCAGCACCGGTTTTATCAGCCATTTTGTGATTGAAGGCGAGATGATGGCGCAGCAGTTGCGGCAATTGATTCAGCTGAATACCCTGAATGAACTGGACAGCCACCGTGCCCGGCGCATCCTGCTGGAGATCAACAAATATCACCGTCACAAATTCGCCCATTTCGATGAAGGCTTTGTCAGCCGGTTGCTTAACCATCCTGACGTGCCGGAGCTGATCCGAACCAGTCCGCTGACGCAGCGTGAATGGCAGGTGCTGGGATTGATCTATTCGGGCTACAGCAACGATCAAATCGCCGGTGAGCTGGCGGTGGCCTCCACCACCATCAAAACTCATATCCGCAATCTCTATCAGAAGCTGGGCGTCACCCATCGCAGCGAAGCGATGAATCAGGTGCAGTCGCTGCTGAAAATGATGGGCTATGTCTGACGACAGGCGTATTCAGGGGCGGGCTTCAGCCCGCTCTGCCGCATGTCAGCACACCATCGAAACAGGCGGTCTTTATCAATGGGAAGCGGGGCAGTTACTTTACTGCGCAACATGCAGCTCTGATTTGCCGGATTTCGGGCCCTGATTTCTTCCAGCCGGTGCATAAATATCGCATGCATCAGCGCGTTACGGGCTTCACCTTTATTCAGCCCCGCGAGGTCCCGCCTGCAGCAGTTAGGGTAGTGCTTCCTGAAATTACGGATTTCTGAGGTTCAGGAAAATTAATTCTGAGTGGTTAAACAGTGTCCCCTTACCATACCTCTTAAAAGTCAGATGAATTATAGAAAATGATATATGCTTTTGCTTTTTTTTGAGTTCAGGATTGTCATTCCCTGCTTATGAAAAAAGTGCCTTAATAAAAATGCAATATGTATTATTTCATGAAAAGAGTAAATTGTTAGCAGGGTAATTATTAGCCTTTAATGTCATTAGCTATTAACTAGTTAGTTAAAAAATAGCATCCCCAAAAATTTTTTTTAAAATTAAACGAAAACATTATAAAACAACGAAAAACGTTTCATTACACTCCATAGTTTTTATTTTTTAGATAATTTACTTTTAATGAAATAGCTCATTAGCTATGGGGTGGGCCAGCGATTATCTCATGTATTTATTATCTTTAAGGATGGATTATGAGACATAAAAAATTAACGCTTGCTTTGGCTGTTTTTGTCCTCTCTGCGGCGCGACTTGCAGTCGCTGCACCGTTACATAACCAACCGTTTACGAATCACTCCCCACAGACCTTCTTACTTGTCGGCGATGCTAATGGAGGTGACGGCGGCAACGGGGGTTCTGGTTCTAATTCTCCTGGTGGCCCTGGCGGCGATGGAGGAAATAACAGCGCCAGCGGTAACGGGAATGGCAGCGGTAATGATAACGGCACTGGCAACGGCTCCGCTAACGGTAATGGTTCCGGAGACGGTGACGGCGGCGGTGATGGTGGTGACAGCGGTGGCGATGGTGGTGGTGGTGATGGCGGCGGTGCGTAATCAGGCTGCAGAATCTAACTAAAAATGGTCGCCTCATGAAGGCGGCCATTAATTAAAGGATGAAACTTCTATGTCAAAGCTACACAACAAGCTGATTTTTTTTCCACTATCTGCAGGGCTGCTCCTTTCCCTGCCGGTATTCAGTCAGACACTCCCGCAGGACACTATTCAGCTGTCTGCCTGTGAGAGCCTGAACGGACAAGATGGGAACGGCAGTTCGCCTGATGGAGAAAGTGGTAAAGACGGCGTGCCCGGTACAGGCTGTCTGAACGGAGGTAACGGCGGTAACGGTTCTGCTACAGGTGGTAACGGCGGAAATGGGGGAAATGGGGCAGGCGCCGCGACTGAACCCTACCATAAACACCACAAACATCATAAAAATGGACAGGGTAGCGCCAATGGTGGCAACGGGGGTGATGGTGGTTCAACTGACAATGCGCCCGGAGGTGCTGGCGGTGATGGAGGTAACAATGACCAGTCAGAACATCTGTAAACGATACCGTACCCTACTAAGGTGCTCCACTCTGATACTGGTGATTTTTACACACTGCGGTTATGCCTCTCCGGCCTCCCCGATTCCTTTTCCTGATTCCTTATCACTGATTTCTGATGGTGGAAACGGCGGGGACGGTGGTCCGGGCGAAAACGGAGGGGATGGCGGTAACGGCGGTAATGCTGGTACAGGCTCCAACTCAAATGGCGGAGATGGCGGAAATGGCGGCACTAACGGAGCCGATGGAGGGGATGGTGGCAACGGAGGAAGCGGGAACAACTCATCCGGTGGTGATGGTGGTGATGGTGGTGATGGCGGTGATAGCGGCGGCGGCATATAAGTCATAGCGCAGAGGATGATATGAAAAACCTTCTCATGAAAGCTGTATATCTCATTATTCTCACCTCAGCATTACTGAGACCTTTCATGGTCGTACTCACGGTAACCTCTTCTCTGGCGGCCGGAATATTCAGCACTGCGGCATGGGCAGACGGCGACGGTGGCGACGGTGGTGACGGTGGCGGTGACGGAAACGGGGGCGACGGAGGGAATGCTGGTTCTGGCAGCAACGGAAATGGCGGCGACGGCGGTAATGGTGGTGAAAACGGAGGAAATGGAGGGAACGGCGGTAATGGTGACGGATCAGGTAATGGCGGAAACGGAGGCGATGCGGGTCCTGGCGGCGTCGGCGGGCAGGGTGGCAGTGGCGGGAATGATGGAGGACATGATGGTTCTCCCGGGATGAGTGGAGCTAAATAGTTATCCCTATGCCGTTAACGTGGTCTGCCGGAGGTTAATTACCCCGGCGACTTCATGCATACAGACTAAGCAGACAGCAAGGCAATGCGGAGACACCGAGTTGCCAGGCCTGAACTGCGAAAGCCGGTAAAGTCATATCAGTCGTTTTTACCGGCACCAGTAAATCCCGATCTTCCTTAAAAGATATCGCATAGTGTCAGCCTGAGTGATGGCAGCTTATCCGGCACCACCCAACGATCCAGTTCCCGCCCGGCCTCTGCCGACTCCTGTGACATAACCCCAGCCTCTTCTGCAGGGGAACGGGTTGAATCGCGGCATGCTGGTCACAGATGTTATGTTGCATTAGATCTGAAAGCCGTTCTTATCAGGCCAGGATATTAAGGATCGCAACATAAAAGAAGATACATGTGGTGAGTGTCCGCTATGAGCGAGGAGCGGACGTTCCGTTCTTAATGACTGACTGTTACCATTGCATCCAACATAGCACCCGGCTCATCTAACCTTACCCAAAACAAAAATTAATATCCATAAATCAGCTCTATACACGTATGACATCACCAACTCCTCAAGTCACAAAATATTTTGCCGATAACGATTTTTTAACGATCCAAAGTCCTGGAAGACAGATATGAATAAATTTGTTTATTGTATGATTGCTTTGTGTTTTTCCGGTTTATGTTCCGCAGCTGAAGATTTAGGCTTGGGGACATATTTATGTGATGTCCGTATAACCAGCTCTCATACAGAGACGCAGCTTTTGCCAAAAGCTGCTGTCGTTGAAGACAATGGAAGTAACTACAAAGTGAAAATGCTGGGTAATGAGGTAACATCCCCAGCGCTTGAAAGTGTCATGGGTGGTATTAAACAGCAGGCTACTGTTAACGGAATAACCTTCGTAAGACGTCCTAATTACGATGATCGTTTTATCGTCGAAAATGCGCATTCCGGCTTCTTTTATAAAATGAGAAACTGCAAAAAAAACTAATATTTTTTCCGCTGATGCTTTAAGCATTAGTATAGGATGGCTTTTAAATTAATTGTGTTTTAAAAGTCCCTGTTTACTATATTAACTTGATTGTGAACCTCATATCTTTGCAGCCATGTTATGATTAAAATGCTTCGACAAATTGCTGTCACCTATCCGGCCGATGAGCAATTTAAACTGCTATCATGTCCGTATGCCTTCCAGTTTAACGTTCAAACTGTATTACCTTTGTATTAATTTCTGGCAGCTGCAATGAGGCGGGCCAGACTAAGTTCAGATTTATGTCCGCTATGAGTGAGGAGCAACCATGACCCCAGGGATGGTTTAAATAGGTGATATCCCTTTACCCGTTTTGAGCTGATGCTTTTCTTAGCAGGATGCTTTATGTTGGTCACACTCATCCTGCAGGGTATAACCATGATAAAAGTAGAAAAATCTGATCCATTCTCTTCAGAAACCCATCGTTTAATCGAAATGCTATCAGCAGAACTTGCCGCTATTACTGGTGATAACGGCAAAAGCAATTTCACCACCCAAGCAATGAGTGATGACAAAGCTTTATGGGCATTAGCAAAGAATTCTCAAGGCAGAGCTGTGGGATGCGGTGCTATACGGCCTTTTACCCAAAATATAGCCGAGCTTAAAAGAATGTTTTCAGACCGAAGTGAGTCAGGGATTGGTGGTGCTTTACTCACTTTCCTTGAAAAATCAGCAAAAGAGATGGGATATATCGAGGTTAGACTGGAAACCCGCCACATCAACTATCGTGCTGTAAATTTCTACATGAAAAATGGTTATGTCCCTATTGAGAATTACGGCCTATATATAGGCAGGACAGAAGCTATCTGTTTCTCAAAGGCATTGAGCTGACTATATTAATTGGAACTGACGTCCGCTCCTGTCACAAAGCAAACTGTCATCGGGCTGATGACCGCTATATGCCATTAGCTGACACTGTTTTTAATGTGATTTATTTATTTGATGCTGCCTTTGCTGGAGCACAAAGGAAGTAAAACTACGTAGCGATTATTGCTATTCCCGCTAAGGATAAAACCCATTAGCTAAGCAAACGAACCGCGCCTGGAGACTTACCCGTTACACGCTTAAAAGCCCGGCTGAAAGCAGCCTGAGAGGAGTATCCCAACCGTTGCGATGCGGTGTCGACGGTGATGTTTTCTGACGACAGCCAGCGGACAGCGAGATGCATCTTTACTTCCGTTACATACCGTAGCGGTGGGACGCCGATAGTGGTCTGAAACCTTTCGGCGAATGCGGAGCGGGATATATGCGATTCGGCGGCGAGTTCTGCCACGCTCCAGTCCCGGCCCGGTTCGCGATGAATCGCCAGGATGGCCTGAGCCAGACGCGGATCGCGCAGTGCTGCAGCCAGGCCAGGGCTATTGCCGCAACCGTCTTCCACCCATCCTCTGATAAACATCGCTCCAGCCACATCGGCAAGCCTGGCGAGAATACCTGCATAGCCCACGCGTCCGGAGCATATCTCACGCTTCATCGCATCAAGTATATGCATGAGTCCCGGCCACTGAATCCCCTTTGCATCGGCATGCATAATTTCAGGCAGCACATCAGCCAGCCGTTGCATGCCTCCCAGATCAATTTTCATGCAACCAAAAAACAGCACTGCGCCTGGCGTTTCCTGAGTTCTCGGGCAGGTATCAATCCCACTCACTTTTTCATCCAGTGGTGCCGTTTCAATATTGTCGATATCCAGCACGTCGGCGGCTGTTGCCGACAAAAGCTGATGCCGTTCGCCGTGGGGAAGAAATACAGCCTCTCCGGCTGAAAGCGTAAGAACTTCGCCGTTTGCACTATGGAGCACCATCTCACCTACAGCGACGTAGTGCAGATAAGCATGACCGGGCCTGCTTGCGAAGTTCAGGCCAAACGTATCTCCCGTCTGGATACGCTGATATCGCACGCCGTATAGCCGCAGGCCGGAAAGCAGCTCGCTGATGAGTTCTGATGACAGAGCGAAGGATGAAGTCATATGCCTTTCCGGGTTTTGGGTAAAAAAGTGAGGGTTTTAGAGCATAGATCATCCAGCTGCGCCTGAATAGACTTCTTCTCCTGAAACGACTTTCCAGGAGACTTAGAAATGACGGATGAAACTTCTATCAGGGTTCACAAAGAAAGAGTGCAAAGAGATGAGAAAATCCAGCCAGCCTGGCTTGCGGTTTTTTCGTTAACCATGGGTGTTTTTGGCCTGCTCACCGCAGAGTACCTGCCAGCCAGCTTATTAACGCCTATTGCACGGGATTTGGGTGTGTCAGAGTCTCTTGCAGGACAGGCCGTAACAGTGACGGCGGTGATTGCGTTATTTGCCGGATTACTGATGCCGCGATTAACGCGTGCGCTGGACCGGCGCATCGTGTTGTTGAGCTTTACTGCCCTTATGATCTTCTCAAATCTGCTCGTGGCGCTCTCTTCAGGTATTGTCATGCTGCTGGCAATGCGAATTCTGCTGGGTATCGCGTTGGGTGGATTCTGGAGTATGGCAGCGGCGGTAGCGATGAGGTTAGTGCCGGAGAGGCTGGTACCGCGGGCGCTGTCGATCATTTTCAGTGGAATTGCGGTAGGTACTGTTGTTGCCGTACCGCTGGGAAGTTATCTGGGCGAGATGTCTGGCTGGCGTAGCGCGTTTATTGCCGCTGCTGCGGTTGGCGCACTCTCTTTCATTTTTCAGTGGCTGACGCTGCCCGGAATGCCGCCGGTAGTCAGGACCAGGACGGCATCCGTATTTTCTCTGCTCCAGAGGCCGGGCGTGAGCGTGGGCATGCTGGGGTGCGTGCTTGCACACACCGGCCAGTATGCGCTGTTTACCTATATACGGCCTGCGCTGGAAGGACTCGCACACATAGACGCAAAAGGGCTGGCGTTAATACTTCTGGTGTTTGGCGTTGCTAACTTCATTGGGACACTGTCGGCAGGGTGGCTGATGGAACGCAGCCTGCGTTTTACGCTGATTATTATGCCTGCTCTGGTGGGAGCTGCGGCACTGGGTATGATCACTCTGCCGTTATCAATCGCCGGGCTTACGGCGCTGGTCATGCTGTGGGGGCTGGCATTTGGTGGCATACCGGTGGCGTGGTCAGGTTGGGTCGCCCGGACTCTTCCCGATGAGGCCGAGAGCGCAGGGGGTATGGTGGTCGCCGCCGTCCAATCCTCCATTGCCGCGGGTGCAGCAATAGGTGGCCTGATATATGGCCTCAACGGGGTGACGGGGGTATTCATTACAGCTGCCTGTATCATGCTTACTGCCGCGCTGGTTATTGCATTCCGGGTCAGGGTCTCGCCATCAGCTGAAGGAACGCAAAGCATATAATTTCAGTGACATTTTAAGATGTCGGGACACCTCAATCGAACAGCTTAAGATCCCCGGACCGCACAGCGTTCCGGGCCTGCTGGCTGAGTCTGTTGGCAAAGGGGCGGGTTAACTGCAGAAGCTGGTTAAAATGCGTTTTGAGCGAGAAACGGGACATAAATAGCCGTCATCTCATTGAAGGTTCTGTGGCTCCTTTGAGGATCCGAATTCATTATCATCAGGATTTAGCTTTGTCATACATGGAGTAAGTCTTATGAGTATAGGTATAAGGCCAGCACAACTTTCTGATGTTGATGGAATTTTCTCAGTCCGAACATCTGTTACGGAGAATCATCTGAGCCGCGAAGAAATGCGAAGAATGGGGATCACCGAAAGCGTCGTGGGCGATATGATCAAAAATGACCATTGCGCATGGGTTGCCTGTGATAACGAAAAACTATTGGTTTTTCAATGATTTTAACGGATAAAGGCTGCCTTTATGGTCTTTTTGTTCTTCCTGAATACGAAAGCAGAGGTATAGGTCGCAGACTCACTATGCTTGCGGAACAGGAGTTATTCAGACATCACGAAATTGCCTGGCTGGAAACCGATGAAAACAGCCGTGCGGCAAAATTTTACATGTAACTCGGCTGGGGTAATAAAGCAAATTTGGATGGCACTTTCATCCGGTTAGAAAAGCAACGTGATAGTTGATCTTCTTCATCTCTCATCGAGTTCCGCTTTTGCACGCAGCAGATCTGCGCTCTGGAAGGGCCGCTATGAGCGAGAAGCGGACGCCCGGTGTCCGCTAATGTGAACTCGCCAGGTTACTTAAACCGTCTCCCTGCCTCATCAGTCACCTTTTCTCCATCCTCTTTGGTGAAAGAACCTTTCTGACCTTCAGGGAGAATATCCAGCACAATTTCTGAGGGACGGCAAAGTCGTGTCCCTAACGGTGACACTACTACCGGCCTGTTAATCAGGATCGGGTGCTGAAGCATAAAATCGATCAACTGCGCATCAGAAAATTTATCTTCATCCAGACCCAATCGCTCATAAGGCTCAACATTCTTACGCAGCAATGCACGTACAGAAATCCCCATTTCTGAAATCAGCCTGGTAAGCTCTTCTCGTGTCGGTGGCGTATCGAGATAATAAATAATTGTTGGTTCGTTGCCGCTGTTACGGATCATCTCCAGCGTGTTACGTGAGGTGCCACAGGCCGGGTTATGATAGATGGTAATATTGCTCATATCAGTATCTCATTACAAAGTGACAGAGAGCCGCCATACCAGCGCGGCCAGAGTAACGAACAGCACGGGCAGGGTCATAATTATGCCTGTCCGGAAGTAATATCCCCAGGTAATGCTCATGTTTTTCTGTGCCAGTACATGCAGCCACAGCAGGGTTGCCAGACTCCCGATTGGGGTAATTTTGGGACCTAAATCGCATCCAATCACATTGGCGTAAATCATTGCTTCTCTGACGACGCCAGTCGCAGTACTCCCGTCAATGGACAGCGCACCAATCAGCACCGTCGGCATATTGTTCATCACCGACGACATGAAGGCAGTCAGGAAGCCGGTGCCGAACGTGGCAGCCCATAAACCGTTGTCTGCCAGCATATTGAGTACGGCAGAAAGATACTCAGTGAGTCCGGCATTACGCAGGCCATAGACGACCAGATACATACCCAGCGAGAAAATCACGATCTGCCAGGGCGCACCACGAAGCACTTTCCCGGTATTAATGGCCTGGCACCTCTTTGCCACCACGAACAGCACCGCTGCGCCAACTGCTGCTATAGCGCTGACAGGGATCCCCAGCGGCTCAAGAACAAAGAAACCGACCAGCAGGAACAGCAGAACAATCCAGCCAGCCCTGAACGTCGCAGGATCCTTAATCGCACTGCCAGGAATCTTCAGCAGTGAGACGTCATATCTGACAGGGATATCGCGGCGGAAGAAGAGATGCAGCATGACCAGCGTGGCAGCAATGGCTGCCAGATTCACAGGAACCATCACGGAGGCGTACTGCGTAAAGCGCAGGCCAAAGAAATCCGCCGAGACAATATTTACCAGGTTAGAGACAATCAGCGGCAGGCTGGCGGTATCAGCGATGAATCCTGCAGCCATGACAAATGCCAGTGTCGTTCCCTGGCTGAACCCCAGAGCGAGCAGCATCGCAATCACAATCGGTGTCAGTATCAGTGCTGCACCGTCGTTAGCAAACAGCGCAGCAACAGCAGCGCCAAGCAGTACTATCCACGTAAACAACAGGCGACCGCGCCCGTTACCCCAGCGGGAAACATGCAGTGCGGCCCATTCAAAGAAACCAGACTCATCGAGCAGCAGGCTGATGACGATTACCGCAATGAACGCCGCTGTTGCATTCCAGACGACAGGGATATCTTCAAAGTGGATGACTCCCGTTCCCAGCGCCAGCACGGCTCCGATACTTGCGCTCCAGCCAATGCTGAGGCCTCTGGGCTGCCAGATGACCAGGACAAGCGTGAGTATAAAGATACTTCCTGCCAGAAACATGCTCAGACTCCTTTATATATGCGTATGTGTATGTGATTAAGCTTGTCAGCAGGAAGTACATGCGGATTTTTCCAGTCGTTCACGCACATCATCGCGCAGGCAGTGCCATGCCGTCGTTATCGTCTCGCCGGCCCATGCGGGCATGTGGGGTGAGAGACGGTAGTGAATCCATTTCCCTTCCCGACGGTCCAGTACCAGTTCAGCCTCACGCAGGATAGCCATGTGACGGGAAATTTTAGGCTGTGATTCAGTGGTAGCCGCACATATATCGCATACGCACAGTTCGCCCGATTCCCGGAGAAGCATGACAATTGCGAGCCGGGTTTCATCCGACAGGATCTTAAAAAGCTGAACAGGCTGTAGCATTTATTACTCCATTCCCTTTAGAATACACATATGTTAAATCATATGTGTATATTTTGAAATCACCAGAGCCACCCGAAGGAGAAAAAATGGAGCACTTTCCTGCCCTGAACGCTGATTGCTTCGATCAGCATATTGCTGAACGTCTGCAGCTCCATGAGCCGCCACGCATTCTGATTCTGTATGGCTCGGTAAGAGAGCGTTCTTACAGTCGTTTTACAGCAGAGGAAGCAGGTCGCCTGCTGGAGGCGATGGGAGCGGAGGTCAGACTGTTTAACCCTTCAGGTTTACCCCTGCCGGACGACGCCCCGGATACGCACCCAAAAGTCACCGAGTTGCGCGGGTTGGTCAGGTGGTGTGACGGGATGGTGTGGAGTTCCCCGGAGCGGCATGGGGCAATGAGTGCCGTGATGAAGGCACAAATCGACTGGATTCCCTTAAGCGAAGGGGCCGTTCGCCCATCCCAGGGAAAAACTCTGGCGGTCATGCAGGTATGCGGCGGTTCGCAATCTTTCAATGCCGTGAACCAGATGCGAATTCTGGGACGCTGGATGCGGATGTTTACGATCCCCAACCAGTCTTCAGTGGCCAAAGCATGGCAGGAATTTGATGAGAACGGGAGAATGAAACCCTCGTCCTGGTATGATCGTATCGTCGATGTCGCCGAAGAGTTGTTTAAAATCACCCTTATACTCAAGGGACAGACCGGTTACCTTGCCGATCGCTACAGTGAACGAAAAGAGAGCCATGAGGAGCTTTCATCCCGCGTTAATCAAGACAAAATATGACGTTCCTGTTTTCATGAATTCATGCTGTGTGAACTCAACAACGTCCGCTCCTGGCATAGAGTGGTCTGACATCGGATAATGCGCGCTATGAGCGAAAAGCGGATGCGATGAAATGAACGCTTACGACCTTATTCGATCACGATTTTTCACTCATCTCTGGCCAGCGTATTGCCTGCAGCACAGCCCTGCCTCTGCCGACCCAGGGTGATCCAGACCATTAGCGCGCAAATCAGCGTGACAGCAGCCAGAACTCTAAAAAGAAACGTATACGCAGTGTCATAACTGTCCTGAAGCAATAATCGTGAAATACCGGGTAACATCGCAGCGGCCTGCTCAGTACTGCCGCCACCCAGCCATGCAGCAGCCTGGTGAATGACCTCTGGCGCATACCCGTGAACGGTGTTTTTCAGATTCAAATCATTCATTTCTGTTAAAAATGCTGACGCCATCGCCAGAGCGATCCCTTCTCCGGCAACGCGAACGGTATTAAAGAGGCCTGCGGCCATGCCCGCTTTCTCCACAGATACAGCTGAAAGTGCCAGACCATCCATCAGTCCCCATGGAAGCGCAGCGCCGGTACCCGTCATAATCAGTGAAAGCACAAGAAAATTACTGCTGTTACCCGGTAGTGCGTATCCGAGGAAAAGCAGCCCGACTGATGCAATAATAAGTCCCGCAGCTGAAACGGTTCCCGGAGAAAACCACCTTGTCAGCAGTGCGGCAATGGACGGGAAAACCAGCATTGGAGACGTCAGCGCCATAAGATAAAAAGCGCTCCGGGACTCACTCATCCCATCACCGCCCATAAAATGCAGCGGAATAATAATCAGCAGCACAACATAGCAATAGCATGTTGCTATCGGCAGTAGCAGAACGCCAGCAAAGCGCGGGCGCAGCAGCAGAGAGATATCCAGAACAGGATTTTCAACCCCCAGGCAACGCACTACAAACCCGCTGAAAAGCAGCATGGCGGAAATGAAAAGGGCGAGTGTGGGAAACGATAATAACCCCAAGGCAGGTATAAGCATCACCGCTGATGTAAATAACATCAGGGCTGCAGTAAAGATGATTAATCCTGTGCCGTCTGGTTTCTGATGTCCGCTCTCTTCTGATGCTGGCAGAAACGCAGCACCGGTCAAAATTACAATGCCTGAAAGCAGAGCTAACATGGCATACAACCATCTCCAGCCCAAAGCATCCGTAATGAAACCCATCAACACAGGGCCGAACGCCAGGCCCACGCCAAACATAGTGCCAAGTATGCTGAAGGCCCGTGTCCTGTCCGTACCTTCATAGAGACGGGCCAGTGCAGCGCTGCCGCTGGCCAATATCAAGGCCGCCGCAAGACCCTGCAGTGACCTGAACAACCCAGCCATAAAGATATCCTGTGTCAGGCAGATCATAACGCTGCTCAGGCAAAACAGGGCTGAGCCTGCGGTAAAAATGCGCTTTCTGCCAGTAACATCCGCAGCAACACCGGCTGACAACAAGAAACTGCCGAAAGTCAGCATAAATCCATTCGTCAGCCATGACAGCGCGGCAGGCGAGCCGCCAAGAGCCTGTTGTATTGCCGGCGTGGAGATTACACCACCGGTAAAGCTTAACGGCAGCAATACAGCCGCCAGATAGACAGAAAAGGCTGCCATATCCCTGGCATATGGACTGGGTGTTCTGGCTGAAGTTGCCATTGGGTGACCTTATGTTTCCGAAAAGCGGATGGGTTAACAAACTTCAGCAATGTTATTGCAGACATCAGAGTGAATAAATACACTGAAAATCTCTTCTTAACGGACATTAAGTTTATAATCAATGGACAGTCTGACCTCTCTTACTTCGTTTGTCCGGACAGCGGAGACGCTAAGTTTTGTACAGGCCGCAAGGTTGCTTGGGATTTCTGCCTCAGCGGTCGGGAAGAATGTCGCCAGACTTGAGCATAAACTGGGCGTACGTCTCTTATACCGCAGTACAAGAAACGTGAGTCTGACAGCGGAGGGGGCTGCTTTATTAATCCGCTGCCAGCATATCCTTGAGCAATTACAGGAGGCGGAGTCAGAACTGACGAGCAGCTTAGCGCAGCCTGCCGGGAGGCTCAGGGTTTCACTTCCTGTCATTGGCTACAGGTTGATCCTTCCTCTTCTGCCGGACTTTTCCCGCCGTTATCCTCATGTAGAACTCGATCTCGATTTCAGCGACCGGCTGGTAAACATCATTGATGAAGGATTTGATGTAGCCATACGAAGCGGTGAACTGACGGACTCCCGACTGAAATCTAAAAAGGTTGGTGATTTTCGTTTTGTGCTCTGCGCCAGCCCTGCTTATTTGAATGAGTATGGCGTACCCAGCTCGCCAGCGGATTTAACGATGCACAGGTGCATTTCTTTTCGTTTTCCCTCAACGGGGCTGCTCCAGCCCTGGGAACTGCGCGGTATGTGCCCGGGTGCTGACTTGAGGACAGCCTCTGTACTGACCGTAAATAATATAGAGGCTTCTGTTCGCCTGAGCCTGTCAGGTATGGGGATTTGCTATGTGCCCGGTTTTGTCGTTCGCGAATCTTTGAACACGGGGCAACTGAAAGAGGTATTGCCAGGTAGCTGTACCAGGCAGGGGGTTTTCTCGGCACTCTGGCCAGCCAGCCGGTATCTCTCACCGAGAATACGCTGCTTTGTCGATTTTATTGGTGAGTCCGGCCTGTCTCTGTAATCTGTACCAGGCAGTTAATGCTTTCTGAAATCGTATGCACTTTTATGCTTATTTTAAAATCATGAACGTCCGCTCCTGGCATAAAAGGGACTGGTAACAGTCAGATGTCCGCTAAGAACGAGAAGCGGTCGTTGATTACGCGTAATACAGCGACCTGCTACAAGGCTTCAAATGGTTGAATCCTATAACAGAAGTAGATAATAAAGGTTTATGCTCAAGCAATATGTTACTGGTCTACGAGATGGCAGCTTTCTTTATTAAGGGGTACATATGAAAACACCTGCATTGGAAACATCGCGCCTTTATCTTCGTCCACTTCAAGCCGAAGATGCTCTTCAAATCCAGAAGATTTTTCCGCAGTGGGAAATTGTTCGCCATCTTGCCGCAGGATTTCCCTGGCCTTTCCCTGACGATGGAGCCAGTCGTTATGTCAACATGCTCGCGCTACCTGCATCAGCCAAAGGATTAGCCTGGTTCTGGACCATAAGACGTAAAGAAGAACCATCAGCTATGATTGGGCTGATAAGCCTTTCAGATGAAAAGGATAACAACCGTGGATTCTGGATTGTGCCTGAGTGGCAGCGTAAAGGGTATATGTCTGAAGCATGTTACGTAGTTACTGATTTTTGGTTTAATACTCTTCATCGGGAAGTTTTGCGAGCGCCAAAAGCAAGCGCAAATAGCGCATCAAAAAAAATATCATTGAATAACGGAATGCGGCTTGTTCAGAATTGCAAGAAACAATATATCGAAGGCGAACTGGATTCTGAGTTATGGGAAATAACCAGGCAAGAGTGGAACAGTCAAAAAATCTGACCAGAGGCATAGTGTAAAAGGAAAATCTTAACCTTTGTTACTCTGAGTCCGTTCCTGGCACAAAGCAGCCGTTCTTTCGGCGACTTATTTAAACAACACGGGGAACAGTTTATTCCCCGTGTCTGGCAGGAATAATACCCGCCGCGCGTTCATCATGATTACGGTTGCTTGCTGTTACCCAGCACTTTGTTAATCGCTTCGGTCCCACATTGATCGTCGGATTCCGCGCCGCCGGTGCCCGCCATGCCGATAGCGCCGATCCACTGGCCGCGATATTGCACCGGCACGCCGCCGCCAAGCAGCAATAGCTCATTAACCGTATTCAGATTGACGCTTTCCGGTGAGGATTGCGCCTTTATGGTCAATAGTCTGGTCGGCGTTTTGGTGGAGAGCGCAGTAAACGCTTTACGCCATGCCGCCTGGGTGTTGTGCGGCCCCACGTTGTCATCCCGCATTAGCGTGACCAGGTTTCCACCCCGATCCACCACGGCGACTACGCCCTGACGATTCATGTTATGGCAGGCGGACAAAGCCTCCGTCGCCAGTTGATTACTCAGCGCCTGCGTCATGTCATAGACAGAGGCTGGCTCAGCAGCGAGCGCCACGGCAGGTCCGGTAGTCATCATCAATGCCAGCAGTAAACGTTTCATTTATTTCAGCTCCCGCGATAGGTGGAATATCCGTACTGGCTCAGCAGCAACGGAATGTGATAGGTGGTCGTGGTATTGGTGATATGGAACTCCACCGGGATTTCGGGGAAGAAACTCTGCTGTTGATGTGCCGCAAAATAGTGACCGGTTTTAAAAATCACCCGATAGTCACCCGCCTCAAAGGGCTTTGCTGGCCACAGGGCATCTATCCGACCCTGCTGGTTAGTATTGGCGGTATTCAGTACTTTCCAGCTTTCTCCCTGTTTCTGCTCAAGCATTACCTCAACCTCTGAGGCCGGCAGCCCGGTCTGCTGGTTCAGCACGTGAACGCTCAGCGGATTTTTACTGGCCGCGAAGGTGACCGTGGGAACGGCAAGCAGCGTGGTGAGGGCCAGGGCAGTGAGACTCTTTTTCATTTTTTAATACTCCGGTGTTAATCACCCCGCTGTTATACCTGTACGGTTGTTCGTTCTGCCTGTCAGAAAGATGACCATATTGTCATCTGGCGCTGAAACGCTGGGGCGGTCATAAATTTCATGGCAAACTGCGCCGATGAAACTATTACTGATCGAAGATAACCAGAAGGCTAGCGCCTGGGTGCGTAAGGGGCTGGAAGAAGCGGGCTATATCGTGGATTACGCCGCAGACGGCCGGGATGGCCTGCATCTGGGGCTGTCACATCCCTACAGCCTGGTGATACTGGATATTATGCTGCCGGGGATGGATGGGTGGCAGGTGCTGAAAACCCTGCGTACCGCCAGTCAGATTCCGGTAATTTGCCTGACTGCCAGAGACTCGGTGAATGATCGGGTGAAAGGGCTGGAACTGGGGGCCAATGATTACCTGGTTAAGCCGTTCTCTTTTGCGGAGTTGCTGGCTCGGGTAAGAAATCAGCTCCGGCAGCAGCAGCCGCACAGTAGCGTCCTGCGGGTAGGCGATCTGGTGCTGGACTCAGCGCGCTTTCAGGTTCTGCGTGACGGTGTCACTCTTGCACTGACGCGCAAAGAGTTCATGCTGTTATGGCTGCTCGCCAGCCGTCACGGTGAGATTCTGCCGCGGACGCTGCTGGCCAGCGAAATATGGGGCGTTAATTTCGACAGTGAAACCAACATCGTCGATGTTGCTATCCGTCGCCTGCGCCGTAAAGTCGACGATCCCTTTCCTCAAAAGCTCATCACTACGGTAAGGGGCATGGGGTATTGCCTGTCAGAAAAAGGAGGCGAGGGTGACTAGCCCTTCTCTGACGCTGCGGCTGACGGCGATTTTTACGCTAATCATGGCGATGGCCTGTGGCGGCATCAGCCTGATTCTGTATAAAGCGTTACGCAGCGAACTGGTCTGGCGGGACGATCAAACGCTGATTAATCGGGCGGCGCAGTTAAGACAACTGCTTGAAGATGGTGCCCATCCCAGCTCGCTGCCGCTCTACTTCAACCGGATGGTCGATATCCATCAGGACATTCTCAGCATCCGCTCGCAGCATGAGCAAAACGTCAGTATTAATCATACCGGGATAACGTTGCCTGCGATCTCCCCCACGCCGGTCAGTACGCCACCCAGTGAGATACAGCTGCACCGCTGGATCAATGCGGATAAGACGGAAGCGTCGGCGTTAAGCCTGCAGGCAAACTCCTCGCTCGGGCCGGTAACCATTACGCTTGCCCGGGTCGCGCGGGAGCGGGCATTGATGCTGGAGCGTTATCGCCAGCAAAGCATTCTGGTTTCACTGGCGGCCATTTTGCTGTGCGCCGCTGTCAGTCCGCTGTTGATTCGCAGAGGGCTAAGGGCGATCGGCCGGTTAAGTAAGATCGTGGCAGAAACGGCCAGTGACCGGTTAAATCAGCCCGTGCCGCTTCAGGCTATCCCGCAGGAGCTGCTACCGATTGGCAATGCGCTTAACGCTATGCGTCAGCGCTTATCCACGGACTTTATCCGTCTGACCCAGTTTGCCGACGATCTGGCGCACGAAATCCGCACGCCCATTAATGTGTTACTGGGCCAGAATCAGGTCGCGCTGGGTCATGAACGCTCAGCCGCTGAATATCAGACGCTGCTCGAAGGCAACATTGAAGAGCTTGAGAGTCTGTCGCGTCTCACTGAAAACATTCTCTTCCTGGCTCGCGCCACGCACCACAATATCAGACTCAATAAACAGGACTTCCTGCTGCAGGACGCGCTGGAATCGCTGATCGACTTTCTTGAACCGGTTGCGGAAGAGCAGGAGAAGGCCATTGAGCTGAGCGCCGCAGGCAGCCTCACCGCGGATAAAATGCTGTTCCAGCGTGCGATGAGTAACCTGCTGATCAACGCCATTCGTTATTCGCCAGAAAAAGGCACGATTCAGGTCAGTACCTGTCATCACGCTGACTATGTTGAGATTGAGGTGTCGAACGCGGGCGAAGCGCTGGAGGAGCCTGAAAAATTATTTGAACGCTTCTGGCGGGGCGATAACGTCCGTCATACGGCCGGAAGCGGGCTGGGACTGTCGCTGGTGCGCGCAATCGCCGCTTTACATGGCGGAAGCGCTTACTACCGGCATGAGAACGAGCACAATATCTTTGGCCTGCGCCTGCCCCGAAAGTGAGTGTCTGTACGAAAACATTATCTGTGTTGCTTTAATGAAAGCAGAGGGGGATGGAAGCGATCTGCGGAAGTCATAAAGTCAGACACCGCCACCCCCTTGCCTGTTACACGCTACCTAACCGGCACGGTGGTCAGGTAGCGTCAATTACCAGAATATCCCTCGTCACTTTCTCAGGTAAATTCTGGCACCACTGAACATACTGGTGACATCCTGCGGGCCCCATGTTCGCTGGAGTCTGCATCGGCACATGATGGTGATGAGTCTAAAGGCTTGCCCCTTCTACCAGCACAAACGTCCCGTGCGCAGCCCCTGCACGCAACAGCCTGGCAGCCTGATACGCAGGGCTTTCATAAAAACCTTTGGCTTCGGCAAAAGATTCGAACTCAAATACCACATGCCGTTCATGCGCCTCTCCCTCCAGATTTTCATACTGCCCTGACCAGGCAACGATCTTCGGATTAAACGCCTGCATGGCTTCGCCTGCAGCTCTGGCATAGTCAGCGTATGCGACAGGGTCCGATACGGTCACGTGAGCGATTAAATAACCTTTGTTCATTTCTCTTTTCCTTCCTGACAGGGGGTAAAATCCAGCGTAAGGCAGCGCGACTGGCGTGCACCAAATCCGGAATGGGGGCTAAGTTTTCAAATCTTCCTTCGGGTTAACGGATTGAGTGGTGAGTAACAACCTTTTCACTGAGTGCTTCCCGATACCCTGAGCAATGTTTGTCGCGGAACCGGCAGTGTTCTGAGACAGTGCTTATGTACACAAATCTGCATGGCAGTTCGCAACAGCGTTAAGCCTTTCAGAGAGACGATTCACCCTCATAACGTTCAGATCGCGTTCTGCAATATCCGCGGTGTGAAAGCAGTCTATTACCCATTAATATGGTGATAAATAACGTAAGAAATAACGCACTGTTACTCTGAAGGGGAACAATGAATGAAAAACCTTGAGGTGCTGATTATTTTTGCACGCGTGGCGGAAATGAAGAGTTTTACTCAGGCAGCTGAAAGCCTGGGAATTCAGAAAGGACGCGCCTCATTAGTGGTGCGCGAACTCGAAAGGGAGACAGGCGCCACGCTTCTGCATCGCACCACGCGAACAGTGCAGTTAACGGAAGATGGACGGGCTTTTTACTCACGCGCCCGCGATCTGCTATCGGAAGCCGAAGAGTTACAGTCCATGTTCTCTCACGATGGGATGTCACTGCGGGGCAGGATACGCGTTGATATGCCTGCCGTGCTGGCACAATGCGTGGTGATCCCCGCGCTGCCTCAGTTGCTGGAGGCACACCCTGAACTGGAGATCGAGCTTTCAAGTACCGATCGGCGCGTTGATTTAGTTCATGAAGGGTTTGATTGTGTTATTCGTCTGGGGCCAATCGTTGATGACACGCTTATTGCTCGCCCGCTGGGGAAACTACGCATGATTAATGCCGCCAGTCCCAGCTATCTGGCGCGCTTTGGGATACCGCAGACGATTGATGACCTTCTCAGTCAGGGACACCAGATGGTCCATTACCAGCGGAGCTTTGGTTCGAAGCCAGATGGCTGGGAGTATCCGGTGGATGGCGGCTATCAATTGCTGATGTTACCCGGCGCCATAAGGGTAAATAGCGTACCGGCCTATCATGAGGCGGGACTGGCCGGGCTGGGCTTGATTCAGGGCGGTTACTCCACGCTGGCGCCCTATATTGAGCGCGGTGCGCTGGTTGAAGTCCTTACCGATCTGTGTCCTGAGCCGCTCAGTGCCTCTTTTGTTGTCGCACACCGACGAAATCTGTCGCGGCGTGTCAGAGCCTTTATGCACTGGA
The DNA here is from genome assembly GCF_001264395.1 of Pantoea sp. CFSAN033090. Taxonomy (NCBI): domain Bacteria; kingdom Pseudomonadati; phylum Pseudomonadota; class Gammaproteobacteria; order Enterobacterales; family Erwiniaceae; genus Pantoea; species Pantoea sp. CFSAN033090. Next base: position 107,715 of record NZ_LGYX01000013.1, on the reverse strand, counting down.
CAGAAGAAATTTTAAAACCTTATTTTGACAGATAGCACAGTGATTCTTACGCCAGATAAAAGTACACCAACAGGGTATGTGGCGAACCAAACCAGAAGTACAAATTTAATCACCGCTATGCTAATATTTCCGCGCTTATTAAGGCGTCCTGCCATGCGTAGAATTTTTGGGAACGCAGTATGATCGATAAATATCAAATTCATCATGACGTCGATGTGCTGCTTTTCATACGCCACATCTGCAAACTCGTTTATACGGGACTTATTTTGCTGCTGCTTATTCCTCATATTGCCAGTGCCGAAATAAAAGATGGCAAAGCCAATGATATCGTCAGTGGTATTATCAGCTTCACCCAGTGGACCGGCTTAAAACAACCGCCTCAATTATGTATTTTTTCTTCAGCCCGGCATCTCTCCTTGCCGGACAATGCCTCCTCGGCGGCAGCCACATTCACCGTTGTTTATCTTGCCAGCGCAGGCGACCTGCCGTCGCACAGATGCGACGCCGTCTATTTCGGCGATCAGACGTCACAACAGCAGGTGGACCTTATTCAGCAGTTTAAGGGCAGAGACGTTCTTACACTCGCGGAGAACAATGCGGATTGCACGCGGGGCGCCGCGTTTTGCCTGATTTTTCATTCGGGCCACACGCTTTTTTCCGTTAACCTTGATTCGCTTGCCAGAAGCGGTGTCAGGGTGAGTCCGGACGTGCTTTTGCTGTCCCGCGAGAGAAGCGAATAAAATGAAATTCGATAAATTAAGAAATGACAAATCATCGATACGCAATAAACTGCGAAAAATAAGCACCATCAACGCTGCGGTGATATTACTGTTGTGCTGGCTGTTGCTCTCCTCGACGTCGCTGCTATTCATTAAAAATTACGAGAAGCGAAACCTTGAATTAATCGGCGCAACCCTCAGCACCACGCTAACCGCTGCGACCGTTTTTTCCGACAGTTACGATGCGCACAATAAAATTGCACGGCTCGGCAATGAAGGGATGTACGCATCTGCGAAACTGGTCACTAAAGATCAAATTGTTCTGGTCAACTGGCATGCTCAGCAGGAGCAGACGGGCTGGTATTCGCGGTTATTACGTGAGTGGATTTATCTTAAACCGCTTAACGTCAGTATCATTCACTCTGACGTTGCTGTCGGTACATTAACGCTGGAAGGCACCGTGACCGGCGCGGTGAGTTTCATTCGATACTCCTTCATGATTCTGACTAGCGGTATGCTATGTGTCCTGATTATCTCCCTTTTGCTGAGTGAATTTCTGCATCGGGGTATGCTCGCTACGCTGCGCAACATTACCAGTTCGATTCACTATGTGATTCATTCCGGTGATTTTTCCTTGCGTATACCGGAGAGCACGACGAGTGAGTTTCAGCTATTTTCAGATGATCTGAATTCGTTGCTGAGGGAAATGCAATCGCTGAAGGCTTCGCTTATGCGGGATAATCGCTCGCTGGCAGCCAAAGCGCTGGAGGACCCGTTAACCGGTCTTGCAAACCGCAGCGCGTTTGCTGCTCACCTTTCCCGGCTTCTCGACCAGCAATATGCTGAGGAGCGTTTTGCCTTACTCTTTCTTGATGGCGATCGCTTTAAAAGCATCAACGATAACTGGGGCCATGCCGCCGGGGATGAGGTATTAAAAGCGATAGCGGCGCGCCTGTTATCACTGGCATCTGAACAGGATTTAGTCGCCCGGTTAGGTGGGGATGAATTTGCCATGCTGGTGAGCAGTCAGGTCAGTGAGGAGCAATTACAACAACTCATGCAGGACATCCATGACCTCATCATGGAAAAAATCATTCTTGCAGAAGGTACGCCGATAAATACCTCGGTTACCATTGGCTACGCCTGGTCACAACACGGCGATACGGTTGAGTCTATTCTCGAACGCGCTGACATGAATATGTACAAAAATAAGCGAACAAATAAGGCTTAAAGATGAAAAAAAATATTTCCCTGATGCTGCTTATTTTGGCGCTGGTCGGTTGTCAGTCTAAAGAACGTTTTAATGAGGCGCAGATCGCAGCGATGAAGCGTGCGGGATTCACTCAAAATAGGGAAGGCTGGGGATTAGGCTTATCAGACAAGATCCTGTTTGGTGTAAACGAATCAGAACTTACACCCTCCAGCAAAAGAAATATTCAGGGGATGGCAAAAAACCTGGCGTCGACCGGTATTAAGCATGTGCGAATTGACGGGCACACCGATAATTACGGCAAACCAGATTATAACCAACAGCTGTCGCTAAAAAGAGCTAACGCAGTCGCGGCACAGTGGGCGGAAGGGGCTGCTGTACCGCGCGAAAATATTATCACACGTGGATTAGGCATGAGTGCACCCGTTACCAGCAACATTAGCGCGCAGGGACGCGCGCAAAATCGGCGTGTGGCAATTGTGATTACTGCGCCGTGATAATGAGTTAACAGTGAGCAGTGCTGCGCGCTCAGGCCGGTATGACTCAATGTCCTGCCTGGCGGCTTTATCCGGTTACCGATGATGCGTGAAGAGCCGCTGGAAAAGATGAAACGGAGGGGAAAATGCACGGCGGAACCCGCCGTGCAGCGTTGCTATCAGCGATAAAACGCCGGTCTTGCTGGCATAGTGACCGGCACAATTTCACCGGAAGTCTGGGCCGCGACGCAGGCATCAGCGGCCACCGCGGCGGCGTAACCATCCCAGGCGGAGGGACCGGTCATTTCACCGCTGATGACGTTGTTGATAAATGCCTGCAACTCCACGTCATACGCATCGATAAAACGCTTTTTCCAGTCAGTCAGAATGGTGGTGGAGAGCTTAGCCGCGCTGCGTAGCTGCACAGAGACCGGCTCCGGCAGACGAGCAATGCCGCTTTCACCCACCACTTCACACTGAATATCGTAACCATATTCACAGTTCACGAAGATTTCGACATCAATGCGCGCCCCTTTGGTGGTCTCAAGCAGCACGATTTGCGGATCGCGCAGATGTGACGACGCCTTACGGGTTTTACGCGGGAAGATTACCTGCACGCTGGCATAGTCATCATCCAGCAGCCAGCGCAGCACATCGAGTTCGTGGATCAGCGTGTCGGTGATCGCCATGTCGGTGGTGTAGCTGTCGCCCACTTCCGGGTTGCGGTGTGCGCAGTGCAGCATCAAAGGCTCACCAATTTCGCCGCTGTCGATCACCGCTTTTAGTGCGCGATAGCCGCTGTCATAAGGGCGCATAAACCCGACCTGCACCAGCTGACGTCCTGCCTTAATTTCTGCTTCCACAATGTTCATGCAGCCCTGCGCGGTAACCGCCAGCGGTTTTTCGCAGAACACCGCTTTACCCGCCTCAATGCAGGCCAGCACAAAGGCTTCATGCGTCGGGCCCCAGGAGGTGACCAGCACCGCATTGACCTGCGGATCGTTAATCAGATCGATAGCATTGTCATAAATACGCGCTTCCGGCGTCAGCTCGTTAACGATTTGCTGGCAGTTTTCACGGTTGATATCGTTAAGCGCCACCACGCGCGCATTCTGTAACACGGTGCTGCAACGGCGGATGTGTTCGCGACCGATTGCGCCGGTGCCGATGACGCCAATATTAATAGTCATGATAATTCCTTAAGCTGAGTGGTTTAACAGCTGGATGCTGTCGCGGATTTCGCGGGCAATGTCCGCTTCCTGCCAGCTGTTCATCACTGAGGAGAACGGCTCAAAGGCGTAAAGGCCGGTGTAACCCATCTTCTCCAGTCGCTCGACCTGCTGCTTACTGCGCAAGCGGTCTTCCGCGCTGAGCATGATGCGCTCTTCGTCGGTTAGCTGATTAACCGGGCGCGGGTCGGTGACGCCGGAAAGGTGAACCAGACCGATCTGCTGAATATCGATCTCCTGTTCGAAAGTCTGTTCCGCATCTTCAAACAGATGATGATGGAAGGTATCGATCAGCAATCTGAATGGCACACCCGCTTCATGGATCAGCGTCTGAGCCTGAGTAGCCGAACGCAGCGAGCTTTGCGGAAAGCCCAGCGGCTCCACCAGCCCCTGAATACCTGCCTCAGCGAACAGCGGGGCCAGGGTTTTCAGCGCAGTGACAGTGTCGGCAGCGCTGATCGGCGTGCCGTCATTAAGCGGGCAGAGCACCAGCGATTCAGCGCCGACCGCCTGCGCATCACTTAACAGCTGGCGGGTGCGTTGCAGCACCTCTTCATTCAGCTGATTAAAGGGATAGAGCGCATTGATGGTCACAATCCGGATGCCTGACTCACGCGCCAGAGCTTTTACCTCGTCGCCGCTGAGATCGTCGGTGACGCGGCCGCTGGGCATATCATTACGCAGTTCGACATTATGGATACCGAGCTGGCTGACCAGTTTAAAAAACTGCGGAAGGGTGAGGCTGGGCGCAATTTTACGGTTGATGCAAAAGCGCGCGTTGGGAATATTCAGGCTCATAACAATTTCCTTGAATGTAGGGGTACAGTGTTAATAGCAATCGGGTAGTCAGCGTAATGACGCGGGCCGTGAGTTTTTCAATACGGACGTTTCAGGCACTATTTTTTGCCGTTGCCGTTATAAAGCGCATAGAAATAGTGCTCGACCTGCTCAAGACTTCTTCCCCGGGTCTCGGGAATAAACTTCACAACAAAAACAGAACCGCCGATGCCGATAGCCGCGAATATAAAGAAGGCTCCGGACAGACCAAATGCGGCTAATAACAGCGGGAAGGCCATGGAGATGGCGAAATTGGCGATCCACAGCGAGAAGACTGCGCCACCCATACAGATGCCACGCATCCGTGCGGGAAAGATTTCCGACAGCAGCAGCCAGGTAACAGGAGACAATGCGCCCTGCTGGAAGCAGAGGAACATCAGCATGCCCGCCAGCACCAGATAAGCCCGCAGCAGGTTGACCGTGCCGTTGAGGTATTCCGGCATCAGCCAGCAGACCAGCCCGATAAAGAACAGGCAGCAGGTGCAGCCCATCTGTCCGATTAACACCAGCGGACGGCGCCCCACTTTGCCGATTAACCAGATGCCCGCCAGCGTCATCACCACTGAAATCACGCCATTGGCGATGGTGGCGAACAGCGCGGCATCGTTGCTCAGTCCGGCGGCGGTCAGCATGGTGGGGGCGTAATACATAATGGTATTCACCCCGGTCAGCTGCTGGATGGCGGCAATACCCACGCCCAGCAGGAAGATTTTCATCAGCCAGGGTGTGGCGAGATCGCGCAGGCGGCCTTTACCTCGCTGACGGTTCTCTTCAATGGTTTCCTCAATCTCTTCCAGCTCCCACTCGACATCTTCGGCGGCACGGGTTTTTTCCAGGACCTCGCGCGCTGCCTGACTGCGGCCTTTCATTACGTGCCAGCGCGGGGTTTCAGGCATAAAAATCATGCCGATCCAGAGCAGAACAGCGGGGACAATCGACAGCGCCAGCATCCAGCGCCAGGTATTTTCGCCGCCCCAGATATCGTTAAAGGTGGCGTTGGAGATGTACGCCAGCAACTGACCGCTGACGATCATCAGCTCCTGCAGGGTGACCAGCTGGCCACGTTTATTGGCGGGGGCGATTTCTGCGATGTAGACCGGCACGGTCGCGGCAGCACCCCCCACGGCAAAGCCCAGGAACAGGCGAGAAGCGATCATCCAGGTGACATCAGGCGCCAGCGCCGAGCCGACAGCGCCAAAAGCGAAGATAAGCGCCAGCGCAATGATAATGCGTCGTCTGCCGAGGCCATCCGCCAGATGACCGGCTGCCAGCGCGCCGAAGGCTGCACCAAACAGCAGGGAGCTTGTGACCAGCCCGGTAGTAAATGGGGTGAGATGCAAATCGCCGCGCATAAACAGTAATGCGCCTGAGACTACACCGGTGTCATAACCAAACAGCAATCCACCCAGGGTGGCGACCAGCGCAATAATCTTCACAAAAGGCTCGGTGCGGGTGGTGCTATTTGGACCGGATGCCGGGTTCGACGAGATATAAAGTTCTTTTTCCATGAATACTCCTGGTAATAACGGCAAAGACAAAACGTCAGAACATGAAGAAGACATCACCCTACTGATATTTTTATTTCGGGTTAAATTATATTTGAAACTTAGTTTTCATTATGTGAGCTCAACCCTTCCGCCATTTTTATTTTGATGGGATTCCATCAGGGCGAAAATAAAAACATTAAATTTAAGCGGGTTATAGGGTCGATTGATAAGTTACCGGCGGTTCAGGCAGGGCAGAACAGGGGGGAAATCAGCGTCTGGAAAGAGTAAATGATCGCAGTCAGGATGAAACATCCCAACCGCGATAAACAGATAGCAGGGTGGGTTAGCGGATTTCCAGCGCGGTGAGCGCCGATAACAGTGCATCGACCTTAGGCAGGAACTGTTTACGGCGTGGCCACACCACGCTCAGCGTCAGCCCCTCGGGCTGCAACTGCGGCAAAATTATCTCCAGATCGCCCTGTTTCACGGCATGCTGAATCAGCCACGAGGGCATTTGTGCCACACCCAGCCCGGCGATGACAGCCTGCAGCTGGGCATCGACGTCGCCCAGTGCCAGCCGGTACGGCACCTCGCGCCAGTGCGGCTGACCATCTTCGGTGGTGAACAGCCAGGGTTTGGTGCTGCCATCTACACGCTCATAAAGGATGGCGCGGTGGTTCAGCAGCGCCGCCTCATCTTCAGGTCGTCCTTCACGTGCCAGATAAGCGGGTGAGGCACAGAACTGCATCTGCTCGCGGCCCATATTACGCCAGCCAAGCGAAGCAGGCAGGTCGGGCGCGCCGCCGATCCGTACCGCCACATCCACGCCCTCTTCAAACAGGTCAACAAAGCGGTCAGAGAAACTCAGGCTCAGAGCCAGTTCCGGGTGTTGCTGACAAAAGGGCATCAGCAGCGGCATCACATTGAGGCGGCCATAGGTGGTGGGCACTGCCAGGCGCAGGCGACCGGAAGGAATCGTTCGCTGTGCCGCCAGCACCGCTTCGGCTTCGGCCAGATCCTCCAGAATGCGCAGGCAGGTCTGGTAATAGGCGCTGCCCGCGTCGGTGAGGTGCAGGCTCCGTGTGGTGCGCTCCAGCAGTCGCGAGCCTAATCGTGTCTCCAGGCGGCTGACGCTTTTACTGATCGCCGATCCGGTCACGTGCAGACGCTCCGCAGCGGCGGTAAAACTGCCACACTCTACGCTGGCAACAAACGGCAGAATATCTTTGAGGCGATGATCGTGCATCGATTAATGAACTCAGGTTGAGAATGCTGTGAATAAATGCCAGAGATAAGAACTGAATTCTCTATTAGGCTTAGCATTACGCAAAACGAGGAGAAATCAAATGAAAAAGCATGCTTTGATTGTGGGCATCAGTGGCGTTATTGGTCGCGGACTGGCAGATAAATTACAGAAGGAAGGCTGGCAGGTCAGCGGTCTGTCACGCGGACGTGGCGCGGTACCTGAAGGTGTCACCAGCCTGACGGCCGATCTGACCGATGCGGATGCCGTCCGTGACGCGCTGAAAACAGTGAAACCGGATGCACTGTTCTTTAGCGTCTGGGCGCGTCAGGAAAATGAAAAAGAGAATATCCGCGTTAACGGCGGCATGGTGCGGAATGTGATTGAAGCACTCGGCGACCGCTTACAGGGTTCGCACGTGGCGCTGGTGACCGGGCTGAAGCACTACCTGGGTCCGTTTGAAGCTTACGGCAAAGGTGCTGTGCCAGTCACGCCGTTCCGTGAAGAGCAGGGCCGTCAGCCGGTCGATAACTTCTACTACGCGCAGGAAGATGAAGTGTTCGCTGGTGCAGAGAAGTATGACTACCGCTGGAGTGTGCATCGCCCACACACCATCATCGGTTATGCCGTGGGCAATGCGATGAATATGGGTCAGACGCTGGCGGTCTACGCAACGCTGTGTAAAGAGAAAGGCTGGCCGTTTATCTTCCCTGGCTCACCTGAGCAGTGGAACGGTGTCGTTGATATGACCGATGCGGGCCTGCTGGCTGAGCAGCTGCACTGGGCGGCGACCTCACCTAATGCCGCTAATCAGGATTTCAATGCGGTAAACGGCGATGTGTTCCGCTGGAACTGGATGTGGCCAAAACTGGCTGACTATTTCGGCATTGAAGCAGCGGAATACCCGGCGCAGATGATGCCGCTGGAAGATCGCATGCAGGAAGCCGCCAGTGCGTGGCAGGCGATTGCAGAGCAGCATCAGTTGCGTGAATCGGATGTCACCAGACTGGCTTCCTGGTGGCATACCGATGCCGACCTGGGACGTCCGATGGAAGCCTTTACCGATATGAGTAAGAGCCGCAAAGCGGGCTTCACCGGCTATCGCAGCACGCTCGACTCCTTTATTCAGCTGTTTGATAAGCTGAAAGCGGAAAAAGTGATCCCGCAATAACCCAGCAGGCGCCGCATCAGGCGCCTGTTTTGTTTCTGACTGATAGCTATACTCTGGCACTCAATCAGTAAATAGAGGATTGGATCCTATGGCGACATGTTTCATTATCGGCGCAGCGGGCAAAGTGGGCCAAAAGCTGACTCGTCAGCTGAGCAGTAAAGGCCATACAGTGACGGCGCTGCACCGCAAACCGGAACAGGCAGAGACGCTGCAGTCCGCAGGTGCTAAACCGGTGGCTGGCGATATTCAGCAGCTGAGCGTGACGGCACTGGCAGATCTGATGACCGGTCACGATGTGGCTGTCTTCACGGCGGGTGCGGGCGGTGCCGGGATCGAGCTGACCAATGCCATTGACGGAGAAGGGCTGAAGCTGGCGGTTGCCGCAGCAGAGCAGGCGGGGGTATCACGCTTTATGCTGGTTTCCGCTTTCCCGGATGCGGGCCGCGGTAAAACTCCCTCAGAGGGATTTGAGAATTACATGCGGGTGAAGCGTCTGGCGGATGCGGAGCTGGTAGCGAGTAAGCTGGAGTGGGTGATCCTGCGACCGGGTACGCTGACCGATGAAGCCGGTACCGGCCGGGTTCATGCCGATCTGGCGATTCCGTATGGTGAGATCCCGCGCGAAGATGTGGCGGCGACACTGGTCGGCCTGATTGAAAATCCGGCGATTAAGTATCAGATCATCGAACTCACCAAAGGTGATGTGCAGATTGATGTGGCGTTGCAGCGGTTGCAGCGGGGCTAAGTAAGGCTCGTTATCACAGCCAATACGCCTGAATGCGTAACAAATTAAAGCCCCGGAGTCGGGGCTTTTTGATTTGTTAACGCAGGATTTTACTAACGCATGTGCTACTTAACGCATTTCGCGCAGTGCGCGCGCTCAATGTGCTGGAAGAAGTCGTTACCTTTGTCATCGACCAGGATAAAGGCAGGGAAGTTCTCCACCTCGATTTTCCAGATCGCTTCCATTCCCAGCTCGGGATACTCCACGCATTCCAGACTTTTAATGCTCTGCTGCGCCAGCACCGCTGCCGGTCCACCAATGCTACCGAGATAGAAGCCGCCATGTTTATGACAGGCATCCGTCACCTGCTGGCTGCGATTGCCCTTGGCCAGCATGATCTTACTTCCGCCGTGTGCCTGAAGCAGATCCACGTAGGAATCCATACGACCGGCAGTGGTCGGGCCGAGTGAACCAGAAGCATAACCGTCAGGCGTCTTCGCCGGGCCAGCGTAATAGACCGGATGATCTTTGATGTACTGTGGTAATCCTTCGCCGTTATCGATGCGCTCTTTGAGTTTTGCATGTGCAATATCGCGCGCCACGATAATAGTGCCGGTCAGTGACAGGCGGGTTGAAACCGGATAAGAGGACAGTTGCGCCAGAATCTCTTCCATTGGGCGGTTGAGATCAACCTGCAACGCTTCACCTTCGCCCTGCTGGCGCAGTGCTTCCGGGATCAGGCGGCCTGGGTTGGCTTCCAGTTTCTCAATCCAGATACCTTCACGGTTAATCTTCGCTTTGATGTTACGGTCAGCCGAGCAGGAGACGCCCATACCGATCGGGCAGGAGGCGCCGTGACGTGGCAGACGCACCACGCGGATATCGTGCGCAAAATATTTGCCGCCAAACTGCGCACCCAGACCGAGCTGTTGCGCCGCTTCCAGCAGTTCCTGCTCCAGCTGAACGTCGCGGAACGCCTGACCGTGCTCGTTGCCTTCAGTGGGCAGCCCGTCGTAATAGTGAGTTGAGGCGAGCTTCACGGTTTTCAGGGTGCTTTCTGCCGAGGTGCCGCCGATGACAAACGCAATATGGTAGGGCGGACAGGCTGCGGTGCCGAGGGTACGCATCTTATCCACCAGGTAATTTTTCAGCTTGCCCGGACTCAGCAGCGCTTTGGTTTCCTGATAGAGATAGGTTTTATTGGCGGAACCGCCACCTTTGGCGATACAGAGGAACTTGTACTCATCGCCATCCACGCTGTAGAGGTCGATTTGCGCTGGCAAGTTAGTGCCGGTATTCACCTCTTTATACATATCCAGAGCGGCATTCTGCGAATAGCGCAGGTTATCTTCGATATAGGTGTTGTAGATACCCTGTGACAGCGCAGCTTCATCACCGCCGCCGGTCCAGACGCGCTGGCCCTTTTTGCCCATGATGATCGCGGTGCCGGTATCCTGACAGGTTGGCAGCACGCCTTTAGCGGCAATTTCAGAGTTCCTTAAAAACTGCAGGGCGACATATTTATCATTGTCGCTGGCTTCCGGGTCATCAAGGATGGAGGCGACCTGCTGCTGGTGGGCTGGACGCAGCATAAAAGAGGCGTCGTGGAACGCCTGCTGGCTCAGTAACGTCAGTGCCTGTGGATCGACTTTAAGGATCTCCTGACCCTCAAACTCGGAGACGGAGACATGCTCACGACTCAGCAGATAGTATTCGGTATCTTCGTGGGACAGCGGGAAAGGGTTCTGATAGATAAAAGGCTTGTTCGACATTTTTTCTCACTTAATGACCGGCTGAACCTCCGCGGACAGGCTGCGGGGCGCAACATCATAGGCGAATTAATTGTTTATTATGCTTCCCCACCGCGGGTGCGGTGGGGAAGTGCAGGAATGGTATCTTATAACGCGTTGATCTGCATGTTGTATCCGTCAGAACAACCACACCATCCACGGATAGGCAATCAGCATCATGGAGCCTAAGAAGATGGCACCGAAGATGGTTCCCAGACGCCAGTAGTCTTTGGTAGGCAGATAACCGCTGCCGTAGTAAATCGGGCTTGGGCCGGTGCCGTATGGCGTGATGATGCCCATCACACCCAGAGAGGTACACAACATCAGGCAGAAGACCGGCATATTGATACCCGGAATGGAGGCTGCAATGGTCAGCATGGCCGGTAACAGCGCGGTGGTGTGTGCGGTGGTACTGGCAAACAGGTAGTGCAGCAGGAAGAAGGCGATTAACAGCACCACGGCCGAAACCTGTGGGTCATAACCCTGCAGCAGCATGCCACCCTCTTTACCTAACCAGGTAATAAAGCCAACGCGGGCCAGACCATCGGCCAGTGCCACCAGGGTGGCGAACCAGGCAAAGGTGTTCCAGGCCGGTTTATTACTGGTGATGTCATTCCAGGTCAGTACGCCGGTCCACAACATCAGAACGACCACCAACAGCGCCGCCATGGCAGGTTCGATCCACGAGGTGGCGAAAATCCACATCAGCAGTGCACAGACTACAAACACCAGCAGCAGGATTTCATTGCGGGTCAGTCTGCCCAGTTTTTCCAGTTCAGCGATGGCCCATTTCGGCACTTCATCATTGATTTTAACTTCAGGTGGGTAGAACCAGTAAGCCAGCAGCGGCATGGTCAGAATCAGCAGCACACCCAGCGGCAGGAAGGCCAGGAACCACATGCCCCATGAGATATCAAAACCGACGATGCTTTTTACCAGTGCCAGTGCCAGCAGGTTGGGTGCCAGCGCAGAGAGGAACATGGAGCTGGTAATACAGGCCGCAGTAATCGCTACCCACATCAGATAGGAACCGATTTTACGGGCGCTCGGGTCGTTAGGTTTAGAGCCGTAAAGCGGCGGCAGGTTGGCAATAATCGGGTAGATGGTACCGCCACTGCGCGCGGTGTTTGACGGCGTAAAGGGCGCAAGAAGCAGGTCAGCAAAGGTAATGGCATAACCCAGCGTCAGACTGCGGCGACCCAGATACTTCACCAGAATCAGGGCCAGGCGGCGACCAAACTGCGTTTTGTCATAACCTGCGGCGAACATAAAGGCACCGAAGATCAGCCAGACCGTGGAGTTGCCGAACCCACTTACCGCCCATTTGAACGACTCACTGGCGACTTTGAATTTCGGGTTAGCCAGTTCAGCCGGGCTGAAGAGCAGAAACTGGCTGAACAGCGCGATGACTACCACGCCGGTCAGGCCGATCACCGCGCCTGGCAGGGGTTCAAAGATCAATCCGACAATCACGCCGACGAAGATGGCGAAGAAGTGCCAGGCGTAGGGTTCGAGTCCGGCTGGTGTGGGCACCAGCAACAGCAACACGGCAACGAGCACCGGCAGAGCAAGCATGATAGCTTTCTTTTTACCCGGCGCCGCAGGTGCGACTTTTGGGGGTTCAGTTACAGCTGAGAGTGGTTTCATAGTATTTTATCTGCAAGTTAAGAAGAATGCGATTTGCGCCCCGGACCTTCACTGATGACTTTCTTTCTTATTCTTAATAGTGTGAATAAACCGCGATGCACTGATTTTTTAATCGACTGCTTAGCTATTGAGCTGCATTTTTAAATCCATGTAAATATGATGCGATTTTTGCAAATATAGATTTTGATCCAGATCAAAGAAATTAATTCATTATTCCCCATTTTTAACATTTATTTTTTATTTATATTTACGGCATCGACATTTTGACAGTTCTGTGAAGCTGGTCGACAAATCACCAGCTCACGCAAACTGAATGCCTTGCTTTAACTGCTTGATGATAAACGATTTATTTTTTATGTAAACGAATGGTTGATTTTTGGTTACCCATGGTTAACAATTAATATAACTTCACTTTATGCATTCGGCAAATAAAAACTCTAAATCATTTAAAAGTTAAAAAAGTAAATTTATCGCTTATGAAAGCAAAGAAAAGGGTATATTAGTCTCATGACATCGGACCACTTAATTAAGCGATAATTTGCGTCCGCTAAAAAATTTCCAGACTTTTAAATCTTGGAGTTTATCGCAATGAAATCTCTCACCCCCATCCTTAATCCACTGACCCTGCCTAATGGCGCTGTGTTGAAAAACCGACTGGTAATGGCGCCGATGACCACCTGTACCGGTTTTTATGACGGTACGGTCACCAGTGAGCTGGTCGAGTACTACCGCGCACGTGCAGGCAGCATCGGAACCGTAATCGTTGAATGCTGCTTTATTGACAACCGTGGCCCGGCATTTCCGGGTGCCATTGCTATCGACAGCGACAACAAAATTCCTGGTCTGAAACGCATCGCGGACGCGATTAAATCTGAAGGCTCTACGGCCATTTTGCAGATCTATCACGGCGGCCGTATGGTCGAACCGGAGCTGATTGGCGGCAAAACGCCGGTTGCGCCAAGCGCCATCGCGGCACCGCGTGAAGGGGCAACCAAACCCCTGGCGCTGAGCGCCGAAGAAGTCGAAACCATGATCACCAAATTTGGTGATGCGGTGAACCGCGCCATCAAGGCCGGTTTCGATGGCGTCGAAATTCATGGTGCTAACACCTACCTGATTCAGCAGTTCTATTCGCCGAACTCTAACCAGCGCGATGACAAGTGGGGCGGCAGCCGCGATAACCGCGCACGCTTCCCGCTGGAAGTGCTGGAAATCACCCACAAGATGGCTGAGCGCTTCGCCCATAACTCTTTCATCATCGGCTATCGCTTCTCGCCGGAAGAGATCGAAGTGCCCGGCATTCGCTTTGACGACACGCTCTATCTGCTGGAAAAACTGGCGGCGCGCGGCCTCGATTACGTCCATTTCTCGGTAGGTCAGCTGCTGCGTCCGTCAATTGTCGATACCCAGGACCCGACGCCGCTGATTGAGAAATTCGTCGCGATGCGTTCGCCTGTGCTGGCAAAAGTGCCGGTGATTGGTGTTGGCGGCGTCGTCAATAAAGCCGATGCCGAGCTGGCGCTGGAGAAAGGCTACGATCTGGTGGCGATTGGTAAAGCCTGTATCGCTTATCCGAACTGGGCTGACCGAATCATCAATAACGAACACCTCGATCTCTACATCGACAGCAACAAACGTGAAGAGCTGCAGATCCCGGAACCGCTGTGGCGCTTCTCCCTGGTCGATGCGATGATCCGCGACATGAGTGAATCGGGCCGTAAATACAAAGCGGGCGTCTATCAGGAAAAAGTCGAAGCCGAAGCGCTGAAACTGAAAATCAACGTCACGCTGGATACTGACCGTATCACTGACATCTCGCTGGTGCCGGATGACACCCTGGATGTGGACTTCACTACTACCTTTGAAAGCCTGCGTAGCCGCATCCTGGTGGCCAACAGCCCGCACGTCGATGCGATTACCGGTGCGACGACCCAGAGTGAGGCGCTGAAAAAAGCGGTTTCACGCGCGCTGACCACCTCCAGCAAAGAGCATGTGATTGAAGAGGGCGGCAACCCTAACGCACCGCAGAATTACGATGTGGTGATTGTGGGCAGCGGCGGTGCCGGCCTTGCGGCGGCGATTCAGGCGCACGATGAAGGAGCGCGCGTGGTCATCATCGAGAAGATGCCGACCATTGGCGGTAACACCATTAAAGCCTCAGTGGGCATGAACGCCGCGGAAACCCGTTTCCAGAAACTCAAAGGCATCGAAGACAGCAAAGAGCTGTTCTACGAGGAGACGCTGAAAGGCGGTCAGTTTAAAAATAATCCGGTGCTGCTGCGTGAGTTTGTAGAGCTGGCGCCGGAGGCGATTGAGTGGCTGGCGAATCACGGCATTGAGCTTAACGACATCACCATTACCGGCGGGATGAGCATCGATCGTACCCACCGTCCGGCGGATCGTTCAGCGGTGGGTGGTTTCCTGATCAGCGGTCTGGTTAAAAACATCAACAGCCGCAACATCGAAGTCCTGCTTGAAACCTCAGTCTCAGAAATCCTCTATGAGAACGGCGCGGTAGCGGGTGTGAGAGTGGTCGATGAGTACAACGACAGCCGTATCCTGAACGCGAAAAGCGTGATTGTGGCGACCGGCGGATTCAGTGCGAACCGTGAACTGGTAGTGAAATATCGCCCTGAACTCGATGGCTTTGTCACCACCAACCAAAAAGGTGCCACCGGCAGCGGTATTGCCATGCTGGAAAAAATTGGTGCCGGTACCGTGGATATGGGCGAAATACAGATTCACCCAACGGTTGAACAGACCACCTCTTATCTGGTCTCCGAATCCATTCGTGGCGGCGGTGCTATCCTGGTCAGTCAGGCGGGTGAGCGCTTCTACAACGAAATGGAAACCCGCGATAAAGTCTCGGCGCAGATTATCGCCTTGCCAGAGAAGAGTGCCTGGATTGTGTTTGACGAGCAGGTGCGGATGAATAACAAAGCGGCTGACGAATATATCGCCAAAGGCTTTGTGGTCAGCGCGCCAACCGTGGCAGAACTGGCGGTGAAACTCAACATGAGTGAGCATCATACGCTGGAAGCCACGCTGGCCCGTTACAACAACTTCGTTATCATGCAGAAAGATGAAGACTTCGGTCGTCAGACCGCGCTGCGTCATCCTCTGAGTGAAGCACCGTTCTACGCGATTCGTGTTGCACCGGGCGTACACCACACCATGGGCGGCGTCACCATCGACACCACCACCGCGGTGCTGGACAGCCAGAAACAGGTGATTAACGGCGCCTGGGCCTGTGGCGAAGTGGTTGGCGGCATTCACGGCGCGAACCGCATCGGCGGTAACGCAGTCGCCGATATCATTATCTTCGGCATTCTGGCCGGTGGTAACGCCGCCGCTTACGCCCGACGTTAAGGGTCGTCTCCGGCATCCGCGCTCTGCGGATGCCGCTCTTTTCTCTCTAAAGCAGAGTCGCCTATGTTAACTGATGCGCGTGTCTATGCTTACTCCGCTGTCTTAATGGGTTCACCCATCCTGCTCAAACTCTTCAACGATAATCAGACCCTGGCCGGACAGGTCTTCCGCCTGATTAAACAGCAGGAGAATCTCTTCACGGTTAACCGCGCGGCGTCGGAAGTGATGGCGATTAATCACGCGGCAGGGCAGCATCCGGTGGTCGTCAGTCAGCCGGTGTTTGACCTGATCGCCTGCGCGCATGAGGTGAGCCTGCTGCCCGACAGCCTGTTTAATCTGGCAATCGGCCCGCTGGTGAAGTGCTGGAAAATCGGCTTTCAGGGTCACAGTGTTCCATCAGAGACAGAACTTCAGGCGCGTATGGCGCTGACGAATCCGCATGACGTTATTCTTGATAACGCAAGCCGCAGTGTCATGCTGGCCCGGCCGGGGATGGAGATCGACCTGGGCGCCATCGCCAAAGGCTATATCGCCGATGTTGTGCAGGCTTTTTTGCGCCAGCAGCAGGTCAGCAGTGCGCTGATTAATCTGGGCGGAAACGTGCAGACGGTGGGTGCGCCGCCAGAAGAGGCGGGCTGGGCAATCGGCCTGAAAAAACCGTTTGGTGAGGCCGATGAGCTGATCGGGGTGATCGGGGTGAATAATCGCTCGGTGGTGACATCCGGTATCTATGAGCGTTATTTCGAGCTGGATGGCGTCTGTTATCACCATATCCTCGACCCGCGTAGCGGTTATCCGCTGGATAACGACCTGCTGAGCGTCACCGTGATCTCTGACCGTTCACTGGATGGCGACATCTACACCACGCTGCTTTACGGCCTCGGCGTTGAAAAGGGCATTGCCTGCCTGGCGGAGCAACCGGGCATTGAAGCGATATTTGTGACCCGTGACAGGCAGGTGATCTGCTCGTCACAACGTCACTTTTCTTTTCAGTTACTGGACACCGATTACCGGCTGGTTCACTGACAATATTGTTTGAGTAAAGTGTGATACTCCGGCTGCAGGCGATAGCGATAAACCGGACGGCCCGTGACCCCATAATGAATGCTGGTGAACAGAATATTAATCTGCGCCAGCCAGATCAGATACTTGCGGCAGGAGACGCGGGAGATATTCACCTCGGTTGCCAGTTCGTCGGTGGAGAACTCGGTACCCGGGTGGGCGTCGATCCACAGACACAGGGTGCGCAGGGTCTGCGGTGTTAATCCTTTCGGCAGTCGCTTCTGCTCGCTGGCCCCCGGCGGATTGCCATGCAACAACTGATCAACGTCCGACTGCTGATAGAACTGGTGATTATCCATCAGCGATTTTTTCTGTCGCCAGCCAGTCAGCGCCTCTTCAAAGCGGGCAAACTGGAAAGGCTTGATCAGATAATCCACCACACCGTAGTTGAGTGAGGTTTTGATGGTGGCGGCATCTGCTGCTGACGAGATAATAATCACGTCAACCGGACGTCCTGCGCTGCGCAGTTCCGGCAACAGGTCGAGACCGTTCTCCTGCTGCATATAGATATCCAGCAGGATCAGATCAACCTGAGGTTCGGCCTGCGCCAGCCGCTCTTTGGCCTGCTGTAAGGTTGAGGCGGTGCCGCAGCAGGTAAAGCCTGGGATCTGCCCGATATAACAGCGATTCAGCTCGGCTACCATGGCGTCATCATCGACAACTAACACATTGATCATTGGGTAATCATTCCTCTCTCCCACGGAAGTTGTACTAAGAATTGGGTGAATACACCCGGTTCCGACTCGACACTGACACTGCCGCCCAGGCTTTCGGTCTGCTGCTTAACCAGAAACAATCCGACACCGCGATCTTCGCCTTTTGACGAGACGCCACGCTCAAAAATGGCGCTGAGCTGCGTACCGCCGATCCCGGGTCCGTCATCACTCACTTCACAGGCTAACCAGCCATTCTGATAATGCAGCATGAGGTGGATCTCCCCTTCGGTTTCCGGGTCCAGCGCCTCAAGCGCATTTTCAATTAAATTGCCCAGCACCGTAATCAGTACCGCGCTCTGCTCCTCGCTGCCGCAGTCGGGCAGAAAACTCGCCTCATCGATAATCAGCTGATGGCCTTCATCGGTCACCCGGTTGATTTTGCTGAGCAGGAAACCCGCAATGATGGGCGATTTGATCTTTTGCAGCAGCGAACCAATCTCCGTCTGATAGGCGTTGGCGGTTTTCAGGATGTACTCTTCCATCTGCGCATAGTTTTTCATATGCAGCAGGCCCAGAATGACATGCAGCTTATTCATGAACTCATGGGACCGTTCACGTAACGCGTCTACATAGTTTACCATGCCGTCCAGACGCTGCATCAGCTGGCTGATCTCGGTCTTGTCCCTGAAGGTGGTCACCGCGCCGATAATGCGGTCACGACTGCGAACCGGCACGGTATTGCTGATCAGGATGCGATTACCCAGCGTCAGCTCCTGATCGTGCCAGGCTTTACCCGCATGCAGCGCATCCTGCTGATGGCGGTGCATCACGCTCTCTTCAGCAATCAGATCGCCGCTTAACGGCATCTTGCGGGTAGTCTCATGCAGTAGCTGCTGCGCCGCGTGGTTAATCAGGCTGACGCGCGACTCATCGTCGACCGCAATCACACCCTCTTTAATTGAATTGAGGATCGCCTGACGCTGCTCGAACAGGCTGGAGATTTCATGCGGCTCCAGCCCGAGCAATATGCTCTTCAGGCGCCTGACCAGAATAAGAATCCCCAGCAGGCCAACCAGGCCGCCAAATAAAACAGTCCAGACGATGTTCCAGCGGCTTTTGGCAATCTGCGCCGCCACATCATTCAGCGCGATGCCGATCGCCACCACACCAATCTGCTGATGCTCTGCGTTATAAACCGGGGTAAATACCCGCAGTGCCTCTACCAGCACGCCGTGATTTACCGCCACATTTTCCCGCCCGCTGAGTGCCGGATAGATATCGTTGCCGACAAAATGTTTGCCAATCACCGCCGCGTTTGGGTGTGAAAAGCGAATGCCACGCATATCCGTCACCACCACAAACAGCAGGCCGTTGCGTTTGCGCGCGGCTTCAGCCAGTGGCTGAATCTGGCTGCTGCCATCCGGTAACAGCAACCCACGCTGGACTTCAGGGCTGTCTGCCAGAGTGCGTGCCACCGCCATCGCCTTATCTTTAAGATGCGACTGAGCAAAGTTATCGATCTGCACAAAATAGAGCAGATGGACAGCAAGCAGCACGGTGACGATAACTGCAGTCATCATCAGGGTGGTCAGGGTACTGAGTTTCATGGGTCGTTTAGTCACGGCATGTCGGTTCTGTGGTTGGCTTGTCATTGGCGTTCAGCACGGGTGGAAGATCGCCCGGAAACATACGCTAACTGACCGCATCAGTACAGTTTTAGCGGTCTGCGCGCGGGCAATCGCCGGAGAACAATATTTGTGTTAGGGGATTGTATAATTCAAAGGACACCCTTAAGGTGTGGTTAAAATATGTGAGCAATTCGGTAAGCCTTTTGTAATTAAACTAAGGCTAAATTGCTATTTTTAATTTTATAACTATTTTCACATTAACTCACAAATAACATTATTTTAAACTTTAAGGACTTTTTTTAACCAATACCGTCTGAGCTGTAGATTAAAATGATGAATTCAAAGAAAGTTATCCCCACTCTTTCCCTCGCGGCCTTGTTAGTTTCTTCAGCACTGCATGCTGAAACTTCACCAGAAAAAACCGACGTCCTGTTAATTGGTGGCGGCATCATGAGCGCCTCAATGGGCACCATGCTGGAAGAGCTGCAGCCTGGCTGGAAACAGATCATGGTTGAGAAGCTGGATGGTGTGGCACTGGAATCCTCTAACGGCTGGAACAACGCCGGTACCGGTCACTCTGCCAATATGGAGCTGAACTATACGCCAGAGCGTAAAGACGGCTCGATCGACGTGACGAAAGCGCTGGAAATTAACGAAGCCTTCATGGTTTCACGCCAGTTCTGGAGTTCGCAGGTCAAAGAGGGTGTGATGCACGATCCACGCTCTTTCATCAACTCAACGCCACACATGAGCTTCGTCTGGGGCGACAACGTCGACTTCCTGACTAAACGCTATGCGGCGTTACAGAAAACCGCGCTGTTCCAGGGCATGAAGTTCTCTACCGATCACAAGCAGATCGAGCAGTGGGCACCGCTGGTGATGGAAGGTCGTGATCCTCAGCAGAAAGTGGCCGCAACCTGGACGCCAGTTGGCACCGACGTAAACTACGGTGAAATTACCCGTCAGCTAATCGGCAGCCTGAAGAAGAATGACAACTTCCGTCTGGAAACCTCGTCTGAAGTCACCGATTTCAAACGTAACGGTGATAACTCGTGGCACGTCACCATTAAAGATGCCAAAAATGGCAACGAGCGTGCGGTTGACGCGAAATATGTCTTTATTGGTGCTGGCGGCGGCGCGCTGAAATTACTGCAGAAAACCGGCATCCCGGAAGCGGAAAACTATGCAGGCTTCCCGGTCGGCGGTTCATTCCTGGTAACGGAAAACAAGGCGATTGCCGCTCGTCACCTGGCGAAAGTCTACGGTCAGGCGTCTACCGGTGCACCACCGATGTCCGTTCCGCATCTGGATACCCGTTATCTGGATGGCAAACGCGTCGTACTGTTTGGACCGTTTGCGACCTTCTCAACCAAGTTCCTGAAAAATGGTTCACTGTTTGACCTGCTGAGCACCACCACTACTCATAACATCGTGCCAATGACCGATGTGGGTATGGATAACTTCGACCTGGTGAAATACCTGGTTGGCCAGGTGATGCTGACAGAAGAAGATCGCTTTGAAGCGCTGAAAGAGTACTACCCGGACGCGAAGAAAGAGGACTGGAAACTGATTCAGGCCGGTCAGCGCGTACAGATCATCAAGAAAGATGCTGACAAAGGTGGCGTGCTGAAACTGGGTACAGAAATTGTGACCGATCAGCAGAAAACCGTGGCGGCACTGCTGGGTGCTTCTCCTGGTGCATCGACCGCTGCGCCTATCGCGTTAAGCGTGATGCAGAAACTGTTCCCGGAAGAGTTTAAGTCAGCGGAATGGCAGGCTAAGATCCACAAGATGATCCCAGGTTACGGTCAGAAACTGAATGACAACGTGCCGATGCTGCAGCAGGTATGGAATGACACCGCTGCGACTCTGCAACTGACCACGCCGCCGGTTATCAACATGGATGGCAAAGCAGCCGAGGCGCCAGCAGCACAGCCTGAGCAGGCAGCGCCTTCAGCGAAGCACGACATGGCGCTGTAACAGCGACCTGACGTAAAAAAAGCCCGCACAGGTTATCCTGCGCGGGCTTTTTTATTGCCGCGTTGTCTGCCCGTTACTCCGGCTGGTTACCGCGCCAGTTGCCCCAGGGATCTTCTGCGGGTGCTTGATCCGCCTCTTCAGACGGTGCTTCGCGGGAGGCCGGTTTCTCTTTTAACGAGGCGAGATAAATCGCTTCGACTTCAGCCCGCGCCCAGGGCGTGCGCCGCAAAAACTTCAGGCTTGATTTAACACTCGGATCGCTTTTAAAGCAGTTAATGTTGATCCGTTTTCCCAGCTCCGCCCAGCCATACTGCGCGACTAAACTGTTTATCTGCATCTCCAGCGTTACGCCATGCAGAGGATCTTTTGAGGTTTGTGCGTTCATCATCTATCCGCCTGATTCATTCAATGCCGCACATCCTGACAATCGTAAAGCCGTTGTGCAAGGCGTGAAGGTGAAAAAGGGCATGCCGTGGCGCGTTAAGCGCAGATTTATGTGTCTGAGTTAACGTGACAGGCAGAAGAGTGCGCAGGCGTGCGGCGATTGTGCTAATCATAAGCGACTGATGATGCTCAAAAAGGATCCCCTGCCATGTCTGTGCCCGTCGATAATCTGCTCAGCTCCGCCAGCCGTAAACGTGCTCTGATTGCCGGTTCGGTAGGTAATTTCATTGAATGGTATGAGTTTGCCGTCTATGGCTTTCTTGCCACCGTGATAGCGCAGAACTTTTTCCGGCTGGAAGGGGAGTCAGCGCTGACCGGGCTTCTGCTGACCTATGCGTCATTCGCCATCGCCTTTTTCTTCCGTCCACTCGGTGCAATCATTTTCGGCCGGATGGGTGATCGCATCGGGCGCAAACCCACGCTGATATTTGTGTTGATCATGATGACGCTGGCGACGGCGGCTATCGGCCTGGTGCCCACCTATGCCCAGTTGGGAATCCTGGCGCCACTGATCGTGACCGGTCTGCGCATTCTGCAGGGCCTGTTCGCGGGGGGTGAGTATGGCGGGGCGGTATCGCTGATGACCGAGTTTGCACCGCGTGGTAAGCGGGGCCTTTATGGATCGTGGCAATCTTTTACTGTGGCGCTGGGATTGCTGGCAGGCGCGGGCATCGTGGCGCTGCTCTCGCTGCTGCTGTCGCCTGAGCAGATGCTGAGCTGGGGCTGGCGCATCCCGTTCTTCATTGCCCTGCCGCTGGGTGTTATCGCGCTCTGGCTGCGGGTTCAGATGGAGGAGACCCCGGCGTTTATTCAGCAGCAGGCAAAACCCGTTGCAAAAGTTGACGCCAGCCTTGGCGATACGCTGAAAACGATCCTGCTCGGTATCTGTCGGCTGATGGTCTGGTCGGCGGCCGGTTACACCTGGCTGGTGATTATGCCGACGTACCTGCAGGCATCGCTGCACACCGGTTTTAACCAGGCGTTGCTGATTGCGGTGATATCGAACCTGGGCTTTGCTGCCACCATCATCCCGGCCGGGATGCTGAGTGACAGGATTGGCCGCCGTGCGGTGATGGTGACGGCGGCGGTATTGCTGCTGGTGCTCTCTCTGCCGCTGCTTAACATACTTCAGGCAGAGAGCACCGGACTGCTGCTGAAAGCGCTGGTGGTGTTTATCGCGGGCGGAGTAGTCGGGTTGCTGGCCGGACCGGGGCCTGCAATGCTGGCAGAGATGTTCCCGACGCGGGTGCGTTATACCGGACTGGGTCTGGCCTATTCGCTTTCTAACGCGGTGTTTTCCGGCTGTGCCGGATTAATCATCACCGGGTTGATTAAACAGACCAGTAATCCCGATATCCCCGCCTGGTATGTGATGGCGACTGCGCTGGTCAGTATTGTTGCGTTGATGACCCTGAACAAAGATGACCATCTGCGGCTGCTGGATGAGCCACCGTCGCGCTAGGTTGGGGCAAGCGAGCCGAGCGGGAAATTCAGGCTGTTGAAGTACCATGCAGCCTTTTTTGGCAGGTCTGCCGGGAATGGCAACAAACCAGCCTGCTTATCAGGAATGCAGCTGTAATATCACCGGCGTAACGTGCCGCTCTGTTCAGGCCGATGTAACAGGGTTTTATCCCGTAAGCGATTCAGCCGGATCAAAGTTTCTGGTCTTCACGCTTCATCAACACCGTCAACAGGTCTGAAACCATAGCGGATGCTGGGGAGAAGGATTCAGACAAGGTCATTCACTTTGCGATGATGGCAAACTGAAAACCTGATCGCGGCAATTAACTTTATGAGCATGGTTGTCGGCAATAATGATGACAGCAGCCATAATCATACCGAGAAGAATGATAACTATTTTACGCAGGAGCATAAGCGTTAATTCCTGTGAAATTAAACTATTCTTATCTGTAATATGTTATTCACTGTTATCAGTGACTTAACTTAAGTGTTGATTAATTATGGCTGAAGTAAAATCTTTATTTATTGATCGCGATGCGGTTTTCCAGACTCTGCTGAAATAAAGGCGTCATGCAAATTATAAAATAAACGAAATCTAAATGAGGGAATAAAAGCTGTTAATTTATCTTGTGTCTGTTTGACTGAAAAGGGTTGAACCTGTATGGCTTCAGGCTGTGAAGAGGAAAAGCTGAATAACGGCCCACAGTTGAACACTGCGGGCAGCACGCTGGACCCGGTCGGGACTCATCCGACAACCGGATCCCGCTGGTGGCGGTCACATCACTAACTTTAAACAGATTACAGACTGAGAACGGTGTCGTCAGATTTCTGTTTCTCCGGCTGAGTGATGAAATCTTGTGCCAGATCGGCGACGATGGCTGCAACGGTTCGCACCGATTTGATCATCGAGATGCCGGTGCCTGTCGAAACAACGCCTTTGTCAAGATTGCCCAGTCGCATCGCCTGCCATAAAGAGTGGTAGCCATTCATTGCAGTGAACAGGGTTTCACGGTCAGCGCCGTGCGCATCAAGTTCTGCCAGCCTGGGGCTGAGCGGCGTTGGCAATGTCCGGTAATAAGCGGGCAGGGTGCGGAAAAGTAGCAAATCTTCTGCGCTCGATGAAACAATCAGCTGCTTAACCTTCTCATCCGCCGGGTTCTCCTGCGCGGTTAAAAACAGGCTGCCTATCCAGACGCCTTCTGCACCTAACGCCATGGCTGCACGCACGCCACGCACATCCCCAATGCCGCCTGCCGCCAGCACCGGAATTTTCACACTGTCAGCGATCATAGGCACGATGCTGAACGTTCCGATAATGCGTGATGGCACGGTGCCGCCTTCATCAAATCCGGTGGCGACAATGATATCGGCGCCAAGCTTTTCAGCCTGCTGAGAATTCGCTACGTCAGGCGTCAGCGCACGATAAAGGATTTTGATGCGATGTTGTTTCAGAAAATCGAATATTTCGGCATCAAGCACTTCATTAACTAAAACGACATCTACCTTCTCTTCAACAAACATTTCAGCGGTGGGCCGCCAGAAACTCATATCCGGCCCATTGATCAGGGTTGCCCCAAAAGGTTTATCGGTCAGCTGTTTGGTTTTTCTGATTTGCTCACGCATGCGCTCCAGCGCCATGAAACGAGAGTCTGGCAATGTATCCTGCCCGGCGTTGGGGCCAATTATGCCTAATCCGCCTGCGTTTGATACTGCGGCAACAAACGTTGCATTGGTCAGAAAGTACATGGGTGCCTGAATAATGGGATAGCGAATATTCAGAATTTCTGTCACACGGTTTTTCATCGCTTTTTCCTTATCCGGATACGGTGTAGCCAGACTTATTCGTTAGAAATAAGAATTTTTTACGGCCCGTTTTATTTTTATTCTCTTAGCCAAAACAGGGAGTTTAATAGTTGAAAATAAGAAGTAAACGGTCAGAATTGGGTACATGTTTGCCAGATATGGAAAGATAATGGATCTCAACGCGACAAAACTCTTTATTGCAGTCGTTCAGGCAGGCAGCTTTTCAGCGGCAAGCGAGAGAACGGCTATCCCCATCTCTACGCTGGTGCGGAAAGTGAACGAGCTGGAGCAGGCACTGGGTGTGCAGTTACTGGAGCGATCAAAGAAAGGGGTCAGGCCGACCTACAAAGGACAACAGTTCTTTGAGCAATCGCGACCTGGCCTGGAATTGCTGGAAGAGGCCACCAAAACGGTCAGGTCTGCGCACAAACTGGCGGGCAAACTGCGAATATCGGTGCCGCCTGACTTCACCATCTGGTGGGAATTGCTGCATGCGTTTCAGCAACGCTATCCTGATATCAAAGTGTTTTGCCACTCAGGGGAAAGAGTGGTGGATCTGTTTGAAGATGGCATTGACGTGGCACTCAGGCTGGGCGAGTTGCATACCGAGGATGTAATTGCGAAACCGGTTATGAATGTCGAGGCATGGTTTGTTGCCACGCCTGAACTGGCTGAACGCTTTGGACATCCGCAGACGCTGGCGGCGCTGGCGACGTGTCCGATAGCCAGCTGGGAAGGGCTTAACAGTGGTTCCTTTGAGTGGGTATCCGGAGACGAGAAGGTAAAGTTTGAGCCGTTTTTTTCCTCTAACAACACGCAGGGCCTGCGCCACTATGCACTGAGCGGTGCCGGGGTATCGCTGTTGTTTGATTTTTTAGTTAAACCTGATGTGGAGAGCGGGAAGCTGGTGCGGCTGCTGCCCAGTTATCCGACTCACTCGATGCCCTTACATCTGGTCTATGTCCGGCACAAACATCCTTCAGCCATCACACTCGCGTATCTGGATTTTTGTGCTGAATGGGTAAGTCAGTACAAGATCGGCTAGGGGCTACACAAAAGGGGCAGAGGCGGAGGTGTCCGGCAAACCAGCGCACAGGCGCTGTGGCCTCACCGATGAATGAAAGGGATAAACACATAAAAAGAAAAGGCGCCCTGAGGCGCCTCTGATAGTGACCCTGATGCCAATATTTACACCAGCTGCTGTGCCGTGGTTTCCACCAATGTCAGCAACACTTTGATATCTTCCAGAGTCACTGTCGGATTCAGCAGGGTCATCTTCAGGCAGGTCACGCCATCGAACTCGGTTACACCAACGTTGGCGCGGCCCGATTCCAGCAGGGCATCACCGATGCGCTGATTCAGCAACGCAATATCCGCACTGCTGAAGTGCGCCAGATGCGCCGGACGATAGCGGAACAGCACGCTGGCCAGCTGCGGTTTCATCACCAGCTCCAGCGCAGGCTGCTCATCAACGTACTGTGCAACCTGCTGTGCCAGCGTCACACCGTGATCGATGATTTCGGCATACTGTTTCTGACCCAGCGCTTCCAAGCCCATCCACAGTTTCAGTGCATCGAAACGGCGGGTGGTCTGAAGGGATTTGGATACCAGATTCGGTACACCCTGCGCTTCATCAAACTCAGAGTTCAGATAGGCCGCCTGGTAGCGCATCAGCTCATAGTGGCGCGCTTCCTTCAGCAGGAAAGCACCACAGCTGATGGTCTGGAAGAACTGCTTGTGGAAGTCCAGGGTAATGGAATCGACCAGCTCAATGCCATCCAGATAGTCACGATACTTTTCTGAGAGCAGCAGCGCGCCGCCCCAGGCCGCATCGACGTGCACCCAGATGTTCTCTTCGGCCGCCAGCGCCGCGATTTCGCGCAGGGGATCGATCGCACCAGCATCGGTAGTACCCGCCGTGGCAACAATCGCCAGAATGTTTTCACCGTTGG
The DNA here is from genome assembly GCF_001264395.1 of Pantoea sp. CFSAN033090. Lineage (NCBI taxonomy): Bacteria > Pseudomonadati > Pseudomonadota > Gammaproteobacteria > Enterobacterales > Erwiniaceae > Pantoea > Pantoea sp. CFSAN033090. Next base: position 80,827 of record NZ_LGYX01000013.1, on the reverse strand, counting down.
CTTTGGAGGCTGCCAGCTTGTGGCGCAGGTCATCCATATCCATGCGGGCAAAGCGATCGCATTTCACCTGCGTTACGGATTGATAGCCCAGACCCAGCAGCGCCATGTTCTTCTGAACCGAGAAGTGCGCATTCTCTGAACAGAAGACTTTAATCTTCTTCAGATCGCCGGTTAAACCATCCTGCTGAACAGAATGACCCTGGCGGGCAAACCAGGCATCACGCGCCAGCATCAGACCCATCAGGTTGCTCTGGGTGCCGCCGCTGGTGAAGACACCCGCGTCGCCGGACTGATAACCGACCTGGGAACGCAGCCACTCAATCAGCTTCATCTCAATCAGAGTGGCTGAAGGTGCCTGGTCCCACGAATCCATACTCTGGTTGGTGGCGTTAATCAGCACTTCCGCCGCCTGGCTGATAACCAGGCTCGGGCAGTGCAGATGCGCCACGCACTGCGGGTGATGAACCGACAGGCTGTCTTTGAGGAAGTACTCAATGGCGCGTTCAATCGCGGCCTGGTTGCCCAGGCCCTGAGGATTGAAGTCCAGCTTAATGCGCTCGCGCAGCTCTGCGACGGTTTTTCCCTGATACATCTCAGGTTGTTCCAGCCACTTCACGACGGCCGCGCTACTCTGGGCAATCGCCTGCTGGTAGGCCTCGGTACTCTGTGCTGAGGCCGCCAGAATCGGGTTTAACCGGGACATTGCATTCACTCCACTCAAACTGGTTTCACGCCAGCTGACAGCAGGGCGTTTTCAAATTTATCCATAAACACGTCCAGTTCTGCATCTGTGATCAGCAGGGAAGGCAGCAGACGTAATACGCTGCCGTGACGTCCGCCACGCTCCAGAATCAGGCCGTTCTCAAAACATTTTTTCTGTACCAGCGCGGAGAGCTCGCCGTCTGCCGGGAAGCTGCCCATGTGATCAACGGCTTCGTCAGGTTTCACCAGCTCAATGCCGATCATCAGGCCCAGACCACGCACGTTGCCGATTACCGGGTAGCGCTGCTGCAGCTCGCCCAGTTTGCCTTTCAGCCATTCGCCCTGTGCAGCGACTTTGTCAGCGATGTTGTTATCTTTCAGCAGTTTCAGCGTAGTCAGGCCGGTCGCCATTGCGAGCTGGTTGCCACGGAAGGTGCCGGTGTGGTGGCCAGGAGACCAGGCGTCGAACTCTTTCTTAATGCCCAGTACCGCCAGTGGCAGACCGCCGCCGACCGCTTTTGACATCACGATGATGTCCGGCTCAATACCGGCGTGCTCAAAGGCGAAGAATTTACCGGTACGGGCAATGCCCGCCTGCACTTCGTCGATGATCAGCAGAATGCCATGCTCTTTGGTTACTTTACGGATGCGCTGCAGCCACTCAGCCGGAGCCGGGTTAACACCGCCTTCGCCCTGAACTGCTTCCAGAATGACGGCTGCCGGTTTGCGAACGCCGCTCTCAACGTCGTTGATCAGGTTTTCGAAGTAGTAGGTCAGCGCTTTCACGCCCGCTTCACCGCCAATGCCCAGCGGGCAGCGGTAGAGGTGCGGATAAGGCATGAACTGCACTTCCGGCATCAAGCCGTCGACGGCTTCTTTCGGTGACAGGTTGCCGGTAACAGACAGCGCGCCGTGGGTCATGCCGTGATACGCACCAGAGAAGCTGATGATGCCGGAACGACCGGTGTGTTTTTTCGCCAGTTTCAGCGCCGCTTCAACGGCATCCGCGCCCGACGGGCCGGTAAACTGCAGGCAGTACTCTTTGCCCTGACCCGGTAATAACGAGAGCAGATACTCAGAGAACGCATCTTTTAACGGCGTGGTTAAATCAAGAGTATGTAACGGCAAGCCGCTGGTAATGACATTTTGAATGCTCTGCAGAACGTCTGGATGGTTATGACCCAATGCCAGCGTTCCGGCACCTGCAAGACAGTCGAGATACTGATTATTCTCGACGTCTGTGATCCAGACACCCTGTGCTTTCGCAATCGCGAACGGCAATTTGCGAGGATAACTTCGAACGTTTGATTCAAATTCAGCCTGACGGGCTAAATAGGTTTCATTGGTTGCGTTTAAGTTCTGTGCATTCAAACTATCAATACGGACTTTATCCGTCATCATATCTCTCCTACAACCGGGACGGGCGTAGCGTCGCAGTTGAATAAATGTATTTAAATGGGGGTATGTGTTTTAAGCGCGGCCAATATAGGTGTTTTTAAGGTCCGACTCAATGTTTAATTTTATCGGCAGATAACATATTCTTTGCTATAGGAATCAATCATTTGGTGAGATTATGAACGCATACATTATTGCCGCTTCGCTAGTCCTTTGTTAATAAGTGGCGTAAAAACACCAGCTTACCCGGCGCGGGGCGTGCTAAGTCAATGATAATAATCTGTGTAAATAGCTGTTTACGGGGCAAAACGCTATCAAAAAGGAGCCTTTTCAGATGGAAAAAGCATAAGTCAGTTTGACTGAAGAAGCCGCATTTATAGCGGGTTAAAAGCGCAGACCAATTAAAATAATAAACCTTTTATTAACATTTAATTAAAATCTGGCGTTGTTAAAGCCTTTATAACGCGTCAGATCCACATTACGACAGGAGATGATCAATAAACTGCGTTAAGTCAGCCATCCCTTCGCTTGCCTTTTTCTCCGACGGATTGATGGTCAGCAAATCGGCATAGCCGTTAAGCATCGCACTGATTTGCCGGGCGGTGCGCGGTATATCGGCACAACGCAGCGTTCCATCTGTGACGCCGTCACGAATTATCCCCTCCACCAGCGCCTGCCACGCTGCCGTCATTTGTTCTGCCAGCGCGGCATAGGCTTCGTGATGCGCAGCCATCTGCCAGAATGAAGCATAAAGTTGCCAGGTTGCATCCGGTGCGCTCGGCAGATGACTTTCGAACAGCGTCAGCAACCTCTGGCGGGGTGTGAGTAGAGTCAGGGAGTCAGCAAAATTTTCTAAATCCACGTGCATAAAGCGTTCAAGCGCTGCCAGGCAGAGCGTCTGCCAGTTGCTGAAATAGTGATAAATATGACTGCGTGAAATGCCCACCGACTCAGTGAGTTCCCGAGTGGTCACTTTTTCGATCCCTTTCTCGATAAATAACACTATCGCGGCATCCAGGATTTTGGTTCTCAGTGCTTCAGCTGACTCTTTCATCTCTCTCTCAATGAGTGTCACGTTGACTTTGAGCAACTGCTCAAATAGACTGCTTTTCGTTCTTGAGCAACCGCTCAAGACTCATGATATCAGAAACAGAAACTATGCATTCCTCAAAAACGATCCTGCCGGTAGCAAAACCCCGCAGCGCTATTCTGACATTAAAAATGCTCGGCCGTCGCCATAGCCGCAAGCTGTTCCTCACGCTGCTGCTGGTGGTGGCGGAAAATGTCATGTATCTCCTCTATCCGCTGCTGGCGGGCTTCGCTATTAATTCGATTCTCTCCGGCAGGACCTGGCATGCGGTGCTCTATGCGGTGATGGTGTTTACCATGTGGGCCATCGGAGCGGCACGACGCAGCGTCGATACCCGCACCTTTGCCCGTATTTACGCCGGGCTGGCCGTGCCGGTGATTGTGGCACAGCGTAGCGAAAACCAGAGCGCGTCAACCATTGCCGCGCGGGTGGCCTTGTCACGCGAGTTTGTCGACTTTTTTGAGAAACATCTGCCGGTGCTGATTACCTCGCTGGCCTCTATGACCGGTGCCGCGGTGATGCTGCTGGCTATCGAGTTCTGGACCGGCGCGAGCTGTCTGGCGATCCTGTTGTTCTTCGCCTGTTTCCTGCCGGGATTTACCCGCAAAAACGATATGCTGTTTGGTCGTCTGAATAACCGGCTGGAGAAAGAGGTGAGCTTTGTCAGCAACGCTAACGCTGCGTCACTGGACCGTCATTATGGCGTGCTGGCCAGCCTGCGGATCCGTCTCTCCGATCGGGAAGCCTGGGGTTATCTGGCCATCGGTAGCGTGGCAGCGCTGCTATTTGCTGTCACCATTGCGGTAATGTCGAACCGTGGCGGGACCAATGCGGGTCACATCTATTCGGTGATGACCTATATGTGGATGTTTGCCATGAGCCTGGATGATGGCCCACAGCTGCTGGAAAAATATTCCCAGCTGAAAGACATAGGTCGCCGGGTGAATACCGGCACACACTGATTTGGCCGATTCAGCCGCTGCCTTCTTTTCGGCGTTGTCTCAGTTGAGGGCTGAAGCAGCCGCCGGACCAGCCGGCGGCAAGGGAGGTGAAGAATAACGAGCCGACTCGGGACTGGAAGCGGTTACGGCTCAGGGAGGGGCTTAATAATCCAGCTCACCTGGCGCAAATGCTCTGAAAGCGTTATCAGACGGCGTATAGCCCAGCACTTCTCGCGTCTGTGTCAGATCAAAGCGTTTAAAACGGTTATCGGAAATGCCGTAGCCAATAAAGAAGGTGATCTTCTCTGCCTCTACCGCGCCAGTCAGCAATCTGACGGCATCTTCCGGACTCAGCCATGCGCTGTAATCCCGTGCATTATGCAGGCTGTTATCCAGTGCAGGTTCAAACGCCCCGATTCTTAATGCCACACAGCTCAACCCGTGCTGGCTGGCATAGAAGGCGCAAAGTGCTTCACCATAACATTTGGTGACGCCATACAGATTCGCGGGAGAGACGGCCATGCCGGGATGTATCTGGACATCCGCCGGGTAGCCCTCAATGGTCTGCGCACTGCTGGCAAAGACCAGACGACGACAGCGGTGCTCAGCTGCTGCCTTGAGTATCCAGGTCGTAGAGAGAATATTGGCGGGCAGCAGATCGTCGAAACTGGCCTGCGCATCCGGGATACCGGCGAGGTGGATGACGGTATCGACAGGCTCTTCAGCCAGTAATTTCTCCGCCGCACCAGGTTGTGACAGATCCGCCACAATAAAACGATGGGGTGCGGGTATCGTGTAATCCGGCTCACGTAAATCGGTCAGGATAAAACGGTAGTTGTTCTGGCTGGCCGCAAAGAAAGTGCGCCCGATGCGCCCGCTGGCACCGGTAAGAAGGATAACTCTGGTCGTCATCTGCTGATCCTGTTATGCAAAAGAAGCGCTGAGAGATCAGTTAAACAGAGATTCACGACTCAGGCCTGCGTAGCTTTCCGGATTGTGATCTTAAACAGGTCGCTATGCGCCAGAGTGGCACGGATAAAGACCTACGTTACCGCAGCCTTCACTGTGCGCCAGATCACATAAATGGGTTGCTAAGCGCAGCCTGACTTTTTATAGTCTGCCCGCTTCACCCGGACGGGAACACGCTCTGCTTTCTCTCTCCGGCTCACTTCAGTTTTTTCAGTTCTGGCCATTGGGAATCAATTTTGTTAAGAAAAAATCATAAAACCGACGATGCCGGTTTTGTCCGCTGGGCATTACTGGCCCTCGCGCTGGGCGGCTTTGGCATCGGTACCGGTGAGTTCATCATGATGGGCCTGCTGCCAGATGTTTCACGCTCCCTTGCGATTACCGAGCCGCAGGCGGGCAACGCCATTGCCAGTTACGCGATGGGCGTGGTGGTCGGTGCGCCGTTTATTGCGGTGCTGGCGGCGCGAATGGCACGTAAATCGCTGCTGCTGATCCTGATGGCGCTGTTCAGCATCGGTAATGTTGCCAGCGCGATGGCCGACAGCTATCACGGCCTGCTCGTGGCGCGTTTTCTGACCGGGCTGCCTCACGGCGCCTACTTTGGTGTGGCATCGCTGGTAGCCGCCTCGCTGGTGCCGATTGAACGTCGTGGCCGCGCGCTGGCGTCACTGATGCTGGGACTGACGGTGGCGACCCTGATTGGTGTGCCGCTGGGCTCCTGGATAGGGCAGTTATTTAGCTGGCACGTGGTGTTCACCTTTGTGGGCGCAATTGGACTGCTGACCTGCCTGCTGATTGGCCGCTATGTTCCTTACACGCCTGGCGATGTGGATGCGCATCCGCTGCGGGAACTGGGCGCGCTGAAAAACGCGCAGGTGCTGCTGACCCTGCTGGTAGGGGCGGTAGGATTTGGCGGGATGTTCGCTATCTTCAGTTATATCGCGCCGACGCTGATTAACATTGCTGGCATCTCCCCCTCGCTGATCCCCTGGGCGATGGTGGCGTTTGGGCTGGGAATGATTATCGGTAATCTGGTGGGTGGCCGTCTGGCTGATGGCCCGGTGCTGAATATTATTGGCTGGACGCTGTTATGGAACGTGCTGGTGATGCTGGCCTTCCCGATGCTGGTTCAGCATGTGGCAACTGGCCTGCTGGCTACGTTCCTGATCGGCACCTGCTCAGTGCTGCTGCCGTCATTGCAGATTCGCCTGATGGATGTCGCCAATGAGTCGCAAACCCTGGCGGCTGCGATGAATCACTCGGCGTTGAACATTGCCAATGCGATGGGCGCGTATCTTGGGGGCCTGACGGTGTCGCTGGGCTATGGCTGGATCTCCACCGCGTGGGTGGGTGTTGCGCTGGGCGTGGCCGGTCTGATGGTCTTTGTGCTCACGGCGCGTCATGCTGCCCGTCAGCAGACTCAACTGGCCTGATATGAGTAAAGGAGGGCGCAGCGATACTGTTTATCGCTGCGCTTTATTAGTACAGGGCCGCCGTATTATCTTTCAGCAATGATTAACCGCATTATTATTGACTCTATGACCGTTCAGCGAAAATTATCATTCTGTCAGCCCTGATATTTCAAAATGCTCGGAAAATCAACAAGGGCGCTCCGGACGTCTGGATGTTAAAAGTAAATTAAAATAATGTTTGCTAATGTCGGCGAGGCGTGGCTTAATAGCGTCATCGGTTTGGAACACAGACCTTATCAAAGCAGTTTTAGTAAAGCAGTCCTCAGTGCAAGCGATATCACAAGATACCCTTATTCATGAGTCTCCTCCTAAAAGCCTGGTAAGTTACCTTCTGAAAGACAGGCCATCTTCGCCACTTTGTGGCTCATAAATTAAGGAATTATCGATGTCTAATAAAATGACTGGTTTAGTAAAATGGTTTGACGCTGGTAAAGGTTTCGGTTTTATCTCTCCTCAGGATGGCAGCAAAGATGTATTCGTACATTTCTCTGCAATTCAGAGCAACGATTATAAAACTCTGGACGAAGGTCAGCAGGTCGAATTCACTATTGAAAACGGCGCTAAAGGTCCTTCAGCGGCAAACGTTGTCCCTATGTAAGCCTTAACTATCAATAGTGCTTATCAACGCGTGATGGCAATAGCCTGAGCAGATAAGCCTGATATTGATAATTAATTAAAACCCGCCTTGTGCGGGTTTTTTGCGTTTATGATTTGCCTGATGCTTACGCGATATTTTTTGCCCGCGCCAGATATCGGCGCAGGCCAGTAAAAAAATGTTCAGCGCACGCTGGCGACCAGCCACTGCTGCAATTCTGTCAGCTCCGCGCGTTGCTCAGGGAAATCCGCAATAAGCTGATTCAGCACCGGTTCAAGGGCATCGGGCCGATAGGTCACACCCTGCAACCGCTGCGCCAGCGCTTCCAGCGGCGCGGGGTTGAGGCTGTCGCTGAAAATCTGACAGCGGCTGATCACGCCGCGTTCTACATCGAAATGAATCTCCACACCGCCCCAGACAAAACGCTGGTCCAGCAGATGCGAGAAATCGGGTGCCTGACCGAAATTCCACTCCCAGCTACTCTGCTTTGCGAACTGCTCTCTGAAACCCGGCAGATCGGGCAGGGCGTCGGGAGAGATCCTCTCTGGCTCACAGCGCTCACCGTAATAGTTGAAAAATGCGTCCGTCACCGCAGAGCAGATCGCCTGATAGCTGATACCCGGCGTTAATTCCGCCAGATTGGTCACTCTGGCGCGCACTGAGGTTATCCCTTTCGCCTGCAATTTCTTCACATCCGGATTAAGGTAATCCGCCAGGCGAGAGAGGTCGGCATCCATCAGAATAGTGCCGTGATGGAAACCGCGATCCGGCGTTTCACGGTAGGCTGAACCGGATATTTTGCGCAGCCCGTCAGCGGTGTTCACCACTAAGTCATTACGGCCAGAAGCCTCCGCGGGTACGCCTAGCGAAGTCAGTGCGCGCAGGATGATCTCAGTCGAGACGCTTTTATCATACTCCGGCTTGCCGGCCATAAAGGTAAAACAGCAATTGCCGAGATCGTGAAATACCGCGCCACCGCCGCTGCTGCGACGTGCCAGCCGGATGCCATCTTCCGCCATGCGTCGGGTGTTGCACTCTTTCCACGGATTCTGTGCCCGCCCGATCACCACCGTTTCCGCATTACGCCACAAAAACAGCACCCGCTGGGTGGCCGGCATCTGGCGGAAAATGCACTCTTCTACCGCCAGGTTAAACCAGGGATCGTTGGATTCAGATAACAGTAAACGCAGCGTGGACATCGGTGACTCCCGTTCCTTAAGAGAAGAGGCCCATAAAGCAGGGCAGAAGGCAGAGTGTACCAGCCGGGAAACGGGACTACATGCCTCTTCATGCCGTGATGCTGCGGCAAAAAAAGATAAAATGCCGTCTGAAGGGTAATCGCGGCAGATTGGAGTAGGACATTATGACAAAATGGATGACGAGTGTGCTGATTCCCCTGCTTATTTTCCCTTTTGAGAGATCAAAAACCGTATGAACGCTTCCGCTGGCATAGCGATGAAGATCACCGCTGCATTAAGTAGCACGCTGATGCTGGCCTGTGTAAAAGAACTCGATGGGGCGATACCGGTCGGCGAAGTGATATTTTTTCGCTCGCTGCTGGCACTGGTGCCGCTGTTAATCTGGTTGCGCTTGCAGGGCAGCGTGCTGGATGGCATTCGCACCCGCAATATCCGCGGGCATTTTGTGCGCGGTCTGGCCGGAACCGGTGGTCTCTATTTCAGTTATCTGTCGCTGCTCTACATTTCTCTGACCGATGCCACGGCTATCAACTATGCCGCGCCGCTGTTTACCGTGCTACTGGCGGCGCTATTTCTGCGCGAAAAAGTGCGTCACCATCGCTGGGTCGCGGTCTTTACCGGTTTCAGTGGCATTCTGGTGATGTTCTCCGGGCATCTCACACTGACACGTCAGGCAACATTTTCCCTTTCTGCATCGGCGGGTATTCTGCTGGCGTTGATGGCGGCCTTCTGTACCGCCTGTGCGCTGGTGCAGATCCGCTTTCTTAACGGCAAAGAGAAGCCGGGCGCCATCGCTTTCTGGTTCGCTATCACCACGGCCTTAACATCGCTGGTCACGCTGCCAGGCGGCTGGAAAGTGCCGCATGGCAATCAGCTGGCATTACTGGTGGGATGTGGGCTGCTGGGCGGTATTACTCAGATTCTGATGACTCTGAGCCTGCGCTATGCCGAAGCGTCGTTGCTGGCCCCGTTCGACTACACCACCTTAATCTGGTCAGTGGCGGTGGGTTATCTGCTGCTCGGCAATCTGCCAACCTCCACCACGGTGATGGGTGCGATTCTGGTGGTGACAGGCGGCCTTTATTCGCTGCTGTATGAGCGTTACCGCTTCCGTAAAGCGCGGGTAGTTAATGCCAGTCGTTGATCGGCCCGTCCGGCATCGCCTTGTTATTTCCAGAGTGATAACGCAGAGTTAATAATTTGTGATCGCGGCGAAGGAACAGTCGGCTGCATTCGTTTACGTTGTGAGCAATCAAAATGTAATCGATTACTTATTCGTGAGGTTCCCATGATTGCTACAGTGCAGGAGAGAGCAGGCCAGCAGGTGCAGCATAAGCTGCTGGTGCCGCGCCTCTCTCTGATGATGTTTATGCAGTTCTTTATCTGGGGCAGCTGGTCGGTGACGCTGGGGCTGGTAATGACCCGTCACAACATGCCGTTGCTGATTGGGGATGCGTTTTCGGCCGGGCCCATCGCCTCAATTCTCTCGCCGTTTGTGCTCGGCATGTTGGTGGATCGCTTTTTTCCCTCACAGAAAGTGATGGCGGTGATGAACCTGGCGGGCGCAGCGATTCTCTGGTTCGTGCCCCAGGCGCTAATCGCGGAGAATGGGGCGCAGCTGATCGCACTGTTGTTTGGCTATACGCTCTGCTTTATGCCGACGCTGGCGCTTTCAAATAACATCGCCTTTCACAGCCTCGCCAGCAGCGAGAAAAGCTTTCCCATCGTCAGAGTCTTCGGCACCATCGGCTGGATCGTGGCGGGGATCTTTATCGGCGTAACGGGCATTGCTGACAGCGTGGCAGTGTTCCAGCTGGCGGCGCTCTGTTCGGTACTGCTGGCGATCTACAGCCTGACGCTGCCACATACGCCGGCACCAGCCAAAGGATTGCCGTTAAAAGTCCGCGATCTCTTCTGCGCCGATGCCTTCGCACTGCTGCGATTGCGTCATTTCCTGGTCTTTGCTGTATGTGCCACCCTGATCTCTATTCCGCTCGGCACCTACTACGCCTTTACCGCCTCCTGGCTGGCGGATGCCGGCATTCGGGAAGTCAGCACCCTGATGTCACTGGGTCAGATGTCTGAAATTGTTTTCATGCTGATCATTCCACTGCTGTTCCGCCGTCTTGGCGTGAAAGTCATGCTGCTGATTGGCATGACAGCGTGGTTTGTCCGCTATGCACTGTTTGCGCTGGGCATGAATGATGAGACGCGCACGCTGATTTACATTGGCATTCTGCTGCATGGCGTCTGCTATGACTTCTTCTTTGTGGTGGGATTCATCTACACCGATCGGATCGCCGGTGAAAAGGTCAAGGGGCAGGCGCAGAGCATGGTGGTGATGTTCACCTACGGCATCGGCATGCTGCTGGGATCGCAAATCTCCGGTGCGCTCTACAATCAGCTGGTGGCGGGTAACGCCAGCGCAGAGAGCTGGGCGATATTCTGGTGGATCCCTGCCGTGGCGGCTGCGGTGATTGCGATTATTTTCTTCTTCTCATTCAAATACCGTGATTAAGCGGTAACTGAACTCAGGAGTCACAGATGAAAACAGTTAAGGGACCCGGCATCTTCCTGTCTCAATTCATTACCACCCAGCCGCCTTTTAACTCGCTGACGGGGCTGGCGGAGTGGGCCGCCGGGCTGGGATACCGGGCACTGCAGATCCCCTGCCACCAGCCCGCTATTTTCGACCTTGAGCAGGCAGCGGTCAGCCAGACTTACTGCGACGAGGTGAGGGGAACACTGGCCGGTTTCGGACTGGAGATCAGTGAGCTTTCAACGCATCTGGAAGGGCAGCTGGTTGCCGTGAACCCCGCATACGATCTCGCTTTTGATAATTTTGCGCCTGCCGCGCTGCGAGGCGATCCCGCCCGGCGCACCGACTGGGCCATCGCTACGCTAAAGCGTGCGGCTGCTGCTTCTGAAAAACTCGGCCTGCGCGCACATGCCACCTTTTCCGGCTCGCTCGCCTGGCCCTGGTTCTATCCCTGGCCGCCACACCACGAAGCGCTGTTTGATGAGGCGTTTGCTGAGCTGGCGCGCCGCTGGCTGCCGGTGCTGGATAGTTTTGACCATCACGGTGTGGACCTCTGTTATGAGATACATCCCGGCGAAGACCTGCATGACGGTGTCACGTTTGAGCGATTTCTGACGCAAGTGAATCACCACCCGCGCTGCAATATCCTGTTCGATCCCAGCCATCTTCTTCTGCAACACATCGACTATCTGCAGTTCATCGACCTCTATCATCCGCGTATTAAAGCTTTTCACGTTAAGGATGCGGAGTACCAGTTAAATGGACGCAGCGGAGTGTATGGCGGCTATCAACCGTGGCTGGCGCGCGCCGGACGCTTTCGCTCGCCGGGCGATGGCCAGATCGACTTCAGCCGCATTTTCAGCAAACTGGCCCAGTACGACTATGACGGCTGGGCGGTGCTGGAGTGGGAGTGCTGTCTGAAGGATGGCGAGACCGGGGCGCGTGAAGGGGCAGAATTCATCCGCCGGCATATCATCCCGGTGGCTGACCGCGCTTTTGATGATTTTGCTTTATCAGAGAACGCCCCTTCGGTGCGCCATCAGCTGGGTCTGGATCGCGACGTCTGAGGCGGCATGGATTCAAAGGTTTACTGTGGGTGAGTTTTAAAACAGAGGGATCGCTATGTCTATTCAGAAAATCGCCCGGATGGCGGGTGTGTCGGTCGCCACCGTTTCCCGTGTGTTGAATAACAGCGACAGCGTAAAACCGGCTAACCGGCAGAAAGTCCTTGAGGCAATCGAAGAGAGCAACTATCAGCCTAATCTGCTGGCGCGCCAGCTGCGTACGGCGCGCAGCTCGATGATTCTGGTACTGGTTTCCGATATCTCTAACCCGTTTTGCGCAGAGGTGGTCAAAGGCATTGAGGAGCAGGCGGAGAAAAATGGCTATCGCATCCTGTTGTGTAACTCGGGCGCGGATATTGCCCGTTCGCGATCCAGCCTGCAACTGCTCTCCGGCAAGATGGTGGATGGCATTATCACCATGGATGCTTTCAGCAAGCTGCCGGAGCTGAGCCAGCTGATAGGCAAGGCACCCTGGGTTCAGTGCGCCGAACATGATGATAATGGCCAGATCTCCTGCGTCGGGATTGATGATGACGTCGCTGCGCAGTCAGTGGTGCACTATCTGGCCGGACAGGGACGTCAGCGCATTGCGCTGATCAATCACGACCTCCGCTACCGATATGCCCGCCTGCGTCAGCAGGGCTACGCACATCAACTCAAAGAGCAACAACTGGCATGGCAGGCCATCGCTTACGCCAGTGAGTTAAGCTTCAGCGCCGGAAAAGCCGCGATGAATCAGCTGCTGGCGGGCGAGACACGACCTGACGCCGTGTTTGCGGTTTCAGATACGCTGGCAGCGGGTGCCATGGCGGCGATACAGCAGGCGGGTCTGCGGATACCTCAGGACATTGCCGTGGTGGGTTTTGACGGCAGTGAACTGGCCGACATGGTATCGCCGCCGCTGACGACTCTGGCTCAGCCCTCCCGAGAGATTGGCCGTCGTGCCTGTGAGCTGGTGCTGCAAAAAATCATCCGGCCAGACTCTCCGCCACAATGTGTGATCATGCAGGGTGAGCTGGTGGTGCGAGCCAGTAGCTGAAGGATTAATCCGCAAAACCTGGCCCCGCCATAACCTCGTCTTTATTGTCTACTAAAACGCGACAGTCATTGCTAATTCACGCCATTGTGTGACTACCTGGTTTACTTATATGCTGTTTCCATCGAAGGGCATTCGCACTTCCCGAATCAACGAAGGGGCAGAATATGATTGAGCAAAGATTGTCAGAGCAACGCGGCGTGGGCGATCACGGCTGGCTGAATTCACGTCACACCTTCTCTTTTGCAAATTACTGGGATCCAAAGCAGGCGGGCTTCTCAGATCTGCTGGTGATCAACGATGACAGGGTAGCCAAAGGTCGCGGTTTTGGCGCCCATCCTCACAGCAACATGGAGATTATCTCCTATGTCCTGGAGGGCGCGCTGGAGCATAAAGACTCCATGGGCACCGGCTCTGTGATTGTTCCCGGGGATGTGCAGCTGATGAGTGCCGGTAGCGGTGTGACTCACAGTGAGTTCAACCACTCGGGTACCGAGGGTGTTCACTTTCTGCAAATCTGGGTGGTGCCGGCAGAGAAAAATAGTCCGCCAGGCTACCAGCAGGTCTCCGTTAGCGAAGCGGATAAACGCGGTAATCTGCGACTGATTATTTCGCCGGAAGGTGAAAACGGGGCATTGCGGGTGCGCCAGGATATTCGCATCTATGCGGGACTGTTCCAGGGGGATGAGCAGCAGACAATCACTCTGCCGGACGACCGCTATGCGTATATTCATGTGGCGCGCGGCAGTGTCAGGGTAAATGGCCTGCAATTTAATGCCGGTGACGGTGCGCGGGTTCGCAATGAGAAAACCCTGTCGTTCAGTCACGGTGACGGAGCGGAGGTGTTGTTATTCGATCTGCGTCCCAACGAAGTGAATCATCCAACCCGTTAAAATGAAAACTGCGCGGCTGTCACCGCGCAGTTTAAGATTGTTGACTAAATCTGCCAATGCCAGCTTTGAGATCGAGTCTGCGCAGAAAACACGGCCAGATCGGAAAGACGCAAAAGCTGTCATCCATGACTGCTCGACCCGCGCCGTCCCTGGCGCGGGACGCTTTCCTCTTCTGGCCGTGTTATCTGCGCGTTGAGCTTATTTGTTGCGGTCAGATGCAGTCTGAAACTGCGCGGCTTCCACCGCGCAGTTTTTTTGCATCACTGCGCGTTAAGAAACGCCAGCAGATCCTGATTCAGTTGATCCTGATGCGTCACCGCAAAACCGTGCGGCGCATTGTCATAAACCTTGAGTTCAGCACCCTCAATCATCTCCGCCGCCACTTTGCCGGTGGATTCAAACGGAACGATCTGGTCGTTGCTGCCATGAATCACCAGCGTCGGCACATTCACTTTCGCTACGTCAGCACGAAAATCGGTCTCAGCAAAAGCGGTGACGCAATCAACGGTGCTCTTCAGCGAAGCGAGCAGCGCGATGTTCAGCGTCTGCGTCATGACGCCATCAGAAACGGTCTGTCCGGCATTGGTACCATAAAACGGCGTAGCGAACTCTTTGATAAACTGCGCGCGATCCTTAAGCAGACCATCACGAATCCCTTCAAACACCGACATATCGACACCCTGCGGGTAGTCTGCCGTTTTGCCAAAGATTGGCGTGACGGCACCGAGCAGCACCAGTGCCGCGACGCGATCGCTACCATAGCTGCCGATATAGCGCGTGACGTCGCCGCCACCCATTGAGAAACCCACCAGCGTCACATTCTGCAGGTCGAGATGGGTGATTAAATCGTTGATGTCAGAAGCAAAGGTATCGTAGTTATTACCGGTCCAGGGCTGATCAGAACGACCAAAACCACGACGGTCAAAGGCGATAACCCGATAACCGTGCTCCGCCAGGAAGTTCATCTGGCTGTCCCACATATCGGCATCCAGCGGCCAGCCGTGGCTGAACAGAACCGGCTTACCGGTGCCCCAGTCTTTAAAGTAGATCTGTGTGCCGTCGGTCGTTTTAAAGGTGCTCATGGTATTGCCCTCTGTATGACGTGATGGATGAAAAGATGGTGTGCCAGTCACGCTGGCGCCACCAGATAGCGAACCTCGGGTGAATGTTCACCCTGATGAAAAGCGAAAACCCGTCGCTCTATCTTTTTGTCGTTGATGGTGTAGCGCTCTTTCTGACGCAGATGCTCGACCCAGGAGCCGACGACAAACGTCTCAACGAAAATGCCGGGCTGCAGAATATCTTCATACAGTGACCAGTTGATGGCGCCACCGCGACGCCTGACCCGCCGCATATCCTGCATGCAGACGGTAAAGGCATGTGCATCATCAATAGTAATCCGGTATTCGTAATTCACCATCACCGGGCCGCGTTCGTGACGAATATCCAGTGCGGGCGCGTTAACGCCATCACCAATCATATCGAGATTGAGGTCGGGATCCTGGTCGAGACGCCAGCGCCAGACGGTGCTGCTGGCCAGCACCATGCCCAGTGCGGCGATGCAGAGCGACAGCGGAATGCTGAAGTGCGAGGCGAGCTGTCCCCAGAGTGCGCTGCCAGCGGTCATGGAGCCGAAGAACACCGTCAGATAGACCGCCAGCGCGCGGGCTTTCACCCATTTCGCGGCGCTGCGCTGTGCGCCGAGATTCAACGTCGAGAGCACGGCAATCCAGGCAAATCCGGTAAAAAATTCAAACGCATTCAGTAGCCAGAAGTGGCGTACAAAAGCCAGCGCCAGCATGGTCAGGGCGAAAACAAGACTGGCGAGTACCATCAGGCGATCGGCGCTCAGGCGACGACGCAGGCGTGGCAACAGCACCGCGCCGGTAATCGCGCCAACACCGATACAGGCCAGCATGATGCCGTAGCCGCCAGGGCCCAGGCCGAGTTCACGACGCGCCACCAGCGGCAGCAATGCCCAGACCGCACTGCCAAACAGGAAGAAGGCAAAGGTTCGCACCAGCACATTACGCAACACCGGTGCCGCGTGAACGTAGCGCAGTCCGGCACGCACCGCCGGAAAGAAGTGTTCGGGCGGGAGGCGCTGCACGCTCGGCTCCGCCTTCCAGCGCCAGAGCACCCAGGCGACGCCCAGCACTGAGAGCGCATTCAGCAGGAAGACCATCCAGGGACCAGTGAACGAGAGGATCAGGCCACCCAGCGCCGGGCCGATGGCACGACTGATATTAATACCGAGTGAGTTAAGGGCAATGGCCGCACCCAGCTCCGGTTTCGACACCAGATCCGGCACTACCGCCTGAAAGGGCGGTGAACTCATGGCGGCACCGGCGCTCAGCAAGAAGGCTGCCACCAGCAGCACCTCGGGAGTGACATGGCCGGTCCAGGCGAGCACCGTCAGTCCACAGGCGGCGATAAAGGTCCATAGCTGGGAAAACAGCAGATATTTGCGGCGGTCAACGATATCCGCCATCACGCCTGATGGCAGCGCGAACAGGAACATTGGCAGGCTGCTGGCCGCCTGCACCAGCGCCACGGCCAGCGGATCGGCACTCAGCGTCAGCATGCTCCAGTTCACACCCACATCGTTCATCCATGAACCGATATTGGAGACGACGGTGGCGATCCACAGCATGCGGAACACCGGCCTGCGTAGCGGCTGTAACGGCGAAATCTCGCCAGCGGCCTGGACCTCAGGCTGCTCCTGCTCCAGCTGGTGGATATCATTAACCTGCGCCATGACGAACCCCCTGATGTTTCACCGCGCCGATTCGCCAGCCGCCAGGCCCGGTCAGCGCCAGCGTGGTAAAGATAATCAGCAGCAGCCAGCCGAACTGGCCTTCCGCCACTGACCAGCCAGGGTGTACCACCAGCATCGCGACCAGCAGCACCGCGATGATCGGCAGGCAGGCAATCCGGGTACCCCAGCCGAGAATAATAAAGATCGGGCAGATGACTTCTGCCACTATCGCTGGCAGCAGGCTCATCATCGGTCCCAGACCAAACGGGTCTTCTATACGCGTCAGTTCTTCGCTGAAATGCAGAATTTTCGGCAGTCCATGCACCTGTAACAGCAGCAGGCTGCCGGTCAGGCGCAGGAAGAACAGCCCCGCGTTGATGCGGGGCGATTGAGTGATAGCGTTATTCATGATTAAAACGCGAAGCAGCTGCAGCCGAGCGCGCCCCAGAAGGCGTTATCTTCGGCAACCGGAACGCTGGAACCACGGGCGATCTCATGCGAGTGGCGATGAACACCGCAGGGGCCGCTGCAGTGGTGCACAGCGGGCATCATACCCGCACGGCTCTGCGCAACCGGTGGAGCGCTGCGATAGTGACCTGGCACATTCACCACCGGTGACCACTCAGGCAGAACCGGAATAGCGGGCGGCGCATCCGCGCTGAACGATCCGGCGGCATAGACAATATTGCCATCCACCACTGTCAGCACTGACTCAATGCCTTTAATTTCCTCTTCCGGCACGCTGAAGAAATCTTTGCTCAGCACGGCCAGATCCGCCAGAAGACCTACCTGAATCCGACCTTTTTTATTTTGTTCGCTGGAGAACCATGCGCTGCCCTGTGTCCAGAGCATCAGCGCCGTTTCACGGTCAAGGCGGGCATTGACGTCATACATCTGCATGCCGCCTACGGTGCGACCGGAAACCAGCCAGTAGAGCGCGGTCCAGGGGTTATAACTGGCGACGCGGGTTGCATCGGTGCCGAGTCCGACCGGGACGCCGGTTTCCAGCATTTTCTGAACCGGTGGGGTATGGCGGGTGGCTTCAATGCCGTAGCGTTCGGCAAAGTATTCGCCCTGGAATGCCATGCGATGCTGCACCGCAATGCCACCGCCCAGCTCTTTGATACGATCGATATTGCGCTGAGTGACGGTTTCCGCGTGGTCAAAGAACCAGTGCAGACCATTAAACGGGATATCGCGGTTGACCTTCTCAAAGACATCCAGCATCCGGCTGATCGACTCGTCATAGGTTGCATGCAGACGGAAAGGCCAGCGATGTTCCACCAGATGACGCACCACGCGCTCCAGTTCATCCTCCATGCCAGGCGCTAAGTCCGGACGTGGCTCCAGAAAATCTTCGAAGTCGGCGGCCGAGAACACCAGCATTTCGCCTGCGCCGTTGTGACGGAAATAGTCGCTGCCCTGGCCTGGCGTCAGCATATCCGTCCACTTCTCAAAATCTTCCAGTTCATGCCCCGGACGCTGAGTGAAGAGGTTGTAGGCGATACGCAGCGTCATCTGCTTTTTCTGATGCAGTTCAGCGATCACTTCGTAATCTTCGGGATAGTTCTGGAAGCCGCCGCCCGCATCAATGGCGCTGGTCAGACCCAGTCGATTCAGCTCGCGCATAAACTGACGGGTCGAGTTGATCTGCTGTTCCAGCGGCAGTTTCGGTCCTTTGGCCAGGGTGGCGTAGAGGATCATCGCATTGGGACGGGCGATCAGCAGGCCGGTGGGATTGCCGTTGCTGTCGCGCTGGATTTCGCCACCCGGCGGGTTCGGTGTCTCTTTGGTGTAGCCGACGACTTTCAGCGCTGCGCGGTTGAGCAGGGCGCGGTCATAAAGATGCAGCACGAAAACTGGCGTGTCGGGGGCCGCTTCGTTGATCTCATCCAGCGTCGGCATCCGTCGCTCGGCAAACTGGAACTCGGTCCAGCCGCCTACCACACGCACCCACTGCGGTGACGGCGTGCGCAGCGCCTGCTCTTTCAGCATTCGCAGCGCATCGGCAACCGACGGCACCCCTTCCCAGCGCAGCTCAAGGTTGTAGTTCAGACCACCACGTATCAGGTGCAGGTGGGAATCGTTCAGGCCCGGTACGGCGGTGTGACCTTTCAGATCGATCACTTTGGTGCCGTCGCAGTGATACTCCATCGCCTCTGCCAGTGTGCCTACCGCAACGAATTTGCCATCACGAATCGCAACCGCTTCTGCCACCGGATTGCTGCGGTCAACAGTATGAAATTTGCCATGGGTCAGTATCAGTTCTGCTTTACCCAGCGTAACCATAGATCCTCCTCAACGGGGTTGTCCGACGTAGTGCGGGACAGGAAGTGCCGCAGATAACAGGGCACGAATAAGCCGGATTATGGTGAGCGGGTTAATGCGTCGTCTAGTTATACAGAGGGATACCTATACCTTCGTATAGTTATACGCAGAGATAATAGTTTGCCTTCGCCCGTCGCCCTACACTGCGACCAGACAGCCAGCAGCAGGACGTTAAACCTGCACTGACCGTCCTTTTGCTCCGCGCCAATTGGCGAAAATTCCGTTACATAACCTCTATGGGTGAACGCATGTCCAACGCTAAGCTTGAAGTCCTCACGCCACATAACAGCCAGATTATTTTCATCGACCAGCAGCCGCAGATGGCCTTTGGCGTGCAGTCGATTGACCGCCAGGTGCTGAAAAACAACACCGTTGCGCTGGCGAAGGCGGCGAAAGTCTTCAATATCCCCACCATCATTACCACCGTCGAAACCGAAAGCTTCTCGGGCCACACCTATCCTGAACTGCTGGATGTGTTTCCGGGTCAGGACATTCTGGAGCGCAGCTCAATGAACTCCTGGGATGACCAGAAAGTGCGTGATGCGCTGGCCGCGAACGGCAAGAAAAAAGTGGTGGTGTCCGGTCTCTGGACGGAAGTGTGTAACAACAGCTTTGCGCTGTGCGCAATGCTGGAAGGGGATTACGAGATCTATATGGTGGCGGATGCGTCAGGCGGTACCACCAAAGAAGCGCACGACTACGCGATGCAGCGCATGATTCAGGCGGGTGTGGTGCCGGTCACCTGGCAGCAGGTCATGCTGGAGTGGCAGCGTGACTGGGCCAACCGTGACACTTACGATGCGGTGATGAACATCGCCAAAGAGCATTCAGGTGCCTATGGCATTGGTGTGGATTATGCCTACACCATGGTACACAAAGCGCCGTCACGTCAGAAAAGTGAACACCGTACCCTGGCACCGGTTCACGCACCGGTCCGCTAAGGGACGTCCTGCTGATCGGCTTTCTTCTGCCGGTCAGCAGGCATAACAGGAGTCCGGTTATGAATCCTTTACTGCTTTCTCTGGCTGCAGGGATATTGATTGGCCTGTTTTACGGCCTGCTAAAAGTGCGTTCACCGGCCCCGCCCGCGATTGCGCTGGTGGGGCTGCTGGGGATGTTGCTGGGTGGGGCGCTGGTGCACGCAGTCTTGCCCGCAGAGCATACGACCACCCTGCAGCGATCGGATGCGCCGTTTGTTACACCTGTTTCGCGGGTTAGCTGAACATGTTGAAATCCTACATTATTTCTCTCACGGTGGGGCTGCTTGCCGGGGTAATCTATGCCCTGATCAACGTGAACTCTCCGGCACCTCCGGTTATTGCTTTAGTGGGGCTGTTTGGCATGCTGGTGGGTGAGCAGTTGATTCCGCTGGGTACGCGTCTGTTCCGCCGTCAGCCGGTGACGCTGAAGTGGTTTCGCCATGAGTGTGTGCCAAAAATCAGTGGGACACCGCCACCCGATGGCGATGACCACCCTTAAGTCCTCGCGTGCCGTACGATGAGGCGTTTCAGAGGATAACTGCATGGCGCTGTCACAGCGTATTGTCATTGTGGACGATGAACGCGCGGTCCGCAGTGGACTCAGCAATCTGTTGCATTCAGACGGCTATTCGACCCGACTATTTGAGTCAGGTGAGGCGCTGCTGAGCGATGACGATGCGCTTTCAGAGGTGGGCATGCTGATCATCGATGTCGGACTCAAGGGCATGTCCGGCTTTGAGCTGTTCACTATTTTGAAACAGCGGGCAGGTCTGCCACCGGTGATTTTTATCTCAGCAGATCTGGAAGAGACTACCCTGTGGTATGCCATTGCCTTGGGTGCCGTGACTTTTTTGCGAAAGCCGATTGATGTTGATACGCTGCTGACACTGATCCGTTGCGAGTTATCTCAGGGAAAGGTGCGCTGATGAGCATGCTTTCGGTTAATTTTCAGGAGAGTGACGATGCAGGGAACGCGATTGAAGATTTCGACACGCTGACGCCGCTGGCGCAGGATGGCTGCCTGCTCTGGATGCTGGCGCGCCGTCACTCAGGTGAGTCGCTGATAATCGCCACCGGACAGAGTGACGACGTCACGTTTCAGGCGACGCAGCGGCTGAAAAATGAACGAGCGCTGGCCGCTTATCTTTCGCCCCGCTGGGCCATCACCGCGACGGGCACCACCCGTTACCTCAACCGCTATGCGCTGATCTACCCCACATTTCCGTTTCGCAGCCTGGCGAATAACCTCGCGACCCCTCCCGATAAAATCGCTGACTTCCTGCAGGTTGCATTGCAGCTTTGCTACACGCTCGGCCAGGCGCATCATCAGGGCATTGTGCATGGGGATATCAAGCCGGGCCATTTTTTTATCAGTGATGATGGCCGGTTCCGGCTGGGCGGGTTTGGTCTCGCCTCGCTGGCGGCGCAGTCGGCGGAAAAAAACAGCCTGCGCGTCTCAGGCGGTACGCTGGCCTATATGTCACCTGAACATACCGGCCGCACGCCGCATCCGGTCAGCAGCCTCAGCGATCTCTACAGTCTGGGGGTCGTGCTGTATGAGTATCTCACCGGTAAGTTGCCGTTTGGCTCACCGGATGCGGGGGAGGCGGAGTGGATTCATCATCACATCGCCAGCGCACCCCGGCCAGCCGGACAGGTCAGAGAGGATGTGCCGCCGATGCTCTCTGTGATTCTGCTGCGTCTGCTGGCAAAGTCACCTGCTGACGGGTATCAGACCGTGCAGGGGCTGATGGCTGATTTACGCCGCTGTCAGGCGACGCTGACCGCAGAAAACACCATTGCGCCGTTCACGCCCGGTCTGCAGGAGCGGTTCAGCACCAGTTTCCGGCCCGAGACACTGTTCACGCAACATCCGCAGGCTCGCGTGCTGCTGACGACGCTGGATGCGGTCAACCGTACCGGCACGCAGAGCCTGGTGATGCTGAGCGGTGCGCCCGGCTCGGGTAAGTCCGCCATTATCGCTTCCGCCCTGAAAACCCTGCAGCACCGACAGATTCTGCTGGCCGCCAGCAAGGCCGATCAACATTCGCCTGCCGCACCTTATGCCGCAGTCGCCTCAGCGTTTCGCACAGTCACGCTTTATCTGCTGGGATTGTCAGCCCTGGAGCTAAGCAAATGGCGGGTTCGCCTGTTGCGCTTGCTGGGTGGCTATACCGATTTAGCCATTGAACTGGTGCCTGAACTAAAACAGCTGCTGAATATCCGGACAGTGCAGCCGGTGGTGCGCCATGCCCCGGACGCCCGCGAGCAGTTTAATCAGATGGCGTCTGCGCTTATCCAGGCATTTGCCACGCCGGGCCGTCCGCTGGTGATGCTGATTGATGATGTTCACTGGGCAGACAATGCCACGCTGCAACTGCTGGAAAATCTGATTACCCGTAATGAGCATCTGCCTTTTATGCTGGTGCTCGCCTTCCGGGAGGGTGAGTCGATGCCCTGTCCGATGATTGCCGGGTTTCTGCTGCGCCTCAGAGCATCAGCGGCACGTGTCGTGGCGCTGACGCCGCAGCCGCTCAGTGTTAAAAGCATCACCCGCTGGCTGGCGGGAATGCTGCATACCCGTCCCGGCGGCAATCGTGAGCTGGCACAGATTATCTTTGAGAAAACCGGCGGTAATCCGCTCTCGATGCAGGAGTTCTTCCGTCAGGCGGTGGATGATGGGGTGATTGTCTATCGTCAGAACCCGCTGAAGTGGCATTACGACAGCCAGGCGCTGATTGCGCGTCAGTACACCGACAATGTGGCGATGCTGGTATTAAATCAGCTGGCGCGGATGCCGGAGGCAACACGTCAGCTGCTGGGTTCGCTGGCCTGCCTGGGGGCCAGCGGCGAGCTGTCTTTATTAAGTCATATCAACGCGACGTCCGTATCGCGGATTCAGCAGCAGCTTGAGCCTGCCGTCAGCGGCCGCTTTATAACCCTGACTGGCGGGAACTACGCCTTTACCCACGACCGGGTGCATAACGCGGCGTTTTTACTGCTCGACCTCCGGCAGCAACACTCTCTTCATCAACAGGCGGCGGCATGGCTGTCGGCCGCGGTGGCGAATGCCGATCACAGTGAGACGCTGTTCCGCGCGGCTTATCACATCGGCATGATTGCTGAACTGCCGCTTAGTGTCGCAGATCGTGAACGCTATTATCCCCTCTGTTTACATGCTGCGCAGGGAGCGAAACGTGCCGGAGATTATCTCTCGGCGCTGCGCTATCTGCGCAGCGCCCAGCAACTCAGCCAGCGGATGGTGACTGGCAATGATTTTATGCTGGGCATCGATGAGGCGGAGTGCGAATTTCTGCACGGTAATCTCACGACCGCGCAAAAGCTCTGTACCCGACTGCTGAGTGAACCAGGCACGCTGAGTGAAAAATCGATGGCAGCCTGTCTCTCTGCTGAAATTCATATGCGTCAGTCCGACAACCATCTGGCGCTGGAAACTGCGCTAGCCTGGCTGGCAGTATTTGGTGTGCATCTCAGGCGTGATCCGGACGACGCGGAGATTGACGCCGCCTGGCAGGCGATCAGGGCGCGGATCGGCGATTCCCCGCAAGCGGCTTTTTCCCACCTGCCACGCAACACCGATCAGGAAACTGAGTCGGTGCTGAACCTGATGGCCAGCACCATTTTTGTCTCCGCCTACGACTGCCCGCAGCTGCATCTGTTGCTGGTCTGCCGGATGCTGGAGATGACGCTGGATCACGGCGTGACCGGTGCCTCTGCGTTTGGTCTCGCCTGGTTCAGCGTGCTGATCAGCGAACGCTATCAGGCCTGGCATTTTGGCTATGCCTGTGGTCGGGTGGCCCGTGAGCTGGTGGAGCGGCATGACTTTACCCGCTATAAAGCCCGCACGCTGCTGCCTCTGGATCAGCTGGGGATCTGGACGCAGCCGCTGGATGTCGCCGTAGAAAGTGCCCGTGAAAGTTTTCGCGTCGCGGTGATGCACGGAGACCGTTCCTTTGCCTGCCTCTCGTTGCGTCATCAGATCATGAACACGCTGACACGCGGCGATCATCTGGAGTCGGTCATGACCTCCATTGAGCGCGGACTCGCTTTTACCCGCAAAACCTTTTATCCCGATGTTGAGAACGTGCTGGTCATGCAGAAGCAGCTGGTGATGCAACTGCGGAACAGCAACGGGTTCAGGGCAGGCGATCGCGATGGCGCTTTGCCGATGGTGGCGGGCAGCGAGCCGGGCGTGATCTCTGGCCCAAAAGCGATGGTGCTGTTCTGGGCGGGGTTGTATCGGGGAATGGCACATTTCTTTGCGGCAGAATACCGGGAGGCGCTGCGCTGTTTTGCAGAAATTCGTCCGCTGACCAGCGCAGTGCCCGCTTACATCTACCTGATGGATATGCATTTTTACAGCGCACTATCGCTAAGCCTGCAGCCCGGTGCGGCTGACAGCAACACGCTGCGCTGCGATCTGGACAAATTTGCGGGCTGGGCCGACCTCAATCCCGGACTCTTTGCTGATAAATATGCCCTGCTCAGGGCAGAGTGTGCCCGTCTTGCGGGCAACACGGGCGAGGCGCTGAAACAGTATGAAAATGCGATCTGTCTCTCCCGCCAGGGGGGATATCTGCACATTCATGCGCTGGCGAATCAGCTGGCTGGCCGCTACTGCAAAGCATTACAGCTAGATACCGCCGCCGATGCCTACGTTAAAGCGTCGATGAGAAGCTGGGAGAGCTGGGGCGCGCTGGCGATGGTGCGCCAGCTTGAGCAGCACTATCCGCATCTGACCACGCCGATGCAAAACAGTGCAGTGGCGACCATTCCCTTTACGCAGGATGCCTCGTTCTACGACCTGGAGAGTGTGCTGACCGCCGTGCGCGCCCTGACGGAGGAGATCAACCTTGATCGGTTGATTCATACCCTGATGCGCATCCTGCTGGAGCGGGCCGGTGCCCAGCGCTGTCGGCTTATCCGGATTCTGGATGGTACGCTTCCGGAAACGCAGGCCTGGGCAGAAAGCACGGCTGATGGCGTGCGGGTGCAGATTGTCAAAGAGCGCCCCGTCGCAACTGACCTGCCGCTATCGGTACTGGCCGCGGTGATCCGTACCGGTCAGGAGATACGTACTGGCAAGCCGGAAGAGTTCAGTCCGTTCAGTCAGGATCCTTACCTGGTGGCCTCGGGCGCTGCGGTGTTATGTGTTCCGATGTTCAGGCAGGCCAATATGGTTGGGGTGCTCTATCTGGAGAATCGCCTGATGCCCGATGCGTTCACGGCTGAGCACTCCCACATTGTTAAAACGTTGAGCGCTCAGGCGGCAGTTTCGCTGGAGACGGCGCGCCTCTACGCTGAACTGCTGGAGGAGAACAACCATCGGCGACGGGTTGAAAAGCAGCTGCGCGCCAGCAAAACCTCACTGATGCTCGGAGAGAAGATCAGTCATACCGGTACCTGGCGCTGGGAAGTGGCAGAGGACATGATGATGGTGTCTGAAGAGTATGGCCGTATTCTGGGCCTGCCAGCCCATCAAAAAGGGTTGTCGATGGCAGATTTTCTGACCCGCGTTCATCCCGATGATTATGAATGCATCAGCGAACTGGTGACGCACAGCGTCAGTCAGGGACGTAGTATGCAGGCTGAGTTCCGTGTGCTCAGGCCGGATGGGGAATGCCGTTATATCAAAGGCATCGGAGAGCCGGTAGAAAACTTCCCCGAGGTGAAAGAGTACTTCGGCACCATTTCCGATATCACCTCGCAGCGCCAGGCAGAAGATGCCGCGCGCATGGCACAGGCGGATCTGGCCCGTGTAACGCGCGCCACCACAGTCGGGCAACTGACTGCCTCAATCGCGCACGAAATTAACCAGCCACTGATGTCGATCGTGGCCAATGCCGGTGCCAGCCTGCGCTGGTTAAAGCGTGAACCGGTGATGCTGGAGAATGCCAGCAGCAGTCTGGATGAAATTATCAAAGAGGGAAAACGTGCCGGAGAGATAATTCGTGGCCTGCAGGCGCTGACCCGCAATCATGAATCGAGCTTTGCCTCGGAAAACCTCCATCTGATCGCCCGCGATATCCTGGCGCTCTCCAGAGTGGAGCTGGAGCGACGCGGAATTTCGCTGGAGCTGAAACTGAGGGCCGGAAAGGCGGATATCTATTGCGACCGCGTTCAGATTCAGCAGGTGCTGCTGAATCTGGTAATCAATGCCATCGATGCCATGTCCGACGATTTACCGCGCGCGGCGCTTTTGCGGCTGACGTCAGAGAACCCGACGCCGGACACGCTGCGTTTTGAGGTGCTGGATAGCGGCTGCGGCTTGCCGGATGGCGTGCGTGAACGGATTTTTGAGTCGTTCTACACCACGAAGAAAAGTGGCATGGGCATGGGATTAACCATCAGCAAAGGGATCATCAAGAAGCATTGTGGTGAGTTAGGCGCAGAGAACCGGGCGGAAGGCGGCAGCCGTTTCTGGTTCACTCTGCCACTGGGATAATCGTATTGAGGCCAGGTGTCTGCCTGGCCTTAGCGGCGTCGGGTATGATCAATATTGAGCCGCTCTGCCGCCCGCACCAGATCGGTGAGCGACCGCGCCTTCATCTTCTCCATCACCCGCCGCTTGTGAACTTTAGCTGTGATCTCACTGACGCCCATTTCGGCGGCGATCTGCTTATTCAGCAGGCCGCTAATCGCCAGCAGCATGACCTCGCTTTCACGCGGTGTCAGGGTCTGATGTCGCTCCAGTATCTCCCTTCGCTCCTCGGAAGAGGCCATATTCTGCCCGGCGATCTGTAAGGCTTCTGCAACCGCCTGCAAAATACGATCGGGATCGACAGGTTTAGTCAGAAACTCATAAGCACCGGTTTTCATCGCCCGCACTGTGACCGGAATAGTCCCGAAGCCGGTTAAGAAGATAGTGGGAATGGCGTAGCCACGATCGATCAATGCCTGTGCGACATCAAATCCATCTGCACCAGGCAGATTAATATCCAGAATCAGGCAACAGGGAAGGGGAGTAAAAGCGTGAGCCAGGAAATCATCAGCCGAAGAAAAAGAGATAACCGTGTAATCGTCGGCAGTGAGCAGATTACGCAGTGCAGCAGTCACAGCAGCGTCGTCGTCAACGATATAAACGATGGGATTCATAGGGACCTCATTTCAGCCAGGTATTTACTGATAATTTAATTAAGCATGACGCGTAAAGAGGCCCTGATGAGAAAGTGTCGGGCAGGGTTAACAGGATATTACCATAACAGTTATCATTATCATCTTATAATTATCAGCTTGTTAAAATTAAGATAAATGGCTGATAGGTATGAGTAAAATGTGAGCGTCAACTCTGGGGTGGAGCGCCACTGTTCTGGGCGTCAATGCTGATAACTGTCATTTGATCGACATAGCTATGCCATAAATTGTTCGCTCACTCACGGGCAGGAGAATAGTCCCGTTTAATAGCTAAAATAATCCATAAACCCGTTATCCAGATTAAATCGTTTCAGCCTGATATGTACTGGAATAAGTTAGTGGCGGTACGTAATTAATTTGGAAGTAGTCTGTTAACTCGCGGCGGTCCTGATAATTAATTTGCCTGAGGGCAAAACGACGGATTGATAAGCGTGCCGATCATTACCCTGGGTCTTATAGCGAAAGTAGATAGTTGATTATATAGTTACAACATACATTGTGTTTAGTTATTAATCCCAAACTTCACCATTGTGCGGCTAATGCTTATCAACGCGAAGCCACTCTGCCAAATTCTGACGATCTGCCGGGTAAAACCTGACCCGTATTTAGCCGGTAAGAAGTCATTACATTTAAAAAAGCCTTATCTGTCAGCAAGTAACCTTGATAAGCGTAGCGGTATTCATGGCGTGGCTGCTAATCCTCACTAAGCTTGTGAAGCAACCCTTTAAATAGAGGGAGATTTTCCATTCGGTAGCTCGTCGCAATGTCGTCATGAGGCTTATATGAGTCAAAATTACTGCACCATTATCTACAATGGTGAACGGTTAAAAGGGTTAGCTGATCAACCGCTAATCGATTTTCTGGATGCTCAAGGGAAAAAACTACCTCATGTCTGTTACCACCCGGCGTTGCCACCGCTGCAAAGTTGTGATGTCTGCTGGGTAGATGCCAACGGCGAGCGGGTTCGCGGCTGCACGCTCCGCACTGAAGAGGGGCTGGAGGTGCAGAGTGAAGGCAGTGCGCTTAAGGCCGCGCAGCAGGAGGGAATGGATCGGCTGCTCAATCGTCATGAGCTTTACTGTACCGTCTGTGAGCACAACACCGGCGACTGCACGCTGCATAATGCCGTGGCAGATATGCACATTCCGATTCAGTACTATCCTCATGAGCCCAAGCCCTACGCAAAAGATCATTCCAATCCGTTTTACACCTACGATCCTGACCAATGCATCTTATGCGGTCGCTGTGTCGAAGCGTGTCAGAATGTCGAGGTCAATGAAACACTTTCGATTGACTACACCCAGGCACATCCTCGCGTGCTCTGGGATGGCGGAACGGAAATCGCCGGTTCCAGCTGCGTCAGCTGCGGACATTGCGTCACAGTTTGCCCGTGCAATGCGCTGCTGGAAAAAACCATGCAGCCAGATACAGGCCCCTTTACCGCGATGGATGAAGGGCTGAAACGTCCGCTGATCGACTTTGTTAAAACGCTGGAAAACAGCATCGGCATGGAGCCGATTACCGGCGTTTCGAAAATCGATGTGGCGCTGCGCCAGTCGGAGATCAAACGCACCAAAACCGTTTGCACCTATTGCGGTGTAGGCTGCAGCTTTGAGATCTGGACCCGTGACCGCCATATCCTGAAAGTTCAGCCGGTCGCCAAAGCCCCGGCCAACGGCATCTCGACCTGCGTTAAAGGTAAGTTCGGCTGGGACTTCGTCAACAGCCCGGAGCGCCTGACTACGCCGTTGATCCGCGAGAATGGCCACTTCCGGCCTGCCAGCTGGGATGAAGCACTACAACGGGTTGCCGAAGGATTACAGGGTATCGCTCAGAATTATGGAGGCGATGCGATTGGCTTTATCGGCTCCAGCAAGGCCAGCAATGAAGAAGCCTATCTGACCCAAAAAATCGCCCGTTTAATTTTCGGCACCAACAACGTTGATAACTCCTCGCGTTATTGTCAGAACCCGGCCACAGAAGGACTGTTCCGCACGGTGGGCTACGGCGGAGATGCCGGGACGATTGAGGATCTGCAACAGACCGATTTGATCGTGCTGGTCGGCAGCAACCTGGCCGAGAACCATCCGGTCATAGCTTCTCACATCAAACAGAGCCACAAACATCGCGGTCAGAAACTGCTGGTCGTTGATCCGCGCCGTCATGAAATGGCGGAACGTGCTGACTGCTATCTGCGCATCCGACCGGGCACTGACCTGGTCTGGGCCTCGGCGATGGCAAAATATATGTTCGATCACGGTTATGCGGATGAGGCTTTTCTGGCCCAGCGGGTCAACCAGGTTGATGAGTACCGCGCCTCACTCGCTCCCTTTACGCTGGCCTTTGCCAGTGAGACATGTGGACTGAGTGAATCAGAACTGATTGAAGCAGCGGAAATGATCGGCCAGGCGGGCAGTGCCTGTGTGTTGTGGGCGATGGGAATTACCCAGCACAGCCACGGGGCAGATACCAGTACGGCGCTGTCGAACCTGCTGCTGGTCACCGGCAACTATGGCCGGCCTGGCACCGGCGGTTATCCGATGCGCGGACACAACAACGTACAGGGCGCCAGCGACTTTGGCTGCCTCAGTAATCTCTATCCCGGCTATGAAAAAGTCACTGACCCAGCGGTGCGCGAAAAATGGGCGCGCGCCTGGGGCGTCTCGCCTGAAGCGCTTTCCGATCAGCCTGGTGCAGATAATTTTAAAATGGTGCAGCAGGCCGGTGAAGGCAAAATTCGTGCGATGTATATCACCGGTGAAGAGACGGCGTTTGCGGATGCCGATGCCACTTCAGTGCATGCCGCCTTCAGCAAGCTGGAATTTATGGTGGTACAGGACATTTTCATGTCACGCACTGCCGAATTTGCCGATGTGGTGCTGCCCGGTGCGCCCAGCGTGGAGAAAGAGGGCACCTTTGTGAACACCGAGCGGCGGATCCAGCACTTTTCACCCGCCATGAAGCCGCTGGGTGATAGTCGGCCCGACTGGGAGATCTTTACCGATCTCGCCGCCCGTCTCGGTCATCCGTGGCATTACCCGAACCCAGGCGCAATTATGGCGGAAGCGGCAGGCATCGCAGAGATTTTCGCGGGTGTCAGCTATGAGCAACTTGTCGGCTGGCAGTCCCAGCTCTGGCCCGTCAGCGCCGCAGGCGAAAGCACGCCGCGACTCTACACGGAACGGTTTAATTTCCCGGATGGCAAAGCGCGACTCTATCCGCTGAGCTGGCAGCCGCCCGCGGAGCAGGAGGATTCACAGTATAATCTGCTGCTGAATAATGGCCGGATGCTGGAGCATTTCCAGTCGATGAATCAGACCGGGCAGGGTGGCCGCATGATGTCGCTGTCGCCTAATGCCTTTGTTGAGATCTCACCGGAGCTGGCCGCCGAGCGCGCGCTGAACGAAGGAGAGTGGGTACGCATTACCTCACGGCGCGGATCGCTGGATGTGCCTGTCGTGATCACTGAGCGTGTGGCAGGCAACGTGCTGTTTATGCCGATTCATCATGGCAAAGATGGCGTCAACGCCCTGACCGGCGAACATCACGATCCCGACGTCAACACACCAGCTTATAAAGAGATTGCCGTAAATATGAAGCGCGTTGATCGCCGGTCGCAGCCTAATCCGGTGCCACTACACAACTTCCGTCACGGCAGTCGTACGCCGCTGGATCACCTGCCGATAGAGCAAAAATGGCAGCAGGCTGGCTATCGGGAACCGCCTGAACATGTCGAAAAACCGGAGAAATTCTAATGGCAGAACGGATGAAATATCAGGTCCCGCCGACACCTACCGAGCCGACCGCCCGGGAGGCGATGGATGAGCTAATCGAAAATCTTCACCAGCACGGTTTTCTGCGGCTGGCGAACGACCTGGTTAAATCAAACAGCGAGGTGGGGAAAATCCTGGTCTCGGGCCTTAATCAGCCGGGTACGCAGAACGCGCTGCAGAATCTCTCGCTACTGATGATGACGCTGGGCAGCGTGCCGCCAGAACGGTTTAATCATCTGCTGTTGGCCGTTCGCGATGCCGCGATGGCCGTTAAACCAGCGCGCGATGAGGCCCGTCAGGATAAAGCCGCGCCGGGCATCCGCGGCATTATCCGGTTACTCAATGATGAGGATCTGTGGCGCGGACTTCGCCCCATCTTCGCGGCGCTTGAAGTCTTCTCACAACAGATTGACCGTGAAGAGCAGAAGCCGATTACCCGCTTCAGTGGCAAGCCCACACGAGAGTAGTTCAGCCTGCGATCGTTCAGGATTGCGTGGGGGTGTAGATCAGATGACCGGCTACACCGCCCGCGCCGCCATCTTTTGGATGATTGATACCATCGGAGACAGGGACATCGGTGAAATCAAACGGCGAAACCCCCTCAAGGCAGGCGACATTTATCCCGAACTGATCGGGCTGTGAGCGGCTCTGATGAAAGGTGTAAATGCCGCAAACGGAACAGAAGTAGTGGCCCACCTCTTTGCTGTTGAAACGATACTCTGTGAGCTGCGCTTCACCCCGGGTCAGCTCCACTTTTGTCGCAAATACCACCACCGCGCCGCGCATCCGGCAAAACGAGCAGTTGCAGCGGCGCACCGTATTAAATCCATCCTTTAGCGTCACCCGGTACGCCACCGCGCCACAGTGGCATTGTGCTGTCATTTCATTTTGCATCGTGATCTCCTGTGTAGTGAAACCAACCAGCTTTCAGCCTACGCTAAAGCCTGGAATTTGGCAGCATCGGGTGCGGATTTGTCGACCATTAGTACAGCCAGGGCAGGGTGCGTTCATCGGGTTCGTCTGCGACATGATTTATTTAATCACCCCTATCAGACAGTAATAAGCGTTATCTCTTCCGCTTCAAACGCCTCAAGCAGTTCTTTATCGAGCTTCTCTTCCACGACCAGCATTGAGATTTCACGACATTTCGCCACGCTGAATCGCGCTACTGCGGGGATTTTATCCGCTGTCAGCCCGACAATGACCTGATTGCTTTGCGCCATGGCAACTTTCTTGAATTCGCAATCCGCATAGTTAAAACCGGTCAGACCGGCCTCCGGACTCATGGCACAGCCGCCAATAAACGCCTGATCAAACAGAATCCCCTGGATCTGGTTGATCGCGGTTTGCCCGACCGCGCCGCCGGTGCTCTTCTGTATCTGCCCGCCCAGCATAATCACCTCCGCAGCAGGATGGTTGATCAGTAGCGCAGCAATATCGGGTGCATTGGTGACGACGGTGATATTCAAATCTGGTGATAGCGCCTGTGCCAGCGCCAGATTGGTTGTACCGGCATCAATAAAGATGCAGCTATTGGCTTTCACCAGGCTGGCACAGCGCTGCGCGATCAGGGCTTTTGCTGCGTGATCGTGAGCTTTCCGGCTGACAAAGCTGCCCGCCTCCTGAAGCTGTAACACCGCACCGCCATAGACCTTTTTACATAAACCCTCTTTACTGAGTTCATGGAGATCGCGGCGGATAGTGTGCTCTGACACGGCCAATTGCCTTGCAAGGTCAGCGCAGACCACCCGTCCTTTGTCCTGCAATATCTCACGAATCAGCGCTTGTCGCTGCTGCGGGAAAGCTGCATAATCGAGCATATAAACCTCAAAATATTCACAATCGAGCTATAGTGAGCATAATCGTTCACTGCCGGGCAGGGAGTCAATAGCGATCTCTCGGTCCTGTCAGCTCTCCCCGACATCCCTTAAAGGAATGCAATGGCTAATAACGTCTCTTCCACGCTGGCAACACGCATCATCTTTTTTATAGCCGGATTTATCACCGCGACCTGGGCGGTGATTGTGCCTTTCGCCCGCGGCAATACCGGCGTTAATGAGGCGCAACTCGGCACCTTGCTGCTTTGTCTTGGCGTCGGCGCGCTGATTGCGATGCCGGTGACGGGCTGGCTGACCAGCCGCTTTGGCTGCCGCCGGGTGATTCTGGTCGCTGTCGCGCTGGTCATCATCAGTACGCCATGGCTATCGGTGCTCAGCGACCCGCTGTTGCTGGCGCTGGCGTTGCTGGTTTTTGGCGTCGGCATCGGAGTAACCGACTGCGCCATGAACATCCAGGCGATCCTGGTGGAGAAGCAGGCGGAAAAGCCAGTCATGTCAGGCTTTCACGGCATGTATAGCGTGGGCGGCATTGCCGGCGCGGGCTTTATGACGCTGCTGCTGGCGATGGGATTTAGCGTGCTGACCGGCTGTTTGCTGGCGGTCGCGGCGGTGATTATCATGACGCTGGTCAGCGCATCGGGCTTACTGACCTACGCGAACCCCGCTGAAGGCCCGGTGTTTGCTGTTCCGCGCGGCAGCGTACTGATTATCGGCATCATCTGCTTTGCCGTCTTCCTGACCGAAGGCACCGTGCTGGACTGGAGTGCTGTCTATCTGACCGATGTCCGGGCCATTCCGGCGTCACTGGGCGGACTGGGCTATACCTGCTTTGCCATTGCGATGACCGTGGCGCGTCTGACGGGGGACCGGATTATCTCATCGCTGGGACGTTTACCGGTTGTGCTGGGCGGCGCACTGGTTGCCGCCGCTGGCATGGCGATGGTGACCTTTATCGCCTCCTGGCCGCTGGCGTTACTGGGCTATACCCTTGTCGGCGCAGGCTGCGCCAATATCGTGCCGGTAATGTTCTCCGCCGCTGGGCGTCAGACGGTGATGCCGCAGGCGGTCGCCGTGCCTGCCATTACTACTCTGGGCTATCTGGGGGTCCTGAGCGGGCCAGCCGTGATTGGCTACGTGGCGCATTACACACATCTCGCTTTCTCGTTTTCACTGATTATGGCGCTGATGCTGATCGTCGGTGCGGTCTCTCTGACCCTGGATCTGGGCCGTAGCCGCGCGGGGGAGAATGCATAAAATTACCCAATCCGCGCTCCTGACAGAATTTCATTGAACGGGGCGCGGAGTCATCTTCAGGAGGAACGGAAGCGGCGTGCCATTACTCTCCCAGCCTGACCCAGCGGCGGCCTGCCAGCACCGTCAGCGCCACGATGGTGATGCCCGCAGCCAGATGCATAGAAAAATCGATGGCGTGCAGATGGGTATCGTGGCACAACGACAGCAGCATCGATGAGGTAAACGCACTGCCGCAGCCGCTCAGCGCCAGACTGCGCGCCGGATAGAGGGATCGGGTGCGCTGCAGGGCGAACACGGACATCAGCATCATCGGGACACTGGCCGACAGCATAAACAGATAGCAGTGCATCCCTTCACCCAACCGGTTCGCGCCCGATGGCGGTGCTGAAGATGACATATTGATCAGATTCAGAACCAGCCACATCATCGCCATCAGCAGCGGCCAGCGCAGGCTGATCGGTTTTCTGCCTGCAATACTCAGCGTAAAGGCTGCCGCCAGCGTGCTGCCCGCGATGATGAGTGACAGCAGCAGGGCAACCAGCGCGAAAAACGCGCCAGGCTGCGACCAGTCAGTGAAACGGCTGTGAAATGCCCAGCTGGTCAGCGCGCCACAGGGCAGGGCAAGGGCAATCCAGCCCGCAACGCGCCAGGCGGTGGGCCAGACGCGCTGCACCGGCTGGGCAGACGCGCTGAGCTGATTAATTAACTGGTCATGATTTCTCATGATGACCCCGTCCATATTTACGAAGGTTGACCATTGCGCGATGCAACAGAGATTTAACCGCAGAGAGCGACTGATTGGTTTCAGCTGCTGCCTGCGCCAGGCTCTGCTCACGCAGATGCACGGATTCGACGATCTCCCGCTGGCGCTGCGGAAGGTTATCCAGATAACCGGAGAGGATATCCGTATCGGCTGAGGACTCTGCACTTGCAGCGGGTTGTCGTTGCAGCTCTTCCTCATCCTGTACTTCCTGGCGACGGCCGCGATGGCGCAGCGCATCAATGGCCCGGGCAGAGGCGATGGCAGCAACCCAGGGGAGTATCGGACGCTGCGGATCGTAAGTATGCCGCACCCGATGAATCGCCAGCAGCGTCTCCTGAATGACATCCTCAACCAGTCCCTCATCACGTATTTTTTTGCATACCAATGCCCGGATGGCCGGAACCATCGCTTTCAGTAACTGGTTATAGGCAGCTCTGTCACCCGCCTGCGCCCTGGCCAT
This sequence comes from Pantoea sp. CFSAN033090, assembly GCF_001264395.1. NCBI lineage: Bacteria > Pseudomonadati > Pseudomonadota > Gammaproteobacteria > Enterobacterales > Erwiniaceae > Pantoea > Pantoea sp. CFSAN033090. The sequence goes on along the minus strand of NZ_LGYX01000013.1, from coordinate 45,623 downwards.
TAATGCTGGCCACTGCTGTGCGCGTTGATCAGTTTCTGGCATCGATCATCAGCAGTTCAGCACGCTGTCGCCGCGCCCTGACCACGCGCCAGGCCATCGTTTCATCAGTAATCTCAGGATTTATTTCCTTTTTCTGTTGCCTGATCCAGCGCTGAAATCACAATGCCAGGCGTCAGCACCTGCGGCAGTACCTCAGGTTTACCGCCGTCAGCCGGATAGACCACGTAGAGCGGTAATCCACCGCGTCCGAAATCGCTCAGCGCCTGTTCAACATCGGGATTATATTTGGTGGAATCCGCGACCATATAAATGGTGTTGGTTCGCGCCATCGCCGCTTTTACCACCTGCGTCGAAAGCGAAGTACGATCGTTAACCTGGCAGGTAATACACCATGATGCGGTAAAGTTCACCAGTATTGGCTTGCCCTGGCCTTTGATGGCATCAACGTTCTGGGGCGACCACGCCACAGCGGCGGCAGCCTGTGAGGCGGTTGCCGTTTCAGCCGGAGCCTCGGCAAACCTGTTCAGGTTCAGTAACGGCACTACGACCAGCGCCAGGAAGAATGCGGTCGCCACATGCAGCACCCAATGACGCTGTCCCATCATACGGCGTTTCTGCGCCATGCCATACAGCCAGGCGGCGAAACTAAACAGTAAACAGCAGGCCAGAATGGCAGCCAGTGCCGCCGATCCCGCCTGACGTTCAAGTACCCAGATTAGCCAGCCCACCGCGCCCAGCATGGGAAACGCCAGCCCCTGCTTTAACGTGATCATCCAGGCACCCGGTTTTGGCAAAATTCGCGCCAGCACCGGGAAGAATGAGATGAGAGTGAAGGGCGCAGCAAAGCCCAGCGCCAGTGAAATAAAGATCACCAGACTGATCAGTGGAGGCTGGGTAAGCGCATAGCCTACCGCGCTGGCCATGAAGGGCGCGCTGCAGGGAGTCGCGACAATGATGGCCAGAGCGCCAGTCAGTGCTGAACCGACTAAACCACCGCGATCGCCTCCCACTTCGCCAACCCGCTGTACCGATAATCCTACTTCAAACAGACCGAGCAGGTTCAGTGCCGACCCAAGCATCACCAGAATCAGCGCGGCGATGACCAGCGGCGATTGCAGCTGGAATCCCCAGCCCACCGATGCACCGCCCGCCCTGGCCAGCAGCAGAACTGCGGTCAGAGCGACCATCGTCACGACTACGCCCAGCAAAAAGGCCAGGCCTTCGGCTCTGGCGTGGGAAGGTGATTCGTGATGGCGGATCAGGCTCAGTGCTTTCAGCGAGATCACCGGAAACACGCAGGGCATGAGGTTCAGAATAATGCCGCCCAGGAAGGCGGCTGCAATCGCAGTCAGCATGATGTACCTGCTCTGAAGATGAAGTTATGCCGGATTGGCCTGACGGTATTTTTTAACGGCATCCATCGCTTTCTGGATATGCGTATCAGGATTTTTATCGGTGAAGCTCAGCAGGATTTTGCCATCGGGCGCAATCACGTAAGAGGTACGGTCTGAGAGTTTCTGCCCTTTCATCTCCATGGTGCTCTTATATTCTGCCGCCACTTTGGCACCGGGATCGGCTGCGACGGTAAATTTGTCACGGCATTCAAGCTGCGAGAATTTCGCAATCTGATCGGTATTGCCCGCCGTCACGCCAATGACGGTCGCACCCTGCTTTTTAAATTCATCGGTCGCTTCAGCAAAATCGTGTGCTTCCAGCGTACAGCCTGCACTGAAAGCAGCAGGGAAGAAGTAGAGTACAACCGGGCCTTTCTGCAGCGCCTGTTGCAATGAGAAGGTGGTCGATTTACCAGCCAGCGCGGCTTCCAGTTTAAAGTCCGGTGCTTTTTCACCGACCTGTAACGCTGCAAAAGCAGATGTTGCCGGAACACTCAGTGCCAGCAGCGTAGCGACGGCCAGGGTTTTCAGGGTGTTTTTCATTGGCTTTACTCTCTCCATTGACGAACAGACGGAGTTGTCTGACGTCCCTGATAACAGGTTCGTTTAAAAATGGAAAAAGTTGCGCGTTTGAAGATTTTTTTTAAATTATTTTTTAAATAGCGCTTCATCCGCCATCTTTTATCAGATCCCTCTTTTTGAGCTGAATCGAATAAAGCTAATGTCAGCAAATTTCACCTGATTCGCTGTAGTTATTCCTCTCTGGCCTGTAATCACTGTGATTTGGTCCACAATAATAGGTCTAATTCGCTGCCTTTTCCCAACAGGTGAGCATCATCACGTTTATCTTCAGTCCCATTAAGTAAATTTCCCTTACGGAATGAAAAAACGATTCAGCTAATGGGGTGAAGGGTGAAGATTAAACTGGCGTTAACGGTACTGGCAGTGCTGGTTTCAGGCTCTGCAGCGGCGAAAACCTGGGTGCTGACGAGTGCTGAACAGGGCACCGAGCAGGGAAACTGGAAGATTTCCAGCAGTGAGCTGAAGTCTCAGGGCAAACCGTTCAGCATCGAACAGAAAGTCCTGCATGGCGGCAAGCAGGAAGGTAGTAAAATACTGACGATCCGCAGCGAGGATGGCCTGACCATCACGCTAAGCCCGACACGTGGCATGAATTTACTGCGTGTTGAAGGCTTTGGCACCCGCATGGGCTGGGATTCACCGGTTAAAGAGGTCGTCAATCCTGCCTACATCAATCTTGAGAGCCGCAACGGTCTGGGCTGGCTGGATGGTTTCAACGAGATGATGGTGCGTTGCGGCTACGAATGGACCGGCCATCCGATCACCGATGAAGGCCGAATCTATACGCTGCACGGTAAAGCAGGGAATACGCCGGTTTCTCAGCTGGAAGTTGAAGTGGCAGATGCGGCACCACACGAAATTCGTATTCGCGGCCTGATTAAAGAGAGCACCTTTAAGAAAGCTGATTTGCAGACCATGACCGAACTGCGTTACGTGCCAGGCAGCAACAGTTTCAGCCTGCATGATGTGTTAACCAACCATGCCGACTATCCGCACGATTACCAGATCATCTATCACAGCAACTTCGGCAAACCGATTCTGGAAGAGGGCGCACGCTTCCTGGCGCCGATGTCCGGCATCAGCCCATTCAATGACTACGCGAAAGCCGGGTTAAAAGAGTGGCAGACCTATAAAGGTCCGACCAAAGACTTCGATGAGATGGTGTTCAACATCAAGCCACTTTCAGACAGCAATCATCAGACCGTCGCTGCGGTGATAAATAAAGCGGGCAACAGCGGCGCATCCATTCAGTTCGATACACGTCAACTCCCGATGCTGACCTTATGGAAAAATACCGACACCCTGAAACAGGGCTACGTGACCGGTATCGAACCTGGTACCAGTTACGCCTATCCGGTCACCATTGAACGTGAACAAAAACGCGTGAAGCAGCTGCAACCGGGTGCCAGTACGGCATTTGATCTGACTTACACCTTGCTGCACAGCAGCGAGCAGGTTAATGACGTTGAGAAACGCATTAAGGGCATTCAGGGTGAAACGAAGATTGATGTGAGCGAGACGCCAATAGCGAAAGAGTAACGACCCATCATAACCCCAGCTAAATTGTTGGGGTTTTTAGTTTACAGGTCAGCGTTCCGTCACGGGATGACAACACAAATGCGGGAAAGAGGCAAAGATCTGCGCAGGATACTGGCGATGCTAGAAGGTCGCGGGGTTGGTCAACGCAAAGTTACACGCAGGTAAACATCCGGCAAACCTGTGTAAGGGTGTTAAGCCGAAAGTTGATAGAGAAGAGTAACTCTGGAATACTAACAGTTAATAACTGATAGTAATTCAGCGGCAGAGGAATCATGCCAACCAGCGTAGCACTCAGTCCTTATTTCGAAGCGTTCATCCGCGAACAGATTGAAAGCGGGCGATATAACAACACCAGTGAAGTGATCCGTGCGGGACTCAGGGCACTGGAAGAACGGGAGCAGCAGATGAAACTTGATGCCCTGCAAACAGCGGTCAGCGCAGGTATAAACAGCGGCGAAAGCAAAAACGCGGAAGAGGTATTTGGTCGCCTGTCGCAAAAATATCGGCGGCAGGCCGAAGGTGGTAAAGCGTAATGAGGTACATGTGCGATATGTAATTTAACATAAGATAGATTATGCGCACTTAAGGCGCGGCGGTAACGTAGAGGCTAAAGCTCTAAGCTAACCTTATTCGGGCGCTTCAGACAACCTGCTGAAGCCCCTTGTATGAGTATGACGGCCTCTGGTGCGGAATTTTCACGATCAATAAAGCCGTCGCCTCACCACCGCTGTAGCTCTCACGGCGATCGGTTCAGCATAGACAGCGGCGAGCATCGCTGGTTTAAGAAACGCGGTTCAGCCTGCACACTGTTGCTCTCAACCCGTCGCGCCCTGACACACTGCGAATCGTCAGCCTCTATCACTGCGGCAATGAAGTCTCGTGCAGATGTCGCCACAAAACCTTGCCAGCATCATTTATCTCGAACACAACCGTAGAAAACCGCAGCGTGGCATCCTGGCCCGGAAGCTGCTGCAACTCCTTATATACCACAGTGGCGTTTCCTTCACTCTCAGCAACCATCTGCATGTCGCAGATATCAATCGCTAAACCCGGACGTGCACCGCGCTGAGTGCGGAAAAAACCATTTAGTGTCGTGAAATCCAGTAAGGCACCGCCCGGTGTCACCATAGAATATGCAGGACTAAAACGCGCTAAAAGTTCCTCACATACCTCATCATGTGCTTCTTTGTTACCCAGCCAGTTGCGAATCAATTCGTGGGCGTCCAGTACTTCCTTAAAATAACGGTTCATTTTTGGTCCCCTTTAAGCATAGAAATAACCTTCTGATTTGAAATGCGTAAACAGCACAGAAGCGGAATCACAGCGCTGAATGCCGCTATAACAAAACAGAGGTGATAAGCGTGTTCTTCAGGCATGCCGCTATTCGCAATCAGATTGAACAGCAGGCTGACCAGCGTAACGCCGAGACAAAAACTGAGCTGGCGATTGATATTCCAGAGTGCGCTGGCATCAGCAAGTTCGCTGTCGGTGATGTGAATAAAAGCAGAACTCTGAGCCGTGCTGCTGCACAGGCTGCCGCCAAATCCCATCAAGGCGAAAGCAAGTGCAAAGACTAAGCTGTCCGATGTCTGGCCAGTCAACGCCAGCAGGCCAATACCCAGCGCATGAAACAGACAGCCGGTGATAAATAGCGGGCGTGGTCCCCAGAGGTTGAACGTCTTACCTGTCAGACTAATTGCCGCAAAGGAAGCCAGAGACCATGGCAGCATGAGCGCGCCGACAATGCTGGCATGCATACCTAATTGATTTTGCAGGTATAGCATAGTGATCATACTGACGCCGGTGAACACGCCTGGTATAAACTGATAGATCAGCATTGCGGTGTGTAAGAGCGGATCCTTTATCAGATGCAGGTTAATGAGTGGATGGCTTTTTCGAAGTGCGTCCCACACATAGCCCGCCAGAGTAAGGACGCCAGCAAGCAGCATCATCGCCCCCTGATAAAGCCTGTCAGCATCGCCCAGGTAAGTCAGCCCGAGAAGGATCAGCGTGAGCGCGGTACAACCACTGACTAAACCCACCAGGTCCAGCGGGTCAGATGAGTTCGCCGGTTTGTCTGCTTTGAGCCAGCATCCCGCCAGCAGCAATGCCGCAACCGCGAGCGGCAGGCTCACAAGAAAAACCCAGCGCCAGCTAAGGCTCTCAACCACTATTCCACCAATAGCAGGCGACAAGGCGGGTGCCAGCAATGCAATCAACATCACTACTGACGATAACTTCGCACGTTCATTGCTTCTGTATAACGCATAGGTCATCGTCTGACCGATGGGGATCAATAGTCCGCCGCCGATGCCCTGTATCCATCGGAAGGCGATGAGCTGAGAAACTGACGTTGATGCCCCCACACCACAAGTGCCCGCAATGAAAATAAGAAGTGAGAGCATGAACAGACGTTTTGCGCCCATGCGCCGTACCAGCCAGCTACTGAGCGGTATGACCAGCGTCAGGCCTAAGATGTAGCCATTACTGATCCATGCCAGCTGGCTAACGGGGGCATCAAAATGTCTGCCAATCTCTGGATAAGCAACATTGGCGATAAACATGTTGACCAGATCAATAAAAAATCCCAGCAAATAGACACTGGCTACGCGCACACGATAGCTCATTTTTTTCCCAGACAGATCAGCGTAAGGCGCGCAGTATAGGTGCTTAAATTATCGGGATAAATTCACTTTCTGTTGTTACACTGTCAAAGATATTTTGACAATGAGATGTCGTTAACGGAGTTCAGGATGATCAATATGCAACGGCTGGGGATCTTTGTCGCAGTTGTCGAGGCAGGCAGTTTTACAGGTGCAGCTCAGACACTCGGGTTAACTAAAGCCGTTGTGAGTTTCAATATTAAACATCTCGAAGAGGAGCTGGGTGTCTCGCTCCTTATCAGGAGCACCAGACGCGTTTCAGCCACGGATACGGGTGAAAGATTTTATCATCGTTGCCTTCAGCTTCTACAGGATGCGGAAAGCGTATTAGAGGATGTGAGAAGTGATCACGCTGGATTAAGCGGGACACTCCGGATCACAACCACTCTGGAATATGGCGCTCGTGTGATCGTCCCTGCCCTGGCTGACTTTGCAGCCCAACACCCGCAGTTATGCATACATCACGTCTCTTCATCAAAAAATGACGACCTGATTGCCGGCCGCTTCGATGTGGCGATACGACTTGGGCATCTTGCCGATTCCAGTCATCACGCCCGCCTTATCGATCAGTTTGATATCCTGGCGGTCGCTGCACCTTGTTATCTCAACAGCCTGAATGAAGCGTCTATCCGGGATCTTTCACATCTCGCGTCAGCAAAATGGATTGCGCATAGCCGTTTATCGACGCCACTCAGCTGGCAGGTGATCACGCCCGAAGGCGAGTCTATGCTGATGAGCGCATTTCAGCCTGCCATGATCACGGCTGACAGTGCCTCTTCTTTGCTCGCTTTTACTTTAGCCGGTGCTGGCGTGGCGATTCTGCCCGCCTGGCTGGTACAGGATGAGATTGAAAAAGGTGGATTAGTACGGCTACTGCCCGATCATCAATTCCCCCGTCAGGGAATTTACGCGCTCTACCCTAGTACTCGTCATGTGCCAGAAAAAGTACGCGCGTTTATAGATTTCCTGCATGAACGTTTAGCGCTGTACAGCAGAAAATAAGCGCATCCATCACATTATTCTGATGGGCTAACCGTTAATTTATCTCAACTGATTTAAATCCCATAAACTTTATTTTATGCAGCGCGGGAAGGTAAATATTTACTGTCTGGTTAATGACAATTCAGTTTAACGCAGGCGCATTACTTAATTCCCTGTCCTGATAAATCACTGCTGCGCAATAACCTGAAAACTGGCGCTGGGGCTTGTCTTATTATCCCAACCCCAACCCCAGCGGCTGCGGCTGCGGCTTAAGGCCCGGACCTGCGCCATACCCTGGTATGGCTCAGTCATTTGATGCACAGTATTAAGTAAAAATTAACGCCGTATAAATAATTCGCACAGTATCTTAATAACATAAGATTTTAATCTGGATGATTGCGGTTTATTCGCTGGCAGGAAAACAGGTCGCATGTTATTAAATTTGAATGTCGCGCTTAAATTCATTTGCATCCGGGAATTAAAACATGAAAAAGAGCTTATCCCTCGCATTACTGTTTTCGCTCACAACAGTTAGTCACGCGGCACTGGCGCAGCAGACCCTGCGCTTTGGCGTTGACCCTACGTTCCCACCGTTTGAATTCAAGGCGGCTGATGGATCATTGCAGGGCTTTGATGTTGATCTGGGCAATGCCATCTGCGTTCAGGCAAAGGTGAAGTGCCAGTGGGTGCAAATGGGTTTTGATAGCAGCATCCCTGCCCTTCAGGCGAAGAAATTTGATGCCATCCTGTCAGCGATGTCGATGACCGATAAGCGTCGTCAGCAGGTGGCTTTCAGCGATATGTTGTACAACACGCCCAGTGCTTTACTGGCACCGGCTGCCAGCACGCTGACGACCGATGTTGCCTCATTGCGCGGTAAGACGATCGGTGTGGCACAGGGCACCATCCAGGAAACCTATGCCAAAACCAAATGGGAGCCGGAGGGCGTTAAAGTCATCTCCTATCCTAACCAGATGGAAGTTTATCCGGATCTGGTCGCCGGGCGTCTTGATGGCAGCCTGGCCAATGCGGTCTCTGCTGAACAGGGATTCCTGACCTCAGCCGAAGGCAAGCCGTACGCCATCAAAGGGACCCTGGTGGATAAAGTGATTTTTGGTGATGGCGTGGGTATCGCGCTACGCAAAGGAGATGAGGCAAACCTGAAGATGATTAACGCGGCACTGGCGGAGATGCATAAAAACGGGACTTATGACCAGCTCACCAAAAAATATTTTAAATTCAATGTTTATCCCTGAGCCGCTCAACGTGAAGAATCGCAGGAGTATGAAGACTATGGCGTTGCCCGAATACCACGTTCAGCGCGCGCGCTTTATGGCAGCGGCGCAGAGCAAAGGTGCTGAGACGACCTCTTATCCGCATCCTCTGCCTGGTCCTCTAGGAGAAGCTCTGTATACAGACGTGGCACGGATAGGACCGGCCAGCGCATCACGTCTGATGCTGGTCGTTTCCGGCACTCACGGCGTTGAAGGCTATTATGGTTCCGATTGCCAGATAGCCTGGCTCGAGACGCTGGATGAAAAAGCGTTGCCCGCTGATACCGCGCTGTTGCTGATTCATCTGCTCAATCCATGGGGCGCGGCGCATTTACGGCGCGTGAACGAAGACAATATTGATCTGAACCGTAACTTTATCGATTTCAGTCAGCCACCTCCTGCTAACCCGGATTATGCACAGTGGCACGGTATTTATCATGGCGACCGTGCAAGCGCCGATCGGCATCTGGCCGACGCACTCGAGGGCGCAGGCTGGCAGGCGGTTAAACGTGTCACAGAAGCCGGACAGTATACTTTTGCTGACGGCTTTTTTTTCGGCGGTGAGAAGCCCTGCTGGTCACACCTTACGATGGCGGCGATCGTTGACCAGCATCTCTCTGTAGCGAAAACCATCATCAGCTTTGACCTTCATACCGGGGCTGGCGCATGGGGGCATCCGATGCTGCTCTCTATTGCGGAGCAGCGTTATCCGGCGCATGACTGGGGCAAAGTCATTTACGGTGAGTGGCTGACCTTATTGTTTACCGGTGCCGGACGTGACAGTGTAACTGGCGTAACAGCAACGGCAACAGGCTATCTGTCGCAATATCTGCTGACGTCGCTGGCTGACACCCGGATTTTGCCTCTGGTGGTGGAATGCGGGACTTACGATGGGCAGGATATGCATCAGCGGGTGCGTGAAGATCACTGGCTGCACCTCTATGGCGATCCTGCCAGTGCGGGCGGCCAGGTGATAAAGCAGCAACTGGTCGAGGGGTTCTGGCCAGAAGATGCGGACTGGCGTGCATTGGTGGCTTTCCGCACGCAGCAAATCTTTCTGCGCGGCTGGCGTGCCCTTGCAGACACGCCATGATGTCATAGTCTGCCGTAAAAGGTCATACGCGCGGTTTCGGACAACGCAATATCAGGCTGCGTATTATAAGCCAGCACGGCCAGCATCCGGGTGACCTCGCCTTCAGTTGGGGTCACGCGGTGCAGGGAATTACGGCCACGAAACAGCACCAGATCCCCGGCATCTATCTCCAGCGCGTCAACGGTCTGGCGTTCTTCCAGCACTGTGTCGACACCGGCAAAGTTCATCTCACCGGCATCGGCATCCCGCAGATCTTTCACATACTGAAACACGCCGCCCGCCAGCGGTTTCTGTACCAGTAAGGTGATCGCAAATGAGGAGTTGTCGAAGTGCCAGCCCAGCTCCTGGCCGTGTGATGCATAGTGCAGGTTGATCGAGGAAAGTGGGTCAGCATAGGGATAGAGCGCTTTTTCACCCAGCACATCGCACAGGAAATGTTTGAACAGCTCATCATTATAAAGCTGACGCAGCGGCGAGTCGGCAGCGATAACATCATCAGTTATGCAGCCTTTGGTGCTGATCACATCCCGATTACGCGGATGCTCAGCACTGAAAGCGTCATCAGGTTTCATCAGATAGACATTGTGCTTGCTGCGGGTGTGATAAGCCTGGTGACGTTGTGCATTGCCCTCTTCGATGATCGCCTCTAAAGCGTGTGGTTTTAAAAATTGACGCAGTACCAGCGCGCCGGACTGGTTTAACTGTTCACGACAACGTTGACGCCAGCCATGATCGGCCAGTGGATGAAGATCGAGACGGACAAGGGAACCAGACATAGCAACAATTCTCATGATGAGCAGGTGTGATGTTACTCTACCGGTCGCCTGCAACGCTGCGTAACGATAAAAACTTAATGCCCTGATAAGGAAGAGTTAATGCCTGCCCAATTGCCAAGGTTGCCAAAGATCAGCGTCATACAGTCATTTAAAGTGGCTGCCGAACTGGGCAGCCTTGCAAAAGCGGCCGCTCAACTGGCCTTAACCCCCGCGGCAGTCAGTCAGCAGATTCGCCAGCTGGAGGAGCAACTCGGCAGCGCCCTGTTTTTACGTACGCAGAGCGGCGTGATGCTGACCGAAACCGGCAAAGAGTATCTGCGCTATGTCACCGAGGCGTTTGATATTCTGCATCTCGGTCAGCAAAACATCCGCCATGCGGCCAGTGCGCCAAAACTCACGGTTTACACATTACCGGCGCTGGCGTCCAAATGGCTGTTGCCCCAGCTGGCGAGCTGGCGCGACCATTGCCCGAATATCGATCTCTCGTTACACGGTACGCATTCTCAGGTCGATTTCACCGCGATGCCCGCCGATTTTGTGATCTGCTTTGGTGAGGATCGTTACCCGCAGTCAGATAAGCTGAAGTTGTTTCATGATGATGTGCTGCCGGTGGCCAGTCCTGCTCTGTTACATCGCTTTACGCCGGAAACGATCTTAAGCCAGGCGCCGCTGATCCACCTCGACTGGGGTAATGAAGGCCGTTTTCTGCCGGACTGGCGAAGCTGGTTTCAGGCTAAAGGCATGGACGAACCTCTGCCGCAGCCCGCATTCAGCTTTAATCTGACCTCGCTGGCGATTGATGCGGCCGTCGCGGGAGCTGGTGTGCTGCTGGGGCAGCGACGCCTTATCGCGGCGGAACTGGCGCGGGGCGATCTGGTGGTAGTGGATGATCTTTGCCTGCCGCTGAGCAAACCCTATTACCTTGTCTGGCCGCAACGCACCCTGAGCCAGCCAGGCAGTGAGGCGATGATCAGCTGGTTAAGCCAACTGGGCGCGAGCTGCGAATAGCCCGTCGCCGTGATCGGACTCGCCTGCGCACGCCAGTCTGGAACCATCAGCTGGCACAGAGTCAGATTATCACTGCGCCACCAGGTGATCAGGTGTCATCATCCTTCCGCATTATCCTCAACAATCACCGCCACGCGTTGCCCTGCACGTACAGCGCTGCCTGGCTGCACGCTGACCTGCTGAACAATGCCGTCGCACGGCGCCAGAAGCGGGATCTCCATCTTCATCGACTCCAGCACCACCAGAATATCGCCTTCCCGCACCCGGCTGCCCGCCGTCGCCTGCACCTGCCATAAATTGCCGGAAACCGGGCTTTCAACCCCCTGCTCGCCCGGCTGCAGCGGCGCGTCGCCGCCTTCATCGGCCACACTTTCCTGGCTGTCGAAATGGGCCTGCCCGCTGGCGATCCAGCGGTCACGTTCCGCATTGAACGCGGTTTGCTGGTGATCGCGAAACAGACCGATGCTCTGCGCTTCACGGGCGAGGAAATCCTGATATTCCGCCAGCCGCAGCGTGCTGTGCTCGATGCGCAGCGGATAGCGACCGAGGGGAAAATCGCGGCGAATCTGCAACAGCTCACTGGCTGAAACCGGATAAAAGCGGATCTGATCGAAAAAGCGTAGCAGCCAGGGTTTACCGCCAAAATCAGCGACTTCATGATACCGGTTCCACATCTGCAGCGTGCGGCCGACAAACTGATAGCCGCCTGGCCCCTCCATGCCATACACACACAGATAGGCACCGCCGATGCCAACCGAGTTTTCCGCCGTCCAGGTGCGGGCCGGATTATATTTTGTCGTCACCAGCCGATGACGGGGATCCAGCGGCGTGGCGACCGGCGCGCCGAGGTAGACATCGCCCAGCCCCATCACCAGATAGCTGGCTTCAAAGACCGTGTTCCAGACAGCCTGCTCATCTGGCAGATCGTTTATACGGCGGATAAATTCAAGATTACTCGGGCACCACGGCGCATCCTGCCGCACGGTGGTCATATATTTTTCGATGGCCTTCTGACAGGCCGGATCGTCCCAGGAGAGCGGCAGATGCACCACGCGTGTGGGAACCTGAAGGTCATCACTCGTGCAGACCCTCTCCCACTCACCGCGCACCCACATCAGCAGCACGTCGGGCGTCAGCGTCTCCGGCTGAAAGTGGATTTGCAGCGAACGGATCCCCGGCGTGATATCAATAATGCCGTTGCGGGATTGCGCTTCCAGCGCCTGCATCAACGCATGAATGCGAAAACGTAACACCAGATCCAGTTCCGGCTCGCCAGCCTCCAGCAGCAGATGCGTATCGCCAGAGAGGCGCGCCACCAGGCGTTTATCCGCTGCGCCGCAGGTCATCACGATGGGCGAAATCAGCGGTGCAGGCTGCCAGTCTGTTTCCTGTGGCTGGAGCGTGGTCAGCTCGGTGCGTCGGCCCTCTGCCAGTCGGCGGGCGGTAGGAATATCCACCGCGACAAACTGCACTTTGTCACCGGCTTTGAGCTGTCCCAGTTGCCAGAGGTCAGCCTCGATTACCGTCACCGGGCAGACGAACCCGCCAAGGCTCGGGCCATCCGGCCCCAGAATCACCGGCATATCACCGGTAAAATCGACCGCGCCGATCGCGTACGGGTTGTCATGGATGTTTGAGGGGTGCAGCCCTGCTTCACCGCCGCTGTCGCGGGTCCAGATTGGCTTTGGCCCGATCAGGCGAACGCCGGTGCGGCTGGAGTTAAAATGCACTTCCCATTCTGTGGCAAAAAACGTCTCGATATACTTCAGCGCAAAAAACTCAGGCGCACCGTGCGGACCATAAATGACGCGCAGCGTGCGCACCGTAGCAAGCTCTGTGTGCAGTCCGACGGGCAGTTCCGATCCGGTTGCGCTCGCAGAACGCGGAGCGAGATGCAGCACGTCACCGCTACGCAGTGCCCGTCCGGCATGTCCGCCAAACTGACCAAGGGTGAAGGTGCTTTTGCTGCCTAAATAGTCCGGCACCTGAATGCCGCCGCTCAGACAGAGATAACTTCTGACGCCAGCGCCACTTATCGCGCCCAGCTTCAGCGTTGTCCCGGCCGGAATGGTAAATACAGAATTCATTGACTGCCCGACGCCATCCAGTGTGACAGTGAGCGGCGCGCCAGAGATCACCGCCTGAATCTCAGTGTTAAATTTCAGGGTGGGTCCATTCAGGGTGATTTCCAGCGCGGCGTCACCCTCCTCATTGCCCAGCAGACGGTTGCCCAGACGCAGTGCGCGATCGTCCATCGGCCCCGACGGCGGCACGCCTACCGCCCAGTATCCCAGACGTCCGGGATAGTCCTGAACGCTGGTCTGGGTTCCGGCACTCACCACTTCAACCGTTGCCGCCTGATAGGCGAGCTGCTCCAGGCAGCGGGTCCAGGGTTCGCCAGCCGTAAAGGGCGAGAAGGCCAGAATCTGCAACAGATAGAGGCGATTGGTTTCTACGCCATAGAAACGGGTCTCCGCCAGCGCCTGTGCCAGTGTAGCGATGGCTTCCTCGCGGGTGGGGCGCCAGGTGATAACTTTTGCCAGCATCGGGTCGAAGAATGGCGGGACTTCGCACCCCGCTTCCACCCAGCGGTCAATACGCAGGGTTTTACCGTCGGCTGCCGGAAAGAGGACCTGGGTTAACAGCCCTGGCGAAGGCTGGAACTGCCGCCCCGGATCTTCCGCATAAATTCGCGCCTGCACGGCATGGCCCTGAGGATTCAGCGCGGCGGCTAACGCATGAAGCGGAGGAAGATCGCCTGCTGCCAGCTCAATCATCCACTGCACCAGGTCAACGCCCCACACCTGCTCCGTGACGCCATGTTCAACCTGCAGCCGGGTATTCACTTCAAGAAAATAGAACTGCTGCGCCACGCTGTCATAGACAAACTCAACCGTTCCGGCGCTGCGATAGTTCACCGCTTTTCCCAGCGCGATAGCCGCCGCGCATAAAGCCTCCGCCATACCTGCGGGCAGATTCGGCGCTGGCGTCTCTTCGACCACTTTCTGGTTACGCCGCTGTACCGAGCAGTCGCGTACGCCCAGCGCTATTACCCCGCCCTTACCGTTACCGAAAATCTGCACTTCAAGATGTCGGGCGCGTTCGATATATTTTTCGAGAAATACCCCGGCATCGCTGAAGTTGTTCTGGCCGAGGCGCTGGACCGTTTCAAACGCCTCTGACAGCACATTCGCATCACGACAGACACGCATACCGATGCCACCGCCGCCCGCGGTGCTTTTGAGCATCACCGGATAGCCGACCCTCTCTGCGGCGCGGCGGGCTTCACTGATATCTGCCAGCAGTTCACTGCCTTCCAGCAACGGCACCCCTTCGGCTTCCGCCAGCGCGCGGGCCGTGTGTTTCAGGCCAAAAGTCCGCAACTGCTGCGGTGTGGGGCCGACAAAAATCAGACCAGCAGCCTCGCACGCCTCAGCAAAGGCGGCGTTTTCCGAAAGGAAACCGTAGCCAGGATGAATCGCTTTCGCTCCGCTCTGCTGCGCGGCGGCGATGATCTTTTCCGTTACCAGATAGGTTTGTGCGGCCGGGCCTTCGCCAAGACTTAGCGCCACATCCGCCTCGCGGATATGTAAACTGCTCAGATCGGCTTCGGAGTAAACGGCGACCCCTTTCACCTGCATGGCACGTAGCGTGCGCAGGATGCGACAGGCGATAGCACCGCGATTAGCAATCAGTAAGGTATCAAACATAAGCGAACTCTCAGGGATGCGGGTCGTCCCGCAAAATTCGATATTCCCTGGGGCCGTCCCCGGGGCTGACCGGCACGTAACAGGCGTGCGCCGGTGGTGTGTTGAGAGGTCTGACGCACAAGGCTGAGAAACTCAGCCCTGCTTGTCGCCATGGCAACGCTGGCTCAGTTCCACACCAGCACTTCGGCGGGCGTCGGGTTCCAGCCGTTACAGGGGTTATTCAGCTGCGGGCAGTTGGAGATCAGCACCATCACATTGCATTCGGCTACCAGCTCAACGTATTTGCCGGGCGCCGATAGCCCATCCTCAAAGGTCAGACCGCCTTCCGGCGTGACCGGAACGTTCATGAAAAAATTGATGTTGGCACCGATATCACGTTTGTGAAGGCGGCCATCGTGCAGGCAGGCGCAGAGAAAGTTATCCCGACAGCTGTGCATGTAGCGCTTATCCTGGGCATAGCGCACGGTGTTGCTCTCCTGCGAGCAGGCTCCGCCCAGGGTATCGTGACGACCGCAGGTGTCGGCGACGATAGTCAGCAGCGGATTGCCGAGATTCGAATAGAGCACGCTGCCGGTGGTCAGATAGACGTTTCCCTGACGACGCAGCGTGCGCTGAGGATCGTAGCGTTCCCGCGGGTTATCGCTGTTATAGAACAGGGTATCAATTGCCTGATTCCCTTCGAGGTCGAGCAGGCGCAGCGTCTGCCCTTTTTTCACTTCGAACAGCCACGGCTCGCCTGCCGGTATCACGTGGCGATAGACGGCATCTTCAGGACGACGATCAGAGTTGATAAGGGTCATCGCAGCCTCCTTACAGGGCAAAAAGTTGGGTGTTCTGAAGCGCGCGCAGGTTTTCACCGCGCGTGACCATCGCTTCGCTGACGGCCTGCATATCGTCGGCCTGATACCAGCTCAGCTGAACCGGTCGCGGGAGATAGTCAGCGGCGGGATCCTGCGGATGTGGCAGCGCGGTCAGCACCATCAGCACGTCCATGGGTGCGTACAGTTCAGTGAAATCGCCGGCGCGGCTGTTGCCCGCGCTGAACCGGAAGCGGCCCTTCTCATCAACCGTGACCTTGCTGAAAAAATTGACGACCATCAGCAGATCCTCCAGGCCCAGATCCCATTTGCCCATCTCAACCAGCAGATTATCGGTGCCGTTGCGGTAGAAGCCGTTGCGCAGCTCCTGATAGCGTCCGGCTCCATACTTATCGTGCGCTTCCGCCGCGTTGAGCACGCCGCCAAACGGGTCGTGCCAGCCGCAGCTATCCGCCACGATCGCGGCCAGTACGCGTCCCATGTCGGAATAGAAACAGTGCCCGGTGGTCAGGCGAGCCGTATGCTGGCCTTTCAGGGTGTCCGGCAGATTCAGGCGTTCACTTTTCTCGTGGGGATTGAGCATCATCATGCTGACGTTCGCGCCGCCCTCGATGTCGGTCAGGCGCAGGATTTGCCCTTTGCGCAGAATCAGCGAGGTGTGCCCTCCGCCAGGCAGCTGCTCTTCGCGCAGGCTCGGAGCTGAATGAAAAAGTGCGGTCATTGAGCGGTCTCCTTGAGGGGATAAATGTTGTTTTTACTGCCGGTTGCCAGCTGCGACAGCCGCGTTTCATTAAGCGGGATGTCGTAAGTGATACGCGCGCCCCAGGCATTGGGGGCCTGAGGATCGATGCGCACTTTGTCGAAAACCAGCAGCCGGGTGCCAAGATTGAAGCCTTCGGCAAGGTCGTGAGTGACCATAAACACCGTCATGCGGGTTTCGCTCCAGAGCTGGAGCAGCAGCGCATGCATATCTTTGCGGATGCCGGGGTCCAGCGCGCCGAAGGGCTCATCCAGCAGCAGTACGCGCGGCTGCATGACAAAAGCCTGCGCAATCGCCAGCCGCTGCTGCATCCCTCCCGAAAGCTGCGCCGGATATTTATCGAGCGAATGGCCCAGCCCGACTTTCTCCAGCATCTGTTTTGCCTGCTCACGGGCATGGCGTTTTCGGGTGCCAAACAGTCGGCCAGTAAACGGTGAAGCCGGAAGTTCGAGGCCAATGGCGACGTTATCCAGCACGTTGAGATGAGGGAAAACGGAGTAACGCTGAAACACCACGCCACGGCTGCGATCGGGTTCCGCGCGCAGCTGTTCACCATCCAGCGTGATTGTTCCCCGTGTCGGCCTTTCCTGCCCCAGCAGCAGGCGTAAAAACGTCGACTTACCACAGCCGGACGCGCCCACCAGCGAGCAGAATTCACCTTCTTTGACCTGCAGATTGATGCGTTCCAGCACCACGTGGTCGCCATACTCCTGCCAGATATTTTTGATATCGATAAAACTCATTCCCGGCCTCCTTCCGCCCAGGGGAAACAGGCTTTGTGCAATTGACGCAGCGCGAGATCCATCAGCCACGCCAGCAGCGTGATCCAGATGACATAGGGAATGATCACATCCATCGCCATATAGCGACGAACCAGGAAAATGCGATAGCCCAGTCCGGCGGTTGCGGAAATCGCTTCTGCGGAGATCAGAAAGAGCCATGCGGATCCCAGCAACAGGCGCAGCGAGGTGATCAGCCGCGACAAGAGCTGCGGCAGCACAACCCGCAGCACCACCGTCCAGCTGTTCGCCCCCAGGGTTTGTGCTTTGATAAACAGCTCTGCGGGGATTTCCCGCGCCCGATGTTCAAGGTCGCGCGCCAGCATCGGCGTAATCCCGATAACAATCAGCATCACTTTTGACAGCTCATCCAGCCCGAAGACGATAAACAGCATCGGCAGGAGCGCCAGCGGCGGGATCATCGACACCACGGTCATAAAGGGTGACAGCGCCGCGCGACTCATCGGGAAGACGCCCGCAGCAACACCGATGCAGAGACCAATCAGTGAAGAGATCGCCAGGCCGGTCAGCAGACGGCTTAAGCTAATCCACGTATCCGCCCACAGCAGATATTCACCGCTGCGCTTGTCCGGCGTGAAGGCCATCCGATCAATAGCGGCGATCATCTGTGACAGGCCGGGCAGCAGTTTGTCGTGTGGGTTGGCTTCAAGACGCACCGCCGAACTGATAAACCAGACGGCGATCAGCAGCACAAAAGGTAATAGCATCAGCGTCAGGCGCATTCCCTGCCGGGGATAGCGGTTGATGTGGCGCATGGCAAATACTCCTGAGATCGGTGATTACAGCTTGCCCGCAGCGGCCATCTTCAGATAGCTGTCGTCAAAGCGCAGTTTGATGTTCGCTGTATCACCGACGGTGATGTTGCCAGGGAAGCTCATACCGATGAAGTCAGCGCTTTGTGCACCCTCGCCCAGTAATCCCTTATCAAAGGAGAACGCGGCGACGCGCTGCATGGTTTTCGCCAGATCGGGGGAAGAAACAAATGTCTGGGTTTCGGCTGGGGTCCAGAACAGGTGGGTGGTTTTCAGCTGCGCCTTGTATCCGGCGAGGTCAGTACCGGAATCGGCAGCCATCGCGCTCAGCGCCTGCGCATCTCCGGCCTGCATTTTCGCCATCATCTCAAACCAGGCCCCGGTCAGTGCCTTACCCAGCGCGGGGTTATCTTTCAGGGTCTCGGTGTTCACCACCATCATGTCAATCAGTTCGCCCGGCACGGCCGAAGAGCTGAACACCTCTGTGGTTTGCGGGGTTTTCTTGATCACTGAAAGCTGTGGATTCCAGGCAACCGCCGCCTGCACGCCGCTGGTACCAAAGGCGGAGACGATATCGGCATCGGAGGTGTTCACGACCTTAACGTCTTTTTCCTGTAAACCGGCCTTCTCCAGACCGCGAACCAGCAGGTAGTGCGAAACCGACAGCGCAGGAAGATAGACAGACATCCCCTTCAGGTCGCTAAGTTTTTTATTTGCGCCTTTCAGCACCACACCGTCATTGCCATCGGAGAAGCTGCCGGTGATCAGCGCCGTGGAATCAATGCCCCCCGCCGCAGGTATGGTCAGCGCATCCATGTTGGTCATGGTGCAGCCGTCGAACTGACCCGCGGTGTACTGGTTGATCGACTCGATATAGTCATTGAGCTGGGTGATATGAATTTTGATGCCGTATTTGCTGGCCCATTTATCGATGATTTTCTCGTTGCTGATGGTGCCCCACGGCATCCAGCCCGCATAGATGGTCCAGCAGATATTGAACTCTTTTTTGACCGCGGCGAAAGATGGCGCGCTGACCAGCAGCGTCAGCGACAGAATAAGCGTCAGGAGGGGTGATTTCTTCATGGTTGACCTCTGGTTGGCACAAAAAAACGGGAGCAGCGCAAGACACCATTTGGTGCCGCTGTCTCCCGGGCTTTTGTCCCGCCGTGTAACCTCACAGAGGTCGCCAGCTCTCGGACCAGACATTCACCTGCGTGAACCGGAACCCTAGCCAGCTATTTGCTATCAATTGTGTCGAACGCTGCTTACTGTTCAGACTTCAGCAAATGGCGTGCCAGAAATTAACTTACGTAAAATCAGAGAAATAGAGAGAGCATAATCCAGAAGGCACCGGGATGGTGAGTCAGTAACGGGCGTTGCACATTATCAGTGCCGGACAGGCAAGAGATATCAGAACCCTCAGTCAGTCTCTTTTCGTACTCACATCTATGCCGGAATGCAGACCCGGACCGTGACGCCCATCACTTATCGCTATATAATCCAATGCATAACGTATTTTGAGGATAGTTAATGAAGCGCTTCTGGCAGGCATGCACACTCGGTTTACTGATACTCCTTCCGCTCTTTTCCCAGGCATCGCGCCAGATAACCGATCAGACAGGCCGCCAGGTCACGATTCCTGACCGTGTTGATCGTATTGTGGTGCTTCAGCATCAAACGCTGAACCTGCTGGTGCAGATGAACGCGACCGATAAAATCGTCGGTGTGATGGCGAACTGGAAGCAGCAACTTGGCGACAGCTATGCCCGCCTGGCTCCTGAGCTGAATCAGAAAGCGACACTGGGGGATCTAACGCATGTTGATCCCGAAAAACTGGTGGCGCTGCATCCGCAGGTGGTGTTTGTGACCAACTACGCACCGCAGGAGATGATCGACAGCATTACCGCGCTGGGCATTCCGGTGGTGGCTATCTCACTGCGTCATGACGAGCCGGGTGAAAAGGCAAAAATGAACCCCTCTATCCGCGATGAGGAAATGGCCTATGACAAAGGACTGCATGAAGGGATTACGCTTATTGGCGAGATCATCAATAAACCGGCAGAAGCAAAAGCGCTGATTACGGCCACCGATGAGGGCCGCAAAATCGTCAGCGATCGCCTGAAGGATGTTCCGGCGGAAAAACGCATTCGCGCCTATATGGCGAACCCGGAACTGACCACCTACGGATCAGGGAAATATACCGGCCTGATGATGCTGCATGCGGGCGCGGTCAACGTCGCCGCAGCGACTGTAAAGGGATTCAAAACCGTGTCGATGGAGCAGATAATCGCCTGGGATCCGCAGGTGATTTTTGTGCAGGACCGTTATCCCTCCGTCGTGAATGAAATCAACAGTTCACCACAGTGGCAGGCTATCGACGCGGTAAAAAATCATCGTGTCTGGCTGATGCCGGACTACGCCAAAGCATGGGGTTATCCAATGCCGGAAGCGATGGGGATTGGCGAATTGTGGATGGCGAAAAAACTCTATCCGCAGAAATTTCAGGATGTGGACATGAATAAGCTGGCCAATAAGTGGTATCAGCGCTTCTATCGCACCGCTTATCAGGGAACAGAGTGATGCGCGTACTGGCGGCGGGCAGCCTGAAAGCGGTCTGGCCCGCGCTGATGGCGTACTTTCCTGAGCCAGTTGAAACCCGGTTTGGCCCCGCCGGTCTGCTTCGCGAACGGATTGAAGCCGGTGAGCCCTGCGATCTCTTTGCTTCAGCCAGTGAGGAGCATCCGCAAAAATTGCTGAACGCTGAGCGAGCGCTGGCAGTCATACCGTTCACGACTAATAAACTCTGCATCACGGTTCGCAGCGATCGGCTACAGGCGGGAGGCGACTGGTATCAGCTACTGACCCGCGACACACTGCGGATCGCAACCTCTACACCCACAGCCGATCCCTCTGGCGACTACGCGCAGGCCCTTTTCACCCGGATGGGCAAAGCCGGTGAAGCGGTGCGCCAGCGCGCAAAGGCACTGGTGGGTGGGCGCGACTCTGCACCCATTCCCGCAGGCAGGCTGGCGGCAGAATGGATTATCCTGGAGGATCAGGCGGATCTGTTTATCGGTTATGCCAGCCATCGGGCTGCCCTGAGCCAGATTGCCGGGCTGACAGTCGTTGATATCCCTGCGGCTTTCAATTCTGCTGCGCGCTACGCCTGTGCAGTCATTACCCCCGAGGCGCGTCGGCTGGCGGATTTTTTAGAATCGGAGCAGGCAAAAAAGGTACTGCGGGAAGCGGGATTTGGCGGGAAGTAAATGCCTTTTCTGTCGCGGATGACTTTGCGCCCTGCCAGCATCTCGCTTTAAGGGCGCGAAACACCGCTCATTAAAGCTTAGCGAAATCCACCTTAAGCTTGTGACTGATATGTTCAGCCTGCTCGGTGGCACTATCAGCGTCGCCAGTCAGGATAAAAGCGATCGCGAAGGCGAAATCAAACGCCGCGCCCAGATCCTGTCCACTCAGCAGATTGCCATCTTTCACTACCGAGGCATTAACGTAAACGCCATCGGTAACACCTTCTGATGAAGTCCCAGAACTGACATAGCGACGCCCCCTTAAAAGACCCTGTGGCGCCAGCACTCTGGCCGCTGCGGAGCAGATTGGGCAGACCAGGCGGCCCGCCTCATCATGGCGGCGAATAAAATCTATCACTGCCGCATTTGCCGCCAGATTTTTGCTGCCGTCAGGACCACCCGGCACAATCACCGCATCAAACAGCCTGTCCCGATTCGCCTCCAGCAGCTCATCGGCGACAACCTTCACATGATGATAACTGTTCACTTCGCGATAGGGCTGACAGGCCAGGGTTGTAACCTGAACGCCCAGGCGTGAGAGGATGTCGAGAGTGATAATAGCCTCAGCTTCTTCAAAGCCAGGGGCAAGCAGCAGAGCAACATTCTTATCCATGAAAATTCCTTTTTAATTGGTGTGGATGAAGCAGAGAGCGTTTAATCCTGGTCTGTGCAGGCGCACCCTTTACTGATCCGAATCAAGTCTGAGCAGGGTTTTTAAACGGCAGCGGGCGACACTACCGTGGTGCGTCATGAAGTAAGTGCGTTTAAAACTCTTCCGGCTCGCCCGGCAGTGGCTCGGTCAGTTCCTGCCCGTTTACACCGGCATAGGTAATCACCAGTTCGGCTGGCTCATCCAGTGTGTAACCGCGATGCGCACTGTTGACCGTCTCATTGAGGGCTTCACCCGCATGGAAGGTGCGCTGTTCGCCGCTCTCTTTATCCTCAACAATCAGGGTGCCGGAAAGAATAAACGCCGCATTCGGCATTGGATGGGTATGCCAGGGCAATGACGTATGGGCAGGTAGCGAGAGCCGCATAACGGTCAGCTCAGGTTCGCCGGTGGGATAGGCTTCAAGAACGTCACCGTTCCAGGCCTGGCTGCTGCGCATCACTTCAACCGCGTTAATTTCGTTATCTTGCTTCGACATGGTTAATCCCTGTTAATAATCAATAGAATGCCAGTAGTGACCGATAAGTAAGCTTAGAAGAAAACTGTGTTGATGCCCGCCTGCGTTTTAATAAGCCTGTTAACAGGAATTTTCCGCCAGCGAACAGAGGGATGAAAACCGGCCATTAGCGGACTGGCTGAATTACTGATTAATTAATGTTCAATATTTGCGTTGTGGTTATAAGATATATTCCTCAGTCAGTACGCAACCTGTGAGTTCTGTATTATCTTTGAAGCCATCAACCACCTGAGGGATTTCTGATAATGAAAGGTCTGTTTACGGCATTACTCGCCAGTTCTGTTCTACTATTATCCGCCTGCTCAAAAGATGACGATAACAAAGTTAAAGTTGCGATTAATACCGGGCCTGATGAAGCAATCTGGCAGGTGGTAAAGCAGGTGGCGAAAGATAAATACAAGCTGGATGTCGAAGTGCTTAACTTCAATGACTATGTGCTGCCAAATGAAGCGCTGAATAACAAAGAAGTTGATGCTAACGCTTTCCAGAGCCTGCCTTATCTGGAATCACAGTCTAAAGAGCGCGGCTATAAGTTTGCGGTAGTGGGTAAAACGTTCGTCTTCCCGATTGCTGCCTATTCGCACAAAATCAAGAACATCAGTGAGCTGCAGAATGGTGCCACTATCACCATCTCTAACGAAGCCACCACGCTGGGACGCAGCCTGCTGCTGCTGCAGGCGCAGGGTCTGATTAAACTTAAACCGGATGTGGGTTATTTACCGACCTCACTGGATATCATCGAAAATCCAAAAAATCTGAAGCTGGTTGAAGTGGACACCCCACAGCTGACCCGCACCTTAGACGATCCCAACGTGACCCTGTCGATCATTAATACTAATTTCTCGGCTCAGGCTGGATTATCAGCGCACCGCGATGGCTTATTTATGGAAAGTGCCTCATCGCCTTACGTCAATGCGCTGGTATCACGTGAAGATAATAAAGACAGCGATAAAATTCAGAAGCTGAAGTCAGCGCTGCAGTCACCGGAGGTGGCGGCCAAAGCCGAAGAAGTTTACAAGGGTGATGCGATTAAAGGCTGGTGAGTTGCCCGATAATCGATCATTAACGATCAAAAAAGGCCGCACTCTGTTGCGGCCTTTTTTATATCTGCACTTTTACAGGCACATCTGCCAGCACTTATACATCCGCGCCAGCCCGCAAGATCACAGGAACGGTTACGCAGCTGCGCCTTTTGGCTGAGCAGAGAGGTGCCCTGCCCACAGACTGGCGACCCATTTCACCCCTTTAGACGTAAAACGTGCCTGAGAGAAAGCGTGCTGATTTTCGCCCGTGCCGGTATGCAGCGTAAAGTAGCCGGCCTGCATATGGTAGTGCTGCGGCGTCAGGGTGCCTTTTGCGCGATACATGATGTTGCGCTCCAGCAGAAACTGGCGAAACTCCGGTTCTTTCACTTTCAGCATTTTGCAGAGCTGCCGAAAGCCCAGCGAGTCATCAACCTCAACGAAGTTATCAAAGAACGCCGCCTTGGGTGCCGAGAGAGCCAGCTGCTGCTCCGCCGCCTGACGCTGTTCAAACTGCTCAGCCCAGGCGCGAGCGGCTTCAGCCGGATTGGTAAAGTCAGGCAGATGGGTCGTCTTCTCGCGATCCTGCCAGCGATCCAGCACTTCTGCAGTGAAGCCTGGCGACAGGCGTGCCACGGCCAGCAGCGAGTCACGCTTGCACAGACGGTACTCCTGACGCACTTCCCCTTCCCGCTCATACTCATTCACGCTGAGTGGCTGGGAGAGACGCTGAGCCGTCTCCAGACTTTTGATTAACCGCTTCACTTCTCCGTGTGTAATACCGGTCATCTGAGCCAGTTCACGACTGCTCATTGTGACCGATTGTTCCAGAGATTTGAGGCTTTCAGTTGAAATCATCATGGGTTCACCCCTCGCTAACGCTACCAATACCCGGCGGGCAGTCGATTAATTATACAAACACCTGTTCAAATATCCAGTATTTTATTTAAGCAATAACGTAACTGGAAGCTGTTACGCAAACAACAGGGTGTGAGGCGGTTTGGCGGGCTGAAGCGTGCGTGTGGAATACCTTGCAGGAGACGTTGCAGGCTTTTGCTGCAGCATAAGCGGGTAAGCCATCGCTCAGTTATTTACATATAATCACAATGATGGACACAGACTCTTTACATTACAGTATAGTGAAGGCTGTCAGCAGGTTACTGGCCTGCCGGGCGCACTATTTTTGATTCGGGGTGCAGAGGCGCAATCTGGCCCGTTACCACTGGATGTCACCTTTTACTGGAGTAAGTCATGCAGCCGTTGAAAGTCGCCTTTATTAAAGCTAACTGGCACAGCGAAATCGTTTCTCAGGTTCTGACAGGATTCGAACAGGAACTGGAAAGCCGCGGTACCTCATATGAGATTAAAACATGGGATGTTCCGGGCGCTTTTGAAATGCCGCTGCTGGCGCAACGCCTGGCGCAGACCGGCAACTACGATGCGATTGTCTGTGCAGCACTGGTGGTGGATGGCGGCATCTATCGCCATGATTTCGTCGCGCAGGCTGTGGTAAGTGGTCTGATGCAGGCACAGCTGGCAACCAATGTGCCCGTCTTCTCGGTGTCACTCACGCCGCATAATTTCCAGCCATCGGCCGAGTTTATCGACTTCTATACTCAGCATTTCGTGAAAAAAGGTCAGGAAGCGGCGCGTGCCGTCTGCCAGATTCACGCCCTGGAACTCTGATACGACTGTAACGAATGCTGACAATGCGTTTGCCTGCGCTGTTAAGGAGAGAAAGTTGGAAAATACACGTCCGCCTCTACCGCCATTTATCCTGGCTGCACAGGCGATTGAAAAAGTCCGGCTGGCTGAGGATGGCTGGAACAGCCGGGATGCGGAGCGGGTCGCTCTGGCCTATTCAGCGGACAGTAAATGGCGCAATCGCGATACCTTTCTGACCGGCCGGGCAGAAATCATCGCCTTCCTGCAGCAAAAATGGCAGCGGGAGCAGCAGTATCGGCTGATTAAAGAGTTGTGGAGTTTTGACCAGAACCGGATTGCGGTGCGGTTCGCCTATGAATGGCATGACGAGCAACGGCAGTGGTATCGCTCATATGGCAACGAGAACTGGGCCTTTGATGAGCAAGGTTTAATGCAGCAGCGTTATGCCAGCATCAATGATCTGAAAATCAGTGAAGAACAGCGGCTGTTTCACTGGCCGCAGGGCCGACGCCCTGACGACCATCCTTCACTGAGCGAACTGGGATTATAGTGCCAGCCCTTCCAGCGGAGAGCGCAGCTCTCCGCCGTTATCCACTCAGCCCTGCTCGTCCTTGTTCTCAACAAAGGTCGCTTTGTTGCGTGTGACCGTATAAGCCACTTTTTTAACATCTTCCGGTGACGTGGTCACTTCTACCGGTGCAATGGTCACCCGACCCATACCAAACAGAGTGGGTACATAGCCACCGACCTGGTGTTTTCCGGCCGGAACATGCAGCAGCATGCTTTCGCCGTTAGGCAATCTGCCGGCGTCTTTACCATCTACAGTCAGGAATACACTGGAGCCATCATCTGCGCGGGTCTTGATGTGTGAGACATCAATCTGCGTCGGGCCAGCAGCAAATTCATCTGGCGCATCGCTGGCGGCATGTTTTGCACAGCCAGTCAGTACAGCAGCAACCGTTACAACGGCGAGACTAAAACGATAACGCATTGGGCACTCTTTCTCCTGATCATCAGAACCCGCTATTTTAGCGATTTAGCGGGAGGATGTAAGGGGGATAAGAGTCGGCATGCTCTTAAAATAGGCTTAAAAGTACCGATTTCCCGGTATATTTGCGTAAAGAATATTTACTGAATAAATACACAGTATTTTTATTGCCTGATCGCAGCGCTTTTAACCTGCTGATCAGCATAAATTTAATCGGAGAATAACAACGAATAAGCGTAGCGTCACAGGCACATAGCGCCGATTTGCCTTAACTCTGCCTCTGTTAATTGACTGTTATAAGGTTCATAGTGGTGGTTCATCCCCGGTTAATCCCGGCGGCCTTCCCCTCTACAGAGGGCACGATATGCATTCTTATACCACCGATACTGTTTGCGCCATAACCGGCACCCATCCCGCTAACCTGAAGAGCTGGATGAAGCAGGGATTACTGACGCCGCAGCAGTATCAGGAACGCTGGAGTGATCATCACCTCAGTGAAATCCAGACCCTGGTTGGCTTAACAGCGACTGGCGCGACGCTCGACGAAATCTGGCAAGGTCAGCAGGCTGCTTCGACGGTCACCACCTATGGCTGGGCGGCGCGCAAAGGCGACCTGCTCTGGCAACTGGAATTTGGCACACCGCTGTCGCTTTCACGCCAGATGCACACGATGTCCAGCCATTATAGCGGTGATGATTTCGTCATTAATCTGCTGCGGCCGCTGAGCGCCTGGCTTTACGCCGATCTCCGTCGGGGAGCGTCACGTCGCCTCAACCGTTTTGAGCAAACCGTGCAGCAGCAGGCGGATAAAGTCATGCGCGCCTCATCGCGCAACGAATCCTCCATTCCTCTGTTTCTGGAAGCGGTGAGCGTACTTGATAAAACCGAAATCTGGCTTGAAGCGATTCGTCTTACTGCGATGGGCTTTAATGTCGAGGTTGACTCGCGTGCAACCGGACAGCCAGCCGTTAAAACTGACCTCCATCAGCATCATGTGATGTGGTGTGGTGCCGGCATCAGCCAGCAGATGCAGGACTATTTTGAACAGCAGAGTCTGGATGGTCATCCGGTAATGCTCAGTGGACCTGATTGTAACCTGCAATTTGCCCAATCCAACGCCTCCAGCGCTGCCTGACAGCAGGCAGCGCCTTCTTTACCCCTGTTTTTCCGCGCCAGTAAATAATTTTTTTCGTTAAGAATCTCTTAAGGTGGTTCCGTATACTGGTGCCACAACCCTGACTCATTGACGAGACTAAGATGAAAAAGACCTTACTGACCTTCAGCCTTCTCCTGTTACCACTCACTTTTACTGCTGCTCACGCGGCCTCTGGCCTGACCGGTTGTGCAGCCAAAAAGCAGGAGATTGAGACCCAGCTCTCTTTTGCCCGCCAGCACAATAATACCCATCAGGTTGCCGGCCTTGAAAAAGCGCTGAGCGAAGTGAATCAGAACTGTACCGAAAGCAGTCTGCTAAAGCAGCGTCAGGAAAAAGTGGCAGAGAAAAAGTTGAAGGTACAGGAACGCGAACAGGAACTGGCTAAAGCGAAAGCTGAAGGCCGCAGCGCCAGCAAGATCCAGAAGCGCGAAGATAAACTGGCTGACGCTCGCCAGGAACTGAAAGAAGCCGAGCAGGCACTGCATCAGTAAACCTCATTCTGGCCAGCCACTGCGCTGGCCCGTTATTCTCCCTTCCCCAGCCCTGACCCTCACTCCTTTCTAAATACCTGATTAGCCTGCGCTATTAACGTCCAATCCATTACTTTATGTAATCCTTTGATTACTTATTCTCATGCACTTAATTGGTGCAGTAA
The DNA here is from genome assembly GCF_001264395.1 of Pantoea sp. CFSAN033090. NCBI lineage: Bacteria > Pseudomonadati > Pseudomonadota > Gammaproteobacteria > Enterobacterales > Erwiniaceae > Pantoea > Pantoea sp. CFSAN033090. The sequence continues at coordinate 17,495 of NZ_LGYX01000013.1, read as the reverse complement.
AGTCAACATGGTTACGATCAATTATTTAACTTTTTGAACGCCCTCAAAGATTTGAAAGATAGCGATATTTCCTGTCCTATGCAGAAAATACGCACTCCACGCGCATCTTTATTCGTCTGTAAGGGGTCAGCAATACTAATCTATTCACTCACCCTGCCCCAAAACAGGGCATTACAGCGATGTGGCATGGCTGATGCCACATCTTATTTGTTTCAGTAGTGTTAGATTATGTCGGCGCAATGCAATGCGCTCTCCATCCACGGCTCCACACAATAAATAACTTCATTAAGAAAGGTTTTTTATGGATAAGTTATCTTATGCGTCTGAAAGCAGCACATCTGCCTGGTCCACCTATTTACAGCAAATCGACCGGGTTGCGCCCTATCTGGGCGATCTTTCACGTTGGATAGATACTTTGCGTCATCCAAAACGTGCGTTGATTGTTGATATTCCTCTCCAGATGGATGATGGCTCAATTCGCCATTTCGAAGGCTATCGCGTTCAGCACAACCTTTCGCGCGGCCCAGGAAAAGGCGGTATTCGCTACCATCCGGATGTCGACCTTAATGAAGTGATGGCGCTCTCCGCATGGATGACCATCAAATGTGCGGCGGTTAACCTGCCTTATGGCGGCGCTAAGGGCGGCATCCGCGTTGATCCGTTCAAATTGTCCGACGGTGAACTTGAGCGACTGACCCGCCGTTACACCAGCGAGATCGGCATCATCATCGGGCCGCAAAAAGATATTCCTGCGCCAGATGTCGGGACCAACAGCAAAGTGATGGCGTGGATGATGGATACCTACTCCATGAACCACGGCACAACGATTACCGGCGTTGTCACGGGCAAACCGATTCATCTGGGCGGTTCACTGGGGCGTGAAAAAGCCACCGGTCGCGGCGTGTTTATTACCGGACGCGAAGTGGCACGCCGTGCAGGTATTGAAATTGAAGGCGCACGCGTTGCGGTCCAGGGTTTCGGTAACGTCGGCAGCGAAGCGGCACGCCTGTTTGATGAGGCGGGTGCTCGTGTGGTAGTGATTCAGGATCACACCGCGACGCTGTTTAATGCCGATGGCATCAACATGGCTGCCCTGACCGAATGGCAGATCGCCAATAAGCAGATTGCCGGTTTCCCTGGTGCGCAGAGCATTGATAAAGAGGCGTTCTGGACCACAGGGATGGATATTCTGATCCCGGCGGCGCTGGAAGGTCAGATTACCCGCGAGCGTGCTGAAGTCCTGAGCTGCAAAATCGTGCTGGAAGGCGCAAACGGCCCGACCTATCCGGATGCCGATGACATGCTGGCCACCCGCGGCATTATCGTGGTGCCGGACGTGGTCTGTAATGCCGGTGGCGTGACCGTCAGCTACTTCGAGTGGGTTCAGGACATGGCCAGCTTCTTCTGGAGCGAAGATGAGATCAATCGTCGCTCAGACAAGATCATGACGGAAGCGATGGTACACGTCTGGGAAAAGTCGAAGGAGAAAGATTGCTCGCTGCGTACCGCGGCCTATATCGTGGCCTGTGAGCGTATTCTGATGGCGCGTAAAGATCGCGGTATCTACCCGGGTTAATGCCTGTGGCGCTGTTGTCTGCAGCAGCGCCCTTTTCCCTGACTACTTCATCAGCACCTGAAACTTCGGATTAAATTCATCGAAAATCGGTAAAGCGGCGGCGCCGAGAGCGGCTGTATCGCTGCCGGTCATGCCAATTTTTAGTCGCATATCGTTAAGATAGCGTCCGCGCACCGACTGATAAAGCGGCGGCAATCGCTGCACCATCTGCTCCAGCAACGGCGCAGGCATCATCCCGCCAATAATTACCGCCTCAGCATCAAACACCGACTCCAGAATATTGATTGCCTGACGTAACGGCGTCGTCACATTCTCAATCCATGCGGTAAAACGCGCGGGTTCAATCTGTAACAGATCTTCGGGCAGCGCCCGCATTGGATCGAGACCGCAGAATTCATAAGCGGCCTGCAGCGAGACGTAACGCTCGAGGCAGCCCTGATTTCCGCAGTAGCAGTCGCGACCGCCCGGCTCGACCACAATGTGTCCGATTTCGCCCGCATTATGAGCGTGGCCGGTATAGATATGACCATCAGTGAAGATCCCCGCGCCCAGGCCGGTGCCGATATAGAGATAGATAAAGGAGTTCAGGTGGCGCGCTGTGCCGTGAAAGCGTTCGCCGATGGCGGCGACCGTAGCATCATTTTCCAGCGTCACCGGCAGACCACTGATGGCGGCGAGTTCAGCCTCAATATCGACCTGCTCCCACCCGTTCAGCGTGGTCGGCCCCACTGATGAAATGCCCTCCACACCAAAAGGCCCTGGCATCACCACGCCAATCCCCAGCACTTTTTGCCACTGAGTACCCAGGAAGGCGCGCATCTCCTCCAGCACGCTGGCAATGCACGCCAGGGTGGCAGCAGGCTGAGGCTTTTGCACCAGAACGAGGCGGCGGAAACGCACTTCACCACTGAGATCGACCAGAACCAGCAGCAGCGTCTGGTGATCAAGATGGATGCCGATCGACCAGGCACTGGTGGGATTGAGCGTAACCGGAATTGAGGGCTGACCACGCCCGCTGCGGCGCGGCTGGCGGCTGGTCAGCAGTTCGGCCTGCTCCAGTTCCGCCACGATATTCGAGACGGTCTGCGGCGTCAGTGCCGTCATGCGGGCCAGTTCGGCACGGGTCAGTTCACCGTGCAGGCGAATGGCTTCAATCACCACACGCCGGTTGTGCGCCCGCGCATGTTCAAGGTTGGTACCCGAGGTTTTCATGTTGTTTTCCATTTCAGCGGGACCCGACAGTATTGGTCTCCGAATGCATTCGGGCAAACAATATCTTTGATGCTGCACGCAATTCTCGCGCATCAGGATAGGCAATTTTGCCATAAAAGCGCAGTCTGAGTTTCAGCGTTGTTACGGCTTTGTTGCTATGCCCTCCGGCACTGTGGCACGCCGTTTGCTTAGATTCAGACAGGTCAGTTCACCCACTGACCAAAATTACGCCCCCGATTAAATCAATCAAATTGATTTAATTAATCGACAGCCTGTTGCTGCACAGTGGAGAAGACCATGTCACAGCGTTACACACCCCAACTAAAAGCCGGTTTTGCCGCCTTACTGATGTTAAGCGCAGGCAGCGCGGCGGCGGCCAGCCAGATCAATGCCCTGTTTATGACCCAGGCGGCTTACAGCGAAAATGATATTCGTGCGATGACGCAAAATTTTCAGAAGCAGCACCCGGATGTCAGCGTCAATCTGGAGTTTGTTCCTTATGAGGCGCTGCACGACAAGATTGTGGCGGCGCGTGGCGCGGGCGGCAATGGCTATGATGTGGTGCTGTTCGATGCCATCTGGCCAGCGGAATTCGCCCGTTTCGATCTGCTGCAGGATGTCAGCGCACGCATTACGCCAGAGGATAAAGAGAAGGTCTTCCCGGGCGCGATGAACACCGTGGTTTACAAAGGTAAAACGCTGGGTATGCCGTGGATCCTCGACACCAAATACCTTTACTACAACAAAGCGATGCTGGCTAAAGCGGGCATCACCACGCCGCCACAGACCTGGCAGCAGGTGCTGGATGACGCGAAGATCATCAAGGATAAAAAGATTGTCACCTGGCCGCTGGTCTGGAGCTGGTCCCAGGCTGAGGCGCTGGTGTGTGACTACACCACGCTTGTTTCAGGCTTTGGTGGTCAGTTCTATCAGAACGGCAAACTTAACTTCTCCAGCCCGGCTTCACTCAAGGCGCTTAACCTGATGAAAAGCTCGCTCGATGAGGGCCTGAGTAACCCGGCGTCGCGTGAATATCTGGAAGAGGATGTGCGTAAATCGTTTTCTAATGGCGATGCGGCTTTCGCGCTGAACTGGACCTACATGTACAACATGGCGAACGATCCGAAGCAGAGCAAAGTGGCGGGCGACGTTGGGATCATGCCTGCGCCCGGCGATGCGCCAGGAAAAGTGGGGGCGGTAAACGGCTCAATGGGGCTGGGGATCACCAAAGGCAGCACCCATGCCAACGAGGCGTGGCAGTACATTCAGTACATGACCTCACAGCCGGTACAGAATCAGTATGCGAAGCTCAGCCTGCCGATCTGGAAATCCTCTTATCAGGATGAAGCAGTGAAAAAGGATCAGGAGAGCCTGATTGCCGCGGCGGACAAATCGCTAAACGTGATGCTGTCACGTCCGGAGACCGCTGACTATTCCCGTCTGTCGAACCAGCTGCAACAGCAGTTACAGCAGGTGTTGCTGGGTAAAGCCCCGGCGCAGGACGCGATGGCGACGGTTGATAAAAGCGCCGCCCGGCTGCGTTAAGGAGTTATGATGCTGAGTTTGCGTCAACGCGAACAGCGTCAGGCATGGGTGCTGCTGGCACCCATGTTGCTGGTGATGCTGCTGTTAACCGCCTGGCCTCTGCTGCGTACCATCTGGCTCAGCTTTACCGATGCTGCGCTGATTGGCAGTGGTGAAACGCCTGCCTGGATTGGGCTGGAAAACTATCTCTATGCGCTTAGCGATCCCGACTTTCGGGCGTCGATCTGGCGCACACTCTATTTCACCCTTGTGTCTGTCACCGTTGAAGGGATTATCGGCGTGCTGGTGGCGCTGCTGCTGAATCAGAAATTCATCGGGCGCAACGTTTTGCGGGTGCTGGTGATTCTGCCGTGGGCGCTGCCGACCATCGTCAACGCCATGATGTGGCGGCTCAACTTCAACCCTGATTACGGCAGCATCAACGCCCTGCTCAGCCAGCTCGGCATCATTGACGGCTATCGCAGCTGGCTGGGATCGCCGGAGGCGGCGCTCAACGCGGTGATGTTTGCGGATATCTGGAAAAACTATCCGCTGGTCACCCTGCTGGTGCTGGCGGCGCTGCAGTCGATCCCCGAGGATCTGTTTGAAGCGGCACGACTGGACGGTGCCTCCGCCTGGCGGCGTTTCCGGGCGATTACCTTCCCGGCGATTGTTGCACCGCTCGGCGTCGCGCTGGTGTTACGCACCATCGATGCCTTTAAAATCTTCGACATCATCTACGTGATGACGCGCGGCGGCCCGGTGGACAGCACCAAAACCCTGAGCTTTTTCGTTTATCAGGAGTCGTTCAGCTATCTGCGTGCCGGCAGCGGTGCCGCCTACGCGATACTGATGACCCTGATGTGCGCCCTTCTGATCACGCTCTATCTGCTGATGTTATGGCATCAGCGCCGCCGGAGTACCGCTTATGAAAACTAAACTGCGACGGGTGCTGCGCTACGGGGCTGCGCTGCTGGTCGCCGTCAGCATTCTGGCCCCGATGGGCTGGCTGTTTCTGATGAGCGTCAGTTCTGCCAGCGATCTCTCCCGCGTGCCGCTGGAGTGGCTGCCGCGTCAGTGGGATTTCAGCCGCTATCAGGGGCTGATTTCGCTGGCACCAAATCAGCCCGGCAACGTTTTCCTGCACGCGCTGGGTAACAGTTTGCTGGTGGCGACGGTGGCCACAGCGATCTCGCTGCTGCTGGCGATACCCGCGGCGTTCAGCTTCTCACGCTACAGTGGTCGTGATGCCTGGCTTTCCGGCGCTCTGGCAATCTATATGGTGCCGCCCGTGGCGTTTGTGCTGCCGCTCTACTTTCTGCTGCAACAACTGGGGCTGCTCAACACCCGTCCCGGCCTGGTGATGGTCTACTGCTCACTGATCCTGCCGTTTCTGACCTGGATGCTGAAGAACCAGTTCGACTCACTGCCACGTGATATCGAACAGGCAGCACGGCTTGATGGCCTGCGCTTCTGGCAGGTTCTGCTGCGCATTACGCTGCCGCTGGCAAAGCCGGTGCTGGGCGCTGCCGCGCTGTTCGGCTGGCTGCTCGCCTGGGATGAGTTTTTCTACGCGCTGCTGTTCACCAGCAATATTTCGGCACAGACCCTGCCGGTCGCCATTGCCGGTTTTACCGCAGGACGCGCGACCGATGACGGGCTGATCGCGGCAATCGGCATTCTGGCTTCGGTGCCGCCACTGTTTATTGCCATCTGGTTGCAGAAGACGCTGGTCAGCGGTCTCACCAGCGGCGGAAGTAAGGGATAATTATGGTCACTACCCTCACGCCCACCCTCTATGTGGTGGGCAATATAAATGTTGATTTAATCATGAGTACGCTCAGCGACTGGCCGCAGCGCGGCACGGAAGTGATGCTGCAGCACAGCGAGTTACGTCCCGGCGGGTCCGCAGGTAACTGTGCGCTGGCGCTGGAGGCGATGCAGGTGCCGCATCGGGCCATTGCCAATCAGGGCGACGATGGCTTCAGTCACTGGCTCGCCAGTCACTTTCCTCATAGCGCTGCATACTGGCCGCGCTATGCCTGTGAAACCTCGCTGACGGTAGGCGTGACCCATCCCGATAACGAACGCTCGTTTCTCAGCAATCACGGCCATATTACCGTGCTGACCGCGGACGATGTGCTGGCCCAGTTGCCGTCGCAGGCGACGCCGGGCGACATCGTCCTGCTGTGCGGCACCTTTCTCTGTCTGGAACTCTATGATCACTACCCGGCGCTGCTGGCCGCGCTGCAACAGCGTGGCTTCTGTGTCGCCGTGGATACCGGCTGGCCGCCTGCGGGCTGGAGCGATGGGCTTCGCTTACAGATTGGCAACTGGTTAGCGGACTGTGACTGGCTGCTGCTGAATGAGGTGGAAGCGCTGGGCTTATCGGGCGCAGAACTGCTGGATCAAAGCGGTAAACAGCTGGCGGCCCGGCTCAGTGGTCGCGGCGGCTGTGTGATTAAGTGTGGCGCAGAGGGCGCACGTCTCTGGTCTGCCGCCTCTGTGCAGTATGCTGCTGCCCAGCCGGTGACGGTGGTAGATACCATTGGTGCCGGTGACAGTTTTAATGCCGGTTTTCTTACTGCACTGCTCTATCACCAGCCATCGCACACGGCGCTGCGCTGGGGCATTGAAGTGGCATCACAGGCGATAAGCAGCTCTCCGCGCCGCTATCCCAGCTGGCAACAACTCCAACTATCAAATGAGGTGCGCTGACCATGGCCAGTGTTGAACTTGTACAGGTGGCGAAGCGCTACGGTAAACAGAGCGTGCTGCACCCGCTGGATTTAACCATCCCTGATGGCAGTTTCACTGTGCTGGTTGGCCCCTCCGGCTGCGGCAAATCAACCCTGCTGCGGCTGCTTGCCGGTCTGGATACCGTCTCTGACGGGGCGATCATGCTGGATAAAAAACGCATTAACGATCTCGATCCTGCTGACCGGGATATCGCCATGGTGTTTCAGAGCTATGCGCTCTATCCGCATCTCACCGTCGCGGAGAATCTGGCGTTTCACATGCAGGTGAAAAAGGTGAAGCGCGAGGAGCAAAAAAGCAAAATCGCCCGCATTGCCGGCATTCTCGGCATCGATCAGCTGCTGCAGCGTTATCCAAGAGCGTTGTCGGGTGGACAGCGGCAGCGCGTGGCGATGGGCCGCGCCATGGTGCGCAATCCGCAGGTGTTTCTGTTTGATGAGCCGCTTTCTAATCTTGATGCGCAGTTACGCATGGAGCTGCGGGCCGAGATTAAGTCGCTGCATCAACGTTTCAAAACCACCATGGTCTATGTTACCCACGATCAGGTCGAGGCGATGACGCTGGCGGATCAGATTGTGGTGATGAAAGAAGGGGTCATTGTGCAACAGGGTGCACCGCTGGCGATTTATGACCGCCCGGTAAACACCTTCGTGGCGCGGTTTATCGGGTCACCGCCGATGAATCTGCTGGATGCCCGTTTCCAGACACGCGATGGCCTGCCTGGCGTCTGCTGTGGCGAGCAGTGGCTGCCGTTGCCGCGTCGCTGGCACAGTGCGGCACAGCAGCAGGCCGATCAGCCGGTCACGCTTGGCGTACGTCCGCACGATCTGATTTTTGATGCCAGCGGGCAACCGGCGGCGGTCAATATTGTTGAGATCACCGGCGAATCGACCCTGCTACATCTGAAATGGCAGGGTTTCCCGCTGCATATGCAACTGACCGGCCGCAGCGATGCCGTGCCTGGCGGCACGCTGCCGGTGACCGTTAATCCGGATAAAATGCATTTGTTTGATGCCAGCAGCGGCATGCGGCTGACGGAACAGTGATAAAAATAAACCCGCCAGCGGTAATGTCAGTCAGTTAAGCGACAGGTGATAACGCAGTCTGGTGCCGGGCCTGCTCTGAAACTTCAGTGTGTATTGTTAAAAAAGGGCACGAGAGTGGAGGCCTGAGCGCCTCTGCTGCTGAAAGGGCTATCCGCAGCGCTGAGGCGTGACGGTGGGCCAGAAGTCCACGCCGGGAAGCGTGGACAGGTCGGGGCCGGCCAGGGAGGGCCGATCCCCGAACGGTTCGTCGGCACGACGTCAAAGCCGAAGGTACCGCGTGAGCGGCGCGAGGACGGCCCGGCAGCAGCAGAGGTGCGCTGGCCCGCACTGCGGCTCGCTCGCCCGGAAAAAAAGGCTGTGACGTTTAACCGTGACAGCCTTTACAAATCTAATCTTAACTGATCAGCATTGCGCCAGCGGCGGGTTTTTTATTTTGTGAAGCAGAGTCTGGATCAGGAAACATACGCCTGCTTACGCCAGATGAAACTGCTCTACCGTCTGTGACAGCTGCTGCGCCTGATCCTCCAGCGAACTGGCGGCAGCCGACATCTGCTGCACCAGCGCGGCATTCTGCTGAGTGACGCCATCCATTTCATTGACGGCAATCGTTACCTGGCTGATGCCACGCGCCTGTTCGCTTGATGCTGTAACAATCTCACCGATAATCCCCTGCACCGAATTCACCGCCTGCATCATCTCCTGCATGGTTTTACCGGCATCGTTTACCAGCCGGACGCCGCTCTCGACCCGTACGCTCGACTCTTCAATCAGTGCGCCGATCTCTTTCACCGCGTTCGCGCTGCGCTGGGCCAGATTACGCACTTCAGAAGCCACCACGGCAAAACCGCGTCCCTGCTCACCGGCGCGTGCAGCCTCCACCGCCGCATTCAGCGCCAGAATATTGGTCTGGAAGGCGATACTGTTAATCATGGTGGTAATGTCGCCGATCTTTTTCGAACTGTCATCGATCTGCGCCATGGTCTGCACCACCTCACCCACCAGCGAGGCACCACGACTGGCGATGTGGGTAGCGTTTTCAGTCAGGCTGGTCGCCTGCTGCGCGTTATCGGCATTCAGGCGAATCGTGGCGCTGATCTGCTCCATGCTGGCTGCGGTCTGCTCCAGCGCGGCGGCCTGTTGTTCGGTGCGTGACGCCAGATTGAGGTTTCCGCTGGCAATTTCACCCGCCCCCTGGCGTACTGATTCACTGGAATCTTTAATCTGCCCGACAATCTGCCGGAGCTGGCTTTGCATGGTATCCAGGGCGAAAAAGAGGCTGCTGCGATCGCCGTTTTTCACCACAATCGCGTTATCCAGCTTGCCATCGGCGACGGCCAGCGCAATATGCGCCGCTTCAGCCGGCTCACCGCCAATCGGACGCAACACTTTACGGCTGAACAGCATGCCCAGCACCGTCCCGACCAGCAGAACGCTCACGACCATCAGGATCACCGCCCACATCAGCTGCCGGTTTGAGGCGGCCATCACCTGACTGACCGGTGCAACCACGCCCAGATACCAGGGTTTGTCGCTGTTACCTATCATCACCGGCTGCCAGGTGACCAAAGCGTCTTCACCCAGCACGGCATCAAATCGCTGGACGACTTTTGACGTAAAACCCTCTTTTTCGCCTTTCCAGGGCTTCCCGGCTTCATCTTTCACCGGCGAAGAGACCACATTCCCGCCGTGAGAAAGCAGCAGCGCATAGCCGCTTCCCTGCCAGGGTTTGATCTGATTCACTTTCTGTTGCAGTGATGCCAGTGAAATGTCAGAGGTAACGATCGCCTTTAGTGTGCCCTGATCGATAATCGCGGCGGCGACGGAGGTGAGCAATGTTGGCACGCCGTTATAGGCATAGCTATAGGGTTCTGTGAGCGTATCTTTTTGTGTTTTTTGCGGGATCAGATAGTAATCGCCCTGACCCGGTGTCAGATAGGAGAGCAGCGGATGCATCGCGTATTTTCCTGCCGCGTCACGATCCACAAAAAAGGCATAACGGCCCTGCGGTGCCTGACCTGGCTGTGAAGCGAACTCGGCATCACGGCCATCAAACGCATTCTGTTCAAATATCACTGACATCGACAGATAGTCAGGGTTAGCACGCAGCGCATACTCCATCACCTTATCGGCCGCTTTGCGATCGGTAATGCCGACGTGGGGCAAGGCAATCAGACTTTGTCCGAGGTGACTCGCGACATCACGTGCATGGCTCAATTCCTGCTGCACCTGTAAGGCACGGCTCTGCGCAATCTGCTGCAGATATTGTTCGGCCAGCGCCTTCTGCTCTTTACCGGATTGCCAGCTGAGAACCCCAATCGTCACGGTAAATCCCAGCACTATCGTTAAACCACCCATGATCAGCATCTGGGCACGGGTACTCATTCTTTTCTTATGTGTTAACTGACTGACCATAGTGCTTCCCCTGAAATTTACCTGGCTCAATACCTCCTTGTAGTTATGGTGCTCCTGAGATCATCTATCGGCGGCGTTTTTTTGAACTTTAATGGCCATTTCCCCGCCGTGATGGGGGTCTCACAGCGCGTGATTACGGGAAGTTGATCGCAAAGGGATTATGGCGCTGTGAATGAACGGCCTTTTTTTGATCTGCAACAATACTGGTGCCCGCCATTACTGTCAGTTTATGTCAACAGTTGCTGTAGCCCCCTTATCGCAGTGGAGATAGAACAATGATCGGTAAATCAGGATTAGCTGTCGGGATGGTTGTCTGGCTGGCGTATGTCGCCTGGATCGTTCACTACTATTCAGACACCTTTATGCAGTTCTCCCGCTAAGCAAACAGGACCTTCGGGTCCTTTTTTTTGCCCTCACTTCAGCCGGGTTGGCCTGTGAGCCAAATATTCGCTATTATCGACTCATTGTGTGAGCCGAATAACCTTCTTTATTCGGCTCATCTACCCTTAGCGTGAGCCGATTATGAGCGTTACCTGGATCTGGCAACAGCCGGACTGGCCCCATTTTCAGTGGCAGGACGCCGTGCTGTTACCGCGCCTGCGCCATCTGCAGCAGCAGCGCGGATTGCTGCTGGGCCGTGCCAGCCTGCATTCAGACAGTGAAACCCAGACGCTGGATACCCTGCTCAGCAATATCCTCTCCTCTTCCGCGATTGAAGAGGAGCGGGTCAACGTGCAATCGGTCCGCTCATCGCTGGCGCGTCGGTTAGGCGTGACGGAAGAGCAGCCTTATCCGGTCTCCGATCGTTCAGAAGGCCTGGCTGCCATGATGCTCGATGCCATCAATAACCGCAGCCAGCCGCTGACGCCTGAGCGTCTCTGTCAGTGGCATCGCTGGCTTTTCCCGGCCGATGAGTGGACGGTGCAGCGCCTGAGCGTCGGCACGCTGCGCGGCAGTGAGCCGATGCAGGTCATCTCAGGTCGCATCGATCGTCCCACGGTGCATTTTGAAGCGCCGCCGCGACAGGGACTGGAGCCGCAGCTGGCGCAGTTTATTGAGTGGTTCAACAGCAGTCAGCATGATGTGATGCTGGACCCGTTGCTGCGCGCCGCCATCTGCCACCTCTGGTTTGTCACCCTGCACCCTTTTGATGATGGTAATGGTCGTATCACGCGTGCCTTAACCGATCTGGCGCTGGCGCAGGCCGACAGTCAGAGCATCCGGCTGTATGCCATGTCACCCGCCATTCTGACGCAGCGTGCCGGTTATTACCGCATCCTTGAGCAGACGCAGAAAGGCGGCCTGGATATCACCCACTGGCTGGTTTGGTTTCTTGATATCCTGGATGAGAGTCTGCAACAGGCGATGAACGTCATCGATCGCACTCAGATGAAAGCGCGTTTCTGGCTGCGGCATCAGGGGATGGGATTGAGTCCGGAACAGGTGAAAGTGTTGAACCGGCTGCTGGATGGCGGCGAGCAGGGTTTCGAACTGGGGATCAGCGCCAGTCAGTACCAGAAGGTCGCCAAAGTGAGTAAAGCCACCGCGACCCGTCATCTGGCCGATCTGGTTGAAAAAGGCTGCCTTTACCGGCTTGAAGGCGGAGGCAGGAGTACCCGCTATCAGGTTAACACCCACGAGACGCCCTGAGCCAGGCTGTTTTAACTGCTAACCGGGAGTACATCGCGATCGTTGTGATGTACTCCTGAGTGCGGCAATTACTCTTTAAGTGAAGCCCCGTTGGTCGCAATGACATCTTTATACCAGTAAAAGCTTTTCTTCCGGCTGCGGGCCAGCGAACCTTCACCAGTATCATCGCGGTCAACATAAATAAAACCGTAACGCTTAGACAATTCGGCTTTTGATGCGCTGACAAGATCGATAGGCCCCCAGCTGGTATACCCCATGACCTCCACGCCATCGTCAATGGCCTCACGCACCTGAACCAGATGATCGTTGAGGTAGCTGATGCGATAATCATCCTGCACGACGCCCGTTGCATCCGGTATATCTTTGGCGCCCAGTCCGTTCTCAACAATAAACAGCGGCTTCTGATAACGATCCCACAGCAGATTCAGTAAGGTCCGCAAGCCCACCGGGTCAATCTGCCAGCCCCATTCAGAACTCTGCAGGTGAGGATTGGGCACCATGCTCAGAATGTTACCCCGCATCTGCTGATTCAGTGTCTCATCGGCGGTCACGCAGCCGGACATGTAATAGCTGAACGAGATAAAATCGACGGTCGACTGGAGTATCTGGCGATCGGCATCCGTGATATCCAGCTGAATATTATTCTCGCGAAAGAACCGCAACATATAACCCGGATAAACACCACGGCACTGAACATCGCCAAAAAATTGCCATTTTCGGTTCTCCTGCAGCGCTTCCAGCACATCGTCAGGCTTACAACTGAGTGGATAGACCAGCCCTCCCAGCAGCATATTGCCAATGCTGGCGTCCGGGTTAATCTCGCGACAGGCTTTCACCGCCAGCGCACTGGCGACCAGTTGATGATGAATCGCCTGATACACCTCGCCTTTGCTGCTGGTTTCCGGCAGACCCACACCGGTCATCGGCGCGTGAAGCGACATGTTAATTTCGTTAAAGGTCAGCCAGAGTCTGACTTTCTGCCGGTAGCGGGCAAACACCGTACGGGCATAATGCTCGAAGAAGCCAATCACCTGGCGGTTACCCCAGCCACCATATTGCTTCACAAGGTGCCAGGGCATTTCATAATGTGACAACGTAACAAGTGGGGTGATGTGATGTGCGGCCAGCTCATCGAATAACCGGTCATAAAAGGCCAGACCAGCCTCGTTGGGCTGTTGCTCGTCACCGTTCGGGAAGATGCGCGTCCATGCGATGGAAACCCGCAGACAGCTGAAACCCATCTCTGCAAACAGCCTGATATCGTCCGGATAGCGGTGGTAAAAGTCGATCGCGATGTCTTTGAGGCTTTGGCTGCCCTCAATGCGCTCCGATACCGGGCCAAAGATTCCCTGTGGCTGAACGTCTGAGGTTGAGAGGCCTTTGCCCTCTTCACGCCATGCGCCTTCAACCTGATTAGCGGCAACAGCACCGCCCCATAAAAATGAATCCGGGAAAGTTTTCATCCTGTTCTCCTTTTATTGACGAGTGACGCTGAGTAAAGGCGTACCTGCAGTGACCGCGGTCCCTGCCACAGTCATCACCTCAGGATACTCATCGCTGTTAGTGATAATGATCGGTGTTGCCAGGTCATATCCGGCATCAAGAATGGCCTGACGATCAAACTCCAGCAGCAGATCGCCGGCCCTGAATGTGTCGCCCACTTGTACATGTGCCGTGAAAGGTTTGCCGTCGAGCCTGACGGTATCGATACCCACATGGATCAACAGCTCAATCCCGCTGTGACTCAGCAGCCCTATGGCGTGTCGGGTCTGAAACAGGGAGGCCACCTCACCCGCAAAAGGCGCAATCACTTTGTTGTCGGAAGGGATGATGGCCACACCCTGTCCCAGCAGGCCACTGGCGAAGGTTGGATCGGGAATCTGACCAAGCCCCAGAACGGTGCCCGTCATCGGTGACAGAATGTCATCTTCGCCAGGGGTAATCGGGAGCGCTGCGTCTGGCGCCGTGTTTCGGGGCATGCCCGCTACCAGCGTCATGCCGCAACCCAGTGTCAGCGCTAGTAGCGTCCCGGCAATACCGCCCCATAACGTGGAATCCACACCGCCAGGTGGGATCATCTGTGCGATGGTAAAGATGTTGGCAAAACCAAATGAATAAACGTGGGTGCTGCTGAGGCCGACAATGGCACCGCCAATAGCGCCCGCCACGCAGCCAAAGATAAAGGGACGGCGCAGCGGCAGATTAACGCCATAGACAGCCGGTTCAGTGATACCAAAGATCCCTGCGGTCACGGATGAACCCGCCAGCATCTTCTGTCGTGCATCCCGACTGCGCAGAAACACCCCCAGCGCCGCGCCAACCTGGCCCATGACAGCAGGCAATAGCATGGGCAGCATTGAGTCATGCCCCAGTACGGCAAGATTGTTGATCATCAGTGGCACCAGTCCCCAGTGCAAACCAAAAATCACACAGACCTGCCACAACGCGCCCAGGGCGGCACCAGCCAGCCAGGGTGCCAGCGCATAAATCCACTGGTAACCGTTTGCCAGTATCTGACTTAAGCCTGTGGCCAGTGGGCCAATCACCAGGAAGGTCAGCGGCACGGTGACGCTCAGGCAGATTAATGGCGCAAAGAAGTTTTTCATGGAGGCGGGAAGTCGCCGGCTGCTCTGTTTTTCCAGCCAGCAACTTACCCAGGCAGCGAGAATAATCGGGATAACCGACGCACTGTAATTAAACCAGGTTACAGGGATGCCGAGAAACGCGTCCGTCATTTCACCGGACTGCTGGCTGGCATTAAAAGCTGCAATCATCGTCGGGTGGGTCAGCGCCCCGCCAATCACCATGGTAATAAAGGGATTGCCGCCAAATTTCTTCCCGGCGGTGTAGCCCAGCACCAGAGGAAAGAAGAAAAACAGGGCATCACTGGCTGCAAACCAGATTTTATACGTTCCACTTTCAACAGAAAGCCAGCCACAGACCACGGCCAGCGCCAGTAAACCTTTTAGGATCCCGGAGGCGGCGAGAATGCCGATAAACGGGGTAAAAATGCCTGATACAATGTCGATCAGATGATTGAAAACATTACCCCCGGTCTTTTCCCCTTCTGTTGCTGCAGAAAGCTCATCAGCCAGGCCCGCTTCACTACGCACAGCCTGCCAGACATCATGAACGTGGTTGCCAATCACCACCTGAAACTGCCCGCCGCTTTCAACGACCATAATAACGCCCGGATTTTTCTTTAGCCCTTCAGCGTCGGCTTTATGGTTGTCTTTCAGTTTGAAGCGTAACCGGGTGGCACAATGAACCAGAGTTACGATGTTCTCCCGGCCACCAATATGGCTGAGGATATCCTGCGCCAGCGTGTGATATTCCATCTCGATTTCCTTACAACCGATGCCTGCGGACATCAGTTAACTGAGCCAAAAATGAAAAAAACCTGAGAACGTCCTCCTTTCAGAGGCCGCGCTCAGGTTTTGCCTGCGTAAAGCAGTAACAATCCGGTTTATGGAGCTTATTGCCCCTCTTTTCTCACCCGTTCGATGTTAATGGCGAGAAACATGATCTCTTCTGCGGTCAGATCACGCTGATAGCTTTGTTGCAGATGCTGCGCGATTTTCACCGCACATTTCCAGGCTTTGGGATAGTTATCTTTTACTGCTGTATGCAGCGATACATCGTCATCGTCCACCACGGTACGCGTCAGCATCCGCTGAGCAAAAAACTTCAGATGAGTGACAAAACGCTGGTAACTCAGCGACGATTCGATGTACTCCAGCTGCAGTTGATACTTCACCAGTTGCAGAATCTCCTGCATAACCCGGGTGACATGCATCACTTCCGGCATTTCATTATTGAGCTGCGCCGTCACCAGATGTAGCGCGATAAAGCCGGCTTCATCCTCCGCCAGTTCGACATTCAGACGACGTGAAATGATAGCCCTGGCCTCCTGACCCAGTTCGAACTCTTTGGGGTAGAGGCGTTTGATATCCCACAGCAACACATTTTTAATTGCCAGACCTTTTTTCTGCCTTTCAATGGCAAAGTAGCAGTGGTCGGTCAACGTGATATACAGGCTCTCCTGCAATGTCCCCAGACGTTGTGTTGCCAGATCAATAATGCGGTCGCAGGTGGTCATCACTTCAGGAGGGATCTGGTGTAACAACTCCTCCAGACGACGTACCAGCAGATCACTTTGCAGCGCAAATACCTTCTCAATGTGCGCAGCGTTGAGACTGTCACCGATGCGCTTCTGGAAAGCCAGTCCACGCCCCATCACGACCTGTTCGCGTCCCTGCTCATCCTGAACCATCACCACGTTGTTATTAAGAATTTTGGCGATTTTCATCGGAACCCCAGAAACAAAAAAACCTGACATCCGACAGAGGCCAGAAGTCAGGTTTTGCCTGCCTAAGCAGTAACAATCCAGTTCGGGAACTCTATCAGTTTTAGTCATGACCTCAATCTGTCAGGGCAAAAAGCGTGACAGCGATCGAAATCCTCTTATTAACTTAAAAAGTGACTACCGTGTTGAGTTCAGTCACCCAGGCATCCTGCGTGTGGCGATACCCGCCGGACGAGACCAGTATTAAAGCCGGGGGTGCGGTTCCGGGCAGCAAAAGGGGTATGACGCTCAGTGGAATGAAAACTCACGTTATGGGAGGAAGATAGTCATGCGAGGAAGGTCGTCTGAAAAATCGACTAATGGACTGCAGTGTTCATTAACTGCCATTTAGCGATTAAAAACACACCGCTTTGAACGCTTTTGTCACTGATCACAATGTTTTGATTTATCGGACGGAAAGCCCTTAATGTGTGAAATCGTTCTGTTGAGCGTCAGAGCCCGTTATGCAGGGTAAAAGAGTGGAAGGAAGACTATCTGTAAAGAAGTTAGCAGGAGAACAGCTCAAACCGCTATTCAGAAACAGCAACGCCGGAAGGTTCGCTTCCGGCGCTGTTGAGATTACGCGGCTTTAACGGCGCGCACTTTCTTTGCAGCAGGCTCTTCCTGCGGCTCATCCGCGCTATCGTCTGAGACAGCTTCTGGCTGAGAGACGGCTGCTGCTGCCGTTTCTGGCAGTTTGCTGGTGCGCAGAATATGCTGAACGGCATCTTTCTGCTCTGCAATCAGCAGGCCCAGCGTTTCCGCCTGAGATTCTTCCATTGCAGGTTGATGCTGTAACAGCCAGTCGGTGAAGGCTTCGGCCATATCGAGCATTTTGTCGTAGGCATCGGCCTCTTTCTTATTGGCAAACGTCATCTTCTCTTCACCCTTTCTGACTACTACAAATTTTGTTTCAACAGCCATCTTTTCGCCCTCAGGTACTGTGTATACATGGGTCTTCCCCTGTTGTGGT